>DAMDKS010000004.1:0-165193 GCA_032085455.1 Oceanobacillus sp.
AACCTTTTTTGTTGTAATTGATTCCACTTCCAATATCTTTAATAATTTTAAAAGGGTTGCCTTGCTGAATTAGATAGTCAGTCATATTTTGAACCTGTCTTTCGAGATCATCCTTTTGTTTGTGAGATGATACCCGACAATATCAGCCAAAAGGCGGAAGTGCCCATATAATTAGTTATACACACTAGAAAAATTTATAATTTCCCAGATCATCATAAAAATAAAGCCCTCCCCATGATTTTAGCATGAGAAGAGCATCAATTCCTATTCATACACTCATTTAGTTTATCACAGTGTAAACATTTAGTAGGGATGGAAAGAAACCCCCACTAAACAAAGTTTCACTTTATAACCTTCACTTCTACAGTACGCACACCCCAGCTGCTTGCTTCCGACTTATCCGCCACATGGACATCGATTCGGTTACCATTAATCGCACCGCCAGTATCGCCAGCTACTGCAACACCATAGCCTTCAACCCATACTTTGGAGCCGAGAGGGATGACACTTGGATCAACCGCAATAACTTTCATATTTGGATTAGCTTGAAGATTAATCCCTGTAGTAGTCACTCCTGAACAGCCACCACACGACGCAGTAAATGCACTTGCTGTCATTGTTAAAGTTTTTTCACTAGATGGTGCAGAAGTTGATCCATCTGATAATGTAACAAGATTGGAATCTGGTTCTTGAGCAGCCTCCTTGGTACCAACTGCTACAACATGATTGACACTTTCTTTTTTCACTACTTCATCAACCAGTTCACGGTCTGCTTCCTTGCCGTTTTCTTTCGTTACTTTAAACTTTTTTACAACTTGACCCTCTTGGCCTTGGGTAATGACCTTTTCTTCACCCTTTGGCAAAGAACTGTCCTGTTTATGTTCTGTATGGTAAGCTACAGCTTCTGCAACTTCTTCTGTTTCCGTTGTTACGCGGATAATCGAAATTTTCATATCCTTCTTGACCTTTTTATCTAATGCTGGTTTAACCTTATCTGCATCATTTACAACAATGTCATGCTTGGCAAGTAAATCCTCCACTGTTCCACCTGTTGCAGGAACGACTTGTTTCTCCCCGCCATCATTAATTGCAACATCATAGGCTTTCTTCACATTAATTTCTAAACCATTTTCAATTGCTTCCGTTTTTCCATGTGAAATGTCATCATCTTTTGAAAAAGATAGACCATGTTCTTTGAAGAAATCTTGAATTGTATCTTCTGTTGTATAGAAATTCTCAGCAGCACCATCAATTACGACAGTAACCTGCTTTGCTGTCTTATAATCAATTTTCATTCCATTTTCTATCGGTGCGCTGATTTTATGTGATAATGCATCATGGTCACCAATAGCGATACCTGCTTCTGTAAATAATTCTTCAACCGTCTTCTTATGTGTATGAACTACTTGTTCTTCTCCGTTGTCTACAATTACAACCTCCGCTTTTGCAGCCTCATAAACTACATAGCTAGAAAATAAAACAAGTGCTAAGACACCAATTGCTGAAAGAATCATTTTCGTTTTTGATGCCAGCATAAGCTTATGAATATATTTCATGCTCCTGCCTCCTTGTACGAAACCGATTATAGTAAACAGGGTTATGTTAAGTCAAAGCAATTCCGTTTACAATCAAATTACAAATAGATTACATCTCCTGTTGAATTATATTTTAATCCTTTCAATACACTCGTATCCCTTGCAAGCCAAGCACAACAGAATTAACAGAGTATTCTCATTCCATTAAAAATCGCATTGATTTTAGGGTAACCATTTCCGTGGTTTTCCAAAAATACGACAAGTGTTACGGTTTTATTGCAAAAATATAGTTGATTTTCTGATATTTTTAGATGTTTTTTCCTTTTTCGCGAAAATTACATATAGATGTCGAAGTTTATCATAAACTCGGAGGCATTTTTAGTTTGAAAGTCGATAAAGTGAAACTTCATGCAGTGGAGGATTTCCCCCCACTGCATGTTAGTTGAACCAATCAGGGATTTACTGGCAGTTGTCCCCCGCTTACCATTCTTATTTTCACCGCGAATTCTTGGAGTGGGGGGTCTTACTGCCAGTTAACTCGGGATAAAAGGGGAAATATATTTGTTTAAGAAAAAACCACCCCAAACTAAAAATAGCTTTGGGATGGTTTAAGATACTCTATTTTTATCCTTTAAAAGGAATGCTAAATACACGAAATGCATTTTCTGTTGTTTGTTTCGCTAATTCCTCCAATGAGGTTTCTCTAAGCTCGGCGATTTTTTCTGCTACTAGCTTTACATACGCTGGTTCATTACGTTTACCGCGATTTGGGTGTGGCGCAAGATATGGTGCATCTGTTTCAATAAGTAAACGATCTAAAGGCACTTCCTTTGCGACTTCTTTTGGGAGTGGTGCGTTTTTAAATGTTACTGGTCCTCCAAGCGAAATATAAAAATTCATATCAAGACAGGTCTGCACATACTGAACAGAGTCATTATAGCAATGCATGATACCGCCAACCGTTTGTGCGTCCTCTTCCTGGAGTATTTTAATAATATCCTCTGTTGCCTCACGATTATGAATGATGATAGGCATATCAAGCTTTTTAGCAAGGCGAATTTGTTTACGGAATACATCCTTTTGCACAGCTTTAGGTGATTTATCCCAATGATAATCCAGACCCATCTCTCCAAGTGCTACAACCTTGGGATGCTTGGATAATTCTTCTATCCAATTCAATTCCTTTTCTGTCATATCGATGGCATCAACAGGATGCCATCCAACTGCAGCATAAATATTTTCATTTTGTTCTGCAATTTCTATCGCAAGCGGGATCGTTTCATGGTCAAAACCGACGACAACCATATATTCTACACCTGCAGCAAAAGCACGCTGTATCGTCTCTTCTCTGTCCTCTTTAAATTGCCAGGCATTTAAATGTACATGTGTGTCAAATAACATCCTTCTTCATCCTTTATTCTAAATTTGAATAGGCTCTATATAGAAAGAATACCCTGCTCCATCACAGCAGGGTATTTCTTTGTCTAAAAGTTTTACCTCAATCATGTCCTTTGCTATGCACCTTTACGAAATTGGTGAACCATTCAGAACATCCTGTGGCGCTTCAATCACTTTTAGTTTTCCTTCACTTTCCGTTGAAAGAATCATTCCTTGACTAATCTCACCGCGCATTTTGCGAGCCTTCAGATTGGCGACAATTACTACCTTCTTTCCGACTAATTCCTCAGGGTTTGGATAGTATTCAGCAATTCCTGAAAGAATTTGACGATGCGCTTCATCTCCTGCATCAAGACGGAACTTAAGCAGTTTATCTGCCCCTTCAACCTTGCTGCAAGCAATAACTTCAGCAACTTTTAATTCTACCTTATCAAACTGGTCAAATTTAATTTGCTTTTCTTTACTTGAGACAAGCTCTGTTTCTTCTGGATTCCACGCTTCCTCCTCTGCATTTTTCCCTCCACTCATTTGTGAACGGATATAATCTGCTTCTACTTCCGTATCAAGGCGCGGGAAGATTGGTGTACCTTTTTTTACAACTTTAGCACCTGCAGGGAAATTGCCAAATTGAACCAGCTCCCAATCACCAGCTTGTTCTGTCTCAAGACCCAGCTGAGAAAAAATTGCTTTCGGTGCTTTTGTCAGGAAGGGCTGCAGCAGTGTTGCTGCAATTCGCAAGCTCTCAGCTAAGTGAAGCATAACACTTTCAAGTTCAGCTTTTTTATGATCGTCTTTAGCAAGCTTCCAAGGCTCTGTTTCATCAATATATTTATTCGCACGGGAAATTAACTTCCAAATCTGTGTTAAGGCACTGCTGAATTGCATTTTTTCCATTTCTTCCTGATAGCCAGTAATTACTTTTCTGGCAGACTGTTCCAGGTCTTCATCAAAAGCTGTAACGACACCATTATAACTTGGCACTTCACCAGCAAAATATTTATTAATCATCGCAACCGTACGATTAAGCAGATTACCAAGATCATTTGCCAAATCATAGTTCATGCGGGATACGAAATCCTCTGGTGTAAAGACCCCATCACTGCCAAAAGCAACCTCCCGCATTAAATAATAGCGCAGCGGATCTAAGCCATACCGCTCAACAAGCATTTCTGGATACACGACATTTCCTTTCGACTTGGACATTTTTCCATCCTTCATCAATAACCAGCCATGTCCAAAAACTTTCTTCGGCAGCGGCAAGTCAAGTGCCATCAGCATAATTGGCCAATAAATCGTATGGAAACGAACAATTTCCTTTCCAACCATATGCACATCTGCTGGCCAGTATTTATTAAATAACGCTGGGTTATCTGTACCATAGCCTAATGCCGTAATATAATTTGCTAAGGCATCGATCCAGACATAGACAACATGCTTGGGATTGCTGGGAACCTGAATTCCCCATGAAAATACCGTACGCGATACTGCTAAATCTTCCAGTCCTGGTTTAATAAAGTTATTAATCATCTCATTCTTGCGTGATTCCGGCTGAATAAAATCTGGATGCGTTTCGTAATACTCCAATAATCGATCAGCATATTTACTCATCTTAAAGAAGTAGGATTCTTCTTTAATTAATTCTACTGGGTGTCCACTATCTGGGGATTTACCAGTAATCACGTTTCCGTCAGCATCACGTTCTACATCAACGAGCTGCGTTTCTGTATAGAACGTTTCATCAGGGATAGAGTACCAGCCTTCATACTCATCTAAATAAATATCCCCTTGTTCAAGAAAGCGTTCAAAGATAGCTGCGACTGCTTTTTCATGTACTGGATCTGTTGTACGAATAAATTTATCATTACTGATATCGAGTAACTTCCATAGTTTCTGCATACCTTCAGCCATATCATCTACATACTTCTGGGGTGTAACCTTAAGTTCATTTGCTTTTTGTTCAATCTTTTGACCATGCTCATCACTGCCCGTCAGATAAAATACATCATAGCCTGTCAAGCGCTTATATCTCGCCATGACATCACAAGCAATTGTGGAATATGCGTTTCCAATATGTAGTTTTCCGCTCGGATAATAAATTGGTGTTGTTATATAAAAGGTTTTCTTATTCTGTTCCATACCGAACCTCCTCATTTCTCATAACCATTATAATATAACTTCTATTGTAACGACTATATTTAAGTTTGCCAAATCCCCCGAAAAAAATAAATCGAACAGAAAATAAGAAAAAACGTGAGAAGCGCTCTCTCAGTCAAAAATATCAAATATATGAAAAGGTAAAGCTCGCCCCACCAAAAGATCTGCATGCTTTTGCGTTGCAGCCGGACGTCACTGTTCTGGGAAAGTTAGTTAGACACAGCTCTCAAATCTTATAATTTCCTATTCAACAGCAAAAAAAGTATCTTGTTTCATGCTAAAATTTCGCTAATCAGGAAAATATATGGATATTCCATTATTATTATTACATTTACTATTGACAATAATAGGTTTACTATAGATAATAAAAGAAACCTTTGAATGATTTTACGATTTGGGAATTTGCTGTTAATTTAAACTGCAATTCTATTATAAGTGAATCATACAACTTTACTATTTTAAGAAAATGTATCGATAGCAGAACCCCAAATTTTCTAACTAATGTATATTTTGGGAATAAAAGTTGACTTTAAATAGTGAAATTGTTATTCTAAGGTAAAGAAGGATGCTTTAAACGAGCATCTAATTCAGACGTTTATTAATGATGTTTGCTTGTAATAGATAAAAAGAGAATGAAGCAAAAGCTTCTTGCAACTGGCATCAAAAAAAGAAAAAGGAATTTGATTCACTTTATCTTTGGGCGTAATCAAATTCCACACACATTTTTGGGGAGGGAAAAAATATGAAATCTACTGGAATTGTTCGCAAAGTTGATGAGCTGGGACGTGTTGTCATACCGATCGAGCTTCGCCGCACACTAGACATTCATGAAAAGGATCCAATTGAGATTTATGTGGATGACGACAAAATTGTTTTGAGGAAATTTTCCTCAAGAATGACATGCCAGATTACTGGTGAGGTATCCGATGACAACTTACTTTTAGCAGGTGGAAAGTTAATCCTTAGCCAGGAGGGTGCAGAGGCTCTAGCGAAGGAAATCGAATCGCGTCTGAAATAAACGCAGATTCCTGTTTTCAGGGGATGGGAAAAAGATTTTAATTTTGTTTGTTGCAATATAACTTTTAAACTGGGCTGCTTCTAGCCCAGTTTTTAATTCTTTCGGGTAATCGGAAAATAGTGTGGAAAGAGGGTTAAAAAGTACCCTCTTCCATAGCCATGGTCAGTGTGGAAAAATCAGCACCATAAATTTCTTCATACACCCATTCATAACCAGTTTGTGACCAATTTGGGAATTGATCTGGTAACATTTTTGTGAAAGTAACTTCAACTTCTTTGAATTTCTTTTTCTTTTTAACTTTACGATAACCTTGAGTAAACAAAATCTTTTTCACTACGCTAAGATTGCTTTTCTAACGTTTTCATGTTAAAAGTCCCGCAAATCATCGTATGTAAATGGATGTTCCACGAGACCTATATGATCGCTATTAACTTGCAGGATAAACGAATTCATTCAGAAAATAAGGCACAATGCTACCATGATAGGATTTTCTTTCCTCTACAAAATCCCTTATTTCTGTGAAAAATGCCTCATCGAGTAAGGGATAACACACTGTTCGAACTTGGTCTAAGATAGAGTTATGTTCAATAACTGCGTCGACACTTGCGATTAATTGTTCTACAAGTTTTTTACTTGGTGTAATCCCCATGATATCTCTATATATTTGAGCATCTTCTTCTACATCCAATACATGGTATGGCAACTTCATGTCGATATGGACACCATCAACAAGGTTTTCCACATATAATGTTCGCAACTTTTGGTAATAAACCCCGCTAGTTGTTACAATAATTTTTCCATCAAAAAGTGCTCTCACTTGTTGCAATAAGTCTCGCACTTCACTTAATGGATTAATCAAAAATTCACCACCACTGAACATTACCGCATCGAACAAAAACCCACTTTTCCTCAAATAGTCATATAAATTATCTGTTGTCTTATATTCTCTTGGTGTGTTGGCGATGATCTCATCATAATTGTGGCAGCCGAAGCAATGAAGTGGACAGCCTGACAATGAATGAATTAATAATGTCGTATGATTAGGCAGGTCGGTAAAAGTACGAATAAAGTTATTATATAATTTCATGATCGTATGTTCACCGTTAATTAACGGTGAACAACCTCCTTCAACATATCCTCTTTTAATCGTTTTCTAACTGTCCAATCATGTCTTCTTGCTTTCGACCAGAAATTATATTTCCCTTCATAATATCCCTTATCATCAACATGTATGTTATTTCTAGAAATCATTTTCAAATAACCAATTACCCTACTGAATGTTGCAATGTCATTTGATTCACAGACAGGGCAATGATGAATGTTCTTGGCATCTTCAGCAATAATTTTTTGACCGCAACTCATACAAGATGTAATAGTTGGTGTCAGTGTAATATAATTAATCGGTTTTTCAAATATTTTATCCAAATATTTTGCTAAGGATTCTGGTTTTACTTTTGCTTCAAGAAAATGATGTAACACACTGCCAGATGTAGCGTAGCCTTGGAATTCAGCACTGTTTTCCAATTGTTCTAAGAAATCTTCCTCAGAAAATGGCGTCATACAGCCACTGGTCAAGTATGGGTTTTCTCCTTCACCTTGTACGAAAATCTCTCGATTATTTGCTTTTGCCCATTTCAGGTCATGCCGAGCAAGTTTGATTGCTGCATTTTCGGCAGGAGCATATTCAATTCCACATGCCACTTTATCCCTTACAATAAATTCATTCATGATCTCTGTCATGTATTGCATAATTTCATGAGCAATCATTTTACCACCATTGTCTTTAATTCCATCTTTATAACCTATATTTATGATACCTTCATTCATTCCAGTAAGTGCGAAAACATTAAAATAGTTTTTCAAATCCTTATTATAAGCAAAGAAAGTAGGATATAGTTCTTTGTTTTGTTCAATCCATTTTCTCTTTTCCATATGTGCTTCTTGCATGACTTCCATGTATTCACGTATTTTGGATTTTACAAGATTCATGTCATGTCCAAATTCTAAAAGTACTCTATTTATGTTTAAATTTAGGACCTGTACAGCACCTGTGGAACCAGTTGATGATCCAAAAACACCACCACCGGCTTTGGATAGTGTCTCTAAGTTAATTTGCAATCTGCAACAAAGGCTTCTACTTACTTCTGGATCCTTTGCATGAATGAGCGGATTTAACGTTTTGTAATATGGGTCCTCATATGGCTTGGTTTTAAAGTTCTCAAAATATACACCACCCCAATGATACATTTTATCTAATAGTTCGTTAAATAGTGGGTTTTGGTAATTAAAATGATCATCAATTTGCACTGTTAATAACGGGAAGGTAAAAGGAATCCCATCACTGCCTGTCCCATTTTCCATCACTTCAATAATAGCTTGATTGATGCGGTCAAAGTAAACTGTAGGGATATCCTTATACTGTATATTTCTTCCCTTGCCACCTATGACGACATATTCGTCTTTTATTTCTTCAGATGGTTTCCCGAATTCTAATGTAATATTGGAAAAGCTGCTCTGTGCCCCAGATCTAAGTGGCATATTCAGTTCCCAGATGAGGCTTTGAAATAGTTCTACGAGTGCTTCATCTGTGTATGTAATGTCACGATTTTCCTCATCAAATAAATAGGAAGCTGCAATCGTTGAAAGTTGTGCTAGCATGACTGCACCTGAGACTTGCTGCGATACTAAGGTAACAACATTACTAAAATGCCTTAATAAAGTTGAAAACCGCTTAGTCGGTTTGGAAGAAATCATATTTTTAGCCAGCGACGGAATACCTTTTGCAGCAATGTCCATACAGCTAATGGATACACAATATGGAGCAAGCTGCTTATCGTGTACATAGACAATTCCCTCATCATATAACTCTTTTATTTTTGGTGGGAGAATGTGATTAAAAAGAAACTCTTCCTCCGTATGATTCGTTAAATTATGCCTTAAAAGTGGTAATGAATAAACATAATTACTATTCTCGTGCCTAAGATAATCTGTTTGCTTGTTTTCCTGCTGCGATGTAAATTTGTCGATAATGTCAATCGCATTTTTGAACATGTACAAACCTCTCCTTTAGACTTTTAATTATGTGTCTTGTTACTTCATCACCTTAACACAACATATAGTATTAATCAGTGATATAAATCACTATATATTGATTTGATTTTTAGGGAAGGGTTAAATGCGATCCCTGGGGAGGATAATCTAATAGGATAAAAATATACTTTTCTTTTCAAAAAAAACACCATTATTACATTCTGATAAAGGCGAGAATTGCTGAAAAACTATAAACAGAATCCAGGAATTATAAAATTTGGACGGATTTCAATTCTAGCAAGTTGATTATGAAGTAATCCACTTGAAATTGGGTTATTGTTATTAATTTACGATACCCCTATAGCCATAATCGGTTTTTTTTAAGTCAGTAATCCAATTTGAGAAATGTACGAATACTGACTCATACTAGTTAAGCGATTTCTGTTACCTTTTTATCCATCTCTTATTGTAGAAATCCTCATAACATATTTCACACTATTTTGCGATTTATAGTATGCTAGATGTTATCTGTTTAATGCGAGTATTCTACACGATAATCCTACCCATTCTTTCTTATTTACCCTCTATATGATAGGCTTGGTAGACTTCTCGTTTAGGTAGGCTGCGGTCTGCTGCTGTCAGCTTAATTGCCTCTTTACTTGTAAGACCATCTTTTTCAATATAATGCTCTACATGTTCGAGGATCCCAAGTGCGCTCCACCAGTTCTCTTCTGTCAAATCCGTAGCTGCAGCACCTTCCACAATGATAACAAATTCTCCCCTCAATTCATTGGTTTCCGTCCAAACAAGCACTTCTTCCAAACTCCCACGAATATATTCTTCAAAACGCTTTGTAAGTTCACGAGCAAGCGTGACCTTCCGATTTCCAAGCTGCGCATAAAGGGATGCTACGGTATCTTTCACACGAAAAGGCGACTCATAAAAAATAAGCGATGCCTCAATTTTTTTCAGCTGTGTTAAAACGGCTTCTTTTTTCTTTCTTGGCAAAAATCCATAAAAATAAAAGGCATCCGTATTTAATCCCGATCCAACCAGTGCACAGATGGCGGCATTCGCTCCGGGAAGCACAACAACCTTTATATCCGCAGCAATTGCTGCTTGAACGAGCTCTGACCCAGGATCAGAAATAGCTGGCATACCCGCATCACTTACCAGTGCTATTTTCGCACCTTCTTTTACCTGGGTAAGCAAATGATCTGTTTTTTCCCGCTTATTATGCTCATGATAGCTCGTTAGTGGAGTTGTTATTTCAAAATAATTCAGCAGTTTTTTCGTATTACGTGTATCCTCTGCAGCAATCACGTTCGCTGTTTTTAATATATTCAGTGCACGATAAGTAATATCTTCCAGATTGCCAATTGGCGTTGGCACAATATAAATTGCACCTTCTTGTTCATTTTCAAAGCTCTTTTGAATATTCATTCAGCAGCACTTCCTCTAGTCTCAATCAATGCATTTTTTTCCGCACGAGTAAGCTGTTTAATTTGATATTCTCTCTGCAAAGCTTCTTCTTTCAAAACAAAGCTTTCCTTATAAACAACTTCAAAAGGACCCCGGCCACGAGTATATTTTGCTCCCTTGCCTGATAGATGCATCTGCAGCCGGTGTTCTAAATCATTGGTATAGCCAGTATATAGTGTATTATCTCTACATTTCAGCATATATACGAGATGCTCCTTATCTTCCATAGATAATTTCCTCAGCCTCCTCTGTATATGACCCATCCTCACGATAAATGTATAAAGGCGGAAGAATTTTAATATCTGCTTTTCCATCGCGAATCCCTTCTACCAAAAGCATATTTGCTTCCTTTCCTTGCTTTGGATAGATCAATTGAATCCGCTTTGGTTCTAATTTATATTGCCTAAAAAGCGCAATGATATCCACCAGTCTTCCTGGACGATGTACCATTGCGACTCTTCCGCCTGGACGAACATGTAATTTACAGGCGCGGACAACATCCTCTAATGTACAATAAACTTCATGTCTTGCGATTGTCAGATATTTACTTACATTATGCTCTGTTTCCTTTGGTGAACGAAAATATGGAGGATTGCAAGTGATAACATCGAAGCTGCTTTGTCCTAGAAGCGGCTGCATTTCTTTTAAATCGCCATGGATGACATGAAGCTGTTCTGTTAAATTATTTAAAGCGATACTCCGCTTGGCCATATTAAAAATCCGCTCTTGGATTTCTACGCCAACAATTTTAGCATGGGTTCGTTTGGATAATAATAAGGGTATGGCTCCATTCCCTGTACACAGATCAAGAATGTTTCCTCTTTTGATTGGGATATGGGCAAAGTTTGCCAGCAATACAGCATCTAATGAGAAGGCGAACGCTGTTGGACTTTGAATAATTTGCATGGATTCATCTGCCAGCAAATAATCAAGCCTTTCGTCATCATATAATTCCATAAGCTAAAGGCTCCTCTTTCTCTACTTATTAGGAAAGCTGTCCCTTGTAAAAGGGGACAGCTCTCTTCTTTCTTATGTTCGTTTTGCGAAGAAATCCAGACAGAAGATGCAATCCTCGTCCTGTCTTGGACTTCCAAATTCCAGATTACAAATGTGGAAGCCTTCTTCATATAATCTTGCCAAATTATCATGACCTTCACCAGGTAGAACTTCCTTGGCCGGTCCCTCCTCTACGGCTGCAGTGGATTGGGTTTCCTCATTTTTTTGCTCTAAATGATTGCGCAAGTTATGATTTTCTACTTGCAGCCTGTGACTTTCCTCAAAAAGACTGCTTAATTTCCCTTTTAAGTCACCAAGCTGTTCGTATAATTCACCAATTTGTTTCTCCATGTCAGAGACTTGGTCAAAAATTTGCCTGTTATTCACGCCAACTCACCTCTTTATTTTGTGGCCTGCGCTAAAATTCCTTCTTCGATCATTTCATCTAATGTATATTCAATCATGCGTTCTTGTTCAGATAACTCAATTTGAACAAGTTTTTCTAAGATATTTAGACCAACAACCTTCCCTTTTCCATAAGGTGTTTTAATCGTTTCTCCAAAATCAGGCATATCGCGTTTTGCTTCCTCATAATGATCATTTTCATATTTAAGGCAACACATTAAGCGTCCGCATAGTCCGGAAATTTTCGCCGGGTTAAGGGAAAGGTTTTGATCCTTTGCCATTTTAATAGAAACAGGCTCAAAATCACCTAAAAAGGTTGAGCAGCAAAGCATGCGCCCACAGGGACCAACACCACCTAACATCTTTGCTTCATCACGCACACCAATTTGCCGCAATTCAATCCTTGTCTTAAACATAGATGCAAGATCTTTAACTAAATTACGAAAGTCAATGCGTCCATCAGCTGTAAAATAAAAAATAATTTTATTACGATCAAATGTATATTCAACATCAACAAGATTCATATCAAGCTGATGCTCCATAATTTTCTCTGTACAAGTATCAATTGCTTTTTTGGCTTGAAGCTGATTTTCTACAACGGTACGTTTATCCTGCTCCGTCGCAATACGAATGACCTTCTTTAAAGGAAGGACGACATCCTCTTCGCCAACATGTTTGCTTGCAATGACTACTTTACCAAACTCAATGCCACGAACCGTTTCTACGATGACATAATTGTCCGCAGAAACATCTTCTTCCCCTGGATCGAAATAATATATTTTACCCGCTTTTTTAAAACGGACTCCAATTACTTCTATCATTTACTTTTCACCTCTGAATTTGCAGAACTAACTGCTCCATTACTAGCGTAGGCTGAACATTTTGCTTCATCTTTCGTTTCGCCTGTAAAATCAAATTCAATATATCTGATAGACGTTCCTGAGAAAATGCCATTGCGGCTTTTTCCAAGCGTTCATCACCTGTTTTAAAAATAGTCATATTTGCTTCATTACCTATATGATAATAAAGCACATCCCGCAGTGCGAGTAATAATAAATCAAGTCCCTGATCCTGTTGTTTTCTATCTTTTAAATGCGTGAGCCAATGACTGTGAAGATACAAATAGGCATTCTCTGAACGAGCTACAAGCATTTCTATTAATTGTAACACTCGCGTTCTAGCTTCGGCAAACCACTCATCTCTTACTCGCTCGAAAGCATCATCTAAACTGTTCGTAAGTGCACTCATCAAGATTGCATCTGACTCTTTCATTCCTTCAGCGATAAGCTGTTTTTGAAAATGAACCGGATGAAGCGGCTGCATATCAATTACCTGACAGCGCGAACGGATTGTCGGTATAATCGAACCACTATTTTCCGTCAGCATCATTGCTGTTGTTTGTTTACTAGGTTCTTCTAAAAACTTCAACAAACTATTTGCAGCATTAACCGTCATTTTGTCGGCATCTTTAATTACATAAACCTTTTTATTGGATTCCATACCCGAGTAAGAAAATTCCTTTTGCAGGTGACTCACCTGTTCCTTGGTTATCGATAAACCCTCTGGCTCAATCCAATGCACGTCCGGATGGTTGCCAGAAGAGATTCGTTTGCAATTATTACATTCGTTACAGGGCTCAATACCTTGCAGCGCTGTACAAAAGAGGCTCTTTGCCATTAAGCGTGCGATTGCTTCTTTCCCTGTTCCCCGTTCTCCCTGAAGTAAATACGCATGTGAAACGCGGCCCTTTTTCATACTATTTGTTATGATTTTACTAGCTAATGGCTGTATTTCTGCAGCCTCAGACCATGTATGCATAAGTACCCTTCCATTCTTTTACGTATATATATTAATCAGCAGACCCTTAATCTCCCCAATGAGTCCAAGAATGTCTACTGTCTTTCTTTCCTGATTCATAATTTCTTCTGTTAATTCTAATAGTTTTTCATCAATTTCTTTTATAATTGCAAGCTTGCGGCTGCTGCCGTCGAAGCTGAAAGTATGTGATTTCTGCAGCTGATAGCCACCTGAAACGGTTTCCTGTAAAAAACCTTTAATCATGCGTTTAAATTTTGCTAATTCACGTAATGACCTGTACCGCGCAAGTTTTGTACCTTGCAGCGAAATATCTTTAATTAATTGTTCCAATTCTTGTTGCTTTAACTGCTGTGTTTGAGATTGAACGAGCTTCTGGAAGGATTGTGATTCGATTGCTGTTTGTCTGTTAATTTTAACATCTGACTGTGATTGCATTTCATTGCTGATTTTCATCGAATCTTCACTCCTTCCAGCTCACTTTTTAAGGAAAATCTAAATTAAAATTGTACAAATGACTCAATCGGCAGAATAAATACCGTCGCGCCGCCAACTTCCACTTTAACAGGCTTTGGAATATAAGAATCCGCACTGCCGCCCATTGGTGAAATTGGCGCAACCATTTGCTCACGCTGCGAGCAATTTTCTTTAATAATTTGTAATGCGTCATCAACCTTTTCATCATTACAGCCAACCATTAACGTGGTATTCCCTTCCTTTAAAAATCCTCCCGTAGAAGCCAGTTTCGTTGTCTGAAAGTTTCCCTCACCAAACGCATTAATAAGTCGTGTTGAATCCTTATCTTGAATAACCGCCATAATTAATTTCACTTGTCCGTTCTCCCTTCATTTTCCTTATTTAAATAAGTTAAAATGATATTTAATGCAGTCGATTCGACCATTTCAAACGGCTGATCTGCATTTATTCGTTGAATACGTTCCGGAAATTGTTCTATAAGCAACTGATAGCCTTCATAAACTCGTTTGTGAAAATCAAGATTCTCTAAATCCAAACGGTTCCGTTCTCTATCCTTATTCGATGAAATTCGTTCTAAACCCTTCAATGGATCGATATCAAACAGCAAAGTCAACCCTGGCATCAGATCCTTAATTGCAAATTGATTCACTTGATAGACTTCATCCATTCCTAAGCCTCTTGCATGACCTTGATAGGCGAGACTGCTATCGATAAAACGATCACAAAGCACAATCTTGCCTGCTTCTAATAGAGGTAAAACCTTTTCAACAAGATGCTGCCTTCTTGCCGCAGCATATAGCAATGCTTCTGTTCGCTCTTCCATTGTTACATTTTTCTGGTCCAGGATAATATTGCGGATTTGCTCTGCAATATCAATCCCCCCTGGCTCACGGGTTGTTACTACTTCATAGCCCAGCTTCGTTAATCTATCTGTTAAAGCGTGAAGAACGGTTGTTTTTCCAGCACCTTCAACACCTTCAATTGTAATAAAAGTTCCGTTCACGTCTCTATCTCCTTCATTAGCTGCTAAATACTTGAATGCCCTGTTTGCGTTGTTGGATTCTTACACCCTGCGCCATCCATTGCTCAATTGCCTGAATATGGTGCTGTGTAATGGCTTCTCCTTTTAATATAAAAGGAATCCCTGGAGGATACGGTATAACAGATTCTGCCGCGATATGTCCAACACTTTCCTGAAATGGGATGAGACGCTGTTCCAACCCTTGCATTTCTCTGTAAGACAAGGCTAAGACTTGCATATTACCTGTAAAATAGTTTGCTATCTCTATTGTAGCATGATTTCGCTCGTTTTTTAATTTTTCCTTAACGGTTTTTAATACTTTTTTCAATGACTCCCATTCTGTATAAGGGCTCAGTCCAAGAATAAATAAAATTTGTCTGTCTGCAGCAAGCTCTGGATAAATTCCCTGTTTCTCAAATAGACCTGCAATCATCTTGGCAGACCTGCCTTGAGCTGCTTGTATTGTAATTTTTAATGGATCCTCTGCGGGTATAATCTCCCAGTCCTCACTATCAGCAAATAATGCTCTTACTTTCGCAGCATTTACCAGCGTCTGATTAATGGTTGCACGAGTTTGTCCTGCAAGAAAAAACCGGGCAATATCTAAGGAAGCCATCAATGGATAAGAAGGACTGCTTGACTGCAGCATCTGTAAATAATAGGCAATACTTTCTTTTGTAAGATAATCGGATTTCACATGCAGGTAGGAGGCCATTGTCATGGCTGGTGCCATCTTGTGCGCAGAGTGAACAACAACATCTGCCCCTAATGCTAAAGCTGGCGCTGGGAACGGCTCCCCTAAAGAGAAATGCACCCCATGCGCCTCATCTACAAGAATCGGAATCTGATAGCGATGTGTCAGTTCAATCATGTTCTCGATTTCATAGGTTTTTCCAAAATAATCCGGGTACGTTAAAATAACCGCCTTTGCATCGGGATACTTCTCAAGTGCTTCTTTCAATGTTTCAAAGGACGGATTTGTAAAGCGCTGGACTGTTGTATCAAATACTGGTGTTAGAAAAATGGGATGAGCCCCTGCCAGCTCGAGTCCATTTATGATTGATTTATGACTATTTCGCTGAACAAGGACCTGATCCCCCTCTTTGCAAGCTGCTAGAATCATTGCAAGATTGCCTACGGTACTCCCCCCCACAAGAAAAAAGCTATGATCTGACTTAAAAAAATCACTCGTAAGCTGCTCCGCTTCAGTTATTGGTCCTTCTGGTGCATGTAAATCATCCAGTCCAGGAAGTTCTGTCATATCCAGCTTCAATATTTCTTTAAAATAAGCAGCAGCTTCCTCAGGAAAAACTTGTCCATTTTTATGACCAGGTACATGAAACGATATTGGATGCTTCTTTTGAAAAGCATCAAGCATATGTAAAATAGGTATATTCCTCTGATTCATCATATATTCAATTCCCTTGAATGTTTTCTTTTATTTTAACATAGAATCAAAAGCGAAAACGACGATTTAGAGACGTACAGACTTGAGACTTCCTGCACAGGCGTACGATAAGTCATCTCCCATTTCGCCTGAAAGTCTATAGTCCAAAGATAGCAAACAAGGGAGTAAGGGCAAGTGGATTCGACAAAAATCCGCGCATCGAATGAGATACGCATGAATAGAGATTAAAAGTATTTGACTGTAATGTACGGGCACTGGGGAAGTATATTAGCGACCAAGTTAGGCGAAATTAAGTACTTTCGGTCACTAAGACGCTTTATTAACGATCAAGTTTGACGAAATTAAGTATGTTCGGTCACTAATGCACCACATTATGATACTATTTTTCCCAAAAATAAAAGTCTTTGCAAGCAAAGACTCTAGGAAAATAGCTGTGGCTGATTCATATTTTTTAACTTTTTAATATAATAACGGTACTTAGCTTCATGTGGTTCTGTATGAATCATATTGTATTCACAATCCTTACAGATAAAAAGCGTATGCAAATGAATGCCTTGTTCCTTCTCTTCCTCACAAATCGTACAATACTGAGCAGGTCTTGTTTGCTTCATTTCCCCACCTCCATGGAAGTAGTATTTCCCAGTCTAATAGAAAATATACATGGAAGGGGGATTTTTTTTACAAGATAAACAGATGAATAGCGACAAGAGATGCTACTCCAAAAACGCCAAGCAACCCTGTAACGAGTGCAGTGAACAAGTTAATCGGAATATGAAGGCCAAAGTTCGCACCAAATATATTTAAGAAAAATAATAGTAAAACACCAATCACTAGCTTCACAGTGGTTTGTCCAACAAATTTCATCGGTTTTAGCGGTGCACCTATAATTAAGAGCAGCACAATAATAGAAATCATTATAAGAATGATTGTCGTTGCACTCAACACATACACTCCTTCCCAATATAATAACTCGACCAAACTTTATCTAGTAATATATATGTGGGAAAAAGAAAAAAAGACTAAGCTTTTCACCTTAGCCTTTCATTAAATTTATCTATACGGAGCACTAATATTGCGACGCCTTGCTACTTTTAATAAATATAAATATCTTGCCTGTGCCAGTTTTTCATAATATATACTTTCTTGTGTACGCTCAACACTCTGCGCACCAATTGCTTGAACTTGCTTCCATTCTCTTTCAAGCGTAAATATCGCATCTAAAAGTTCATTATCTATTTGCTGCTTCTTCAATTTTCTAGCCATGCTCTCCACCTAACTCCTACAAGTGTCTATTCAAAAAGAAGGATACATTTTTCATTTTGAATAGCACCTACAAATCTCTTCTGCCCTCTAAAGCACGTGATAAGGTTACTTCATCAGCATACTCTAAGTCACCGCCAACCGGAAGTCCATGGGCGATTCTAGTTGTACGAATTCCCGATGGTTTTACTAATCGAGAGATATACATTGCTGTTGCTTCACCTTCAATGTTAGCGTTCGTTGCAAGAATGATTTCCTTTACTTCATCATCCTTTAAACGATTTAATAAATCCGGCACATTAATATCTTCCGGCCCAATGCCGTCCATTGGTGAAATAGCGCCATGAAGAACATGGTATTTCCCATTAAATTCTTTCATTTTTTCCATTGCAATGACATCTTTTGGATCCTCAACAACACAAATAATCGAACTATCCCGATGAGGATCAGAACAAACTGCACAGACATCTTTATCGGTAATATGACCACAAATACTGCAATGCGTCAGCTCTCTTTTGGCATTTACTAATGCATTCGCAAAATTTAAGACATCATCATCTTTCATATTTAAAACAAAAAAAGCCAGACGGACAGCAGTTTTCGGGCCAATCCCCGGCAATTTCGTAAAGCTGTCAATCAGCTTAGAAATCGGTTCTGGATAGTACATTAAATATGCCTCCTAAACGCAAAGGCTTAAGTACCTGTTATTTAAAACAGGCGCTTAGCCAACTGTCCATTTTTTCCAATTAGAACATTCCCGGCATATTTAAGCCTTTTGTAAATTGTCCCATTGTTGCATTTGTCTTCTCATCTACTTGGTTCAATACATCATTCGTAGCAGCAAGAATCAGGTCTTGCAGCATTTCGATATCATCTGGATCTACAACTTCCTCTTTAATCTCTATATCAATGATTTCCTTTTTTCCATTCGCACTTACGGTTACCATTCCACCGCCGCTAGACGCTTCAAATGTCATTTCATGCAGTTCGTCCTGTGCTTTCATCATTTTCTTTTGCATTTTCTGCATTTGTCTCATCATATTATTCATATTTCCCTTCATGGAAATACCTCCTTTAATTTGTTTTTAAAATTTTATATATTATATAAGTGCTATTCCTGAATTTCTAATAAATCATCACCAACAAGCTTCCTTGCTTCTTCGACAAGCGGATCCTCTGCCGTCTCTTTCTTTTCTGTTGGCATGTCTTGAGAACGGATAAATTCAGTTCGCAGCTTCGTCCAATCATTTTCAGGGATGGGAATAATCTGCAGGTTTTTCCCAAGTACATTCGCCAGTACAGATTCGATAAGTTCACGATTATCCATAAAAAGGGAACAGTGAATCTCGTATTTAAACGCTACAACCAGGGAAGCTTTTGATGCTGCAGCTGGCTTACTATCGATTATTGTAGCGTGGGCTGGTGCATTGGTTGTTTTTAATCTGTCTAAAAAGCCTGCCCAATTTCCTTGTACCAGCTTCAACTCTTGTTTTTCAGCTTGTTTCAGAACTTCCCGGATTTGCTCAACCGGTACTTTAAAGCCACTTTTTAATGAACGCTGCTGTGGTCGTCTTTGTTCGCGCTGCATAACAGGCTGGCTATTCCCAGCTGGAGGGTTTTCCTTCAAGCGTGTTAATTCCTTCTCCAGATTAGCCATTTTTTGCGTGATACGAAGAAGTTCATCTTCTTCAATTGCTGAAGCAGTATCGTTTACAGCTGAATCATAGCGATTCGTTATCGTTAATATCGCAATTTCAATAAATACCTTTGGGCTATTCGTCCATTTTATTTCCTGCTGACAGGCATTTAATTTCATAATTGCGTCTTGAATCCATTCAGCCGTTACGGTTTCAGCTAGTGTGCGAAAATCTTCGTCTGGCCTGGCTCGTTCCAGCATTCCCTCCAGATTCGGTGTACTTTTGAATAACAATAAATCCCGCATGAAATAAATCAGATCATAAACAAAACGCCCAGGATCCTTTCCTCGCTGAATAATGGTATCTAATCGTTCGATTGCATGCTGTACGTCTTTTTCATACATTGCTTTAGCAATTTCTGTCAGCACACTTTGGGAAACGCCACCAGTTACAGCAAGTACATCCTCCAGACTAATCTCTTCACCACTGTAAGAAATCGCTTGGTCTAAAATACTTAGCGCATCACGCATTCCGCCTTCAGCAGTCATTGCGATTGTATTTAAAGCCTCATCTGAAACTTGAAGATGGTCAGATTCAATAATTGTTTTCATACGACTGATGATTGCCTGATTCGAAATCGGCTTGAAGTCGAATCGCTGACACCGGGAAATAATTGTTAATGGAATTTTATGCGGCTCTGTCGTAGCCAAGATAAATACGACATGCTTTGGAGGCTCCTCCAAGGTTTTTAACAAAGCATTAAACGCATTGACAGAGATCATATGAACCTCATCAATAATATAAACCTTATAAGGAACAACACTTGGTGCGTATTTCACCTTATCACGAATTTCCCGTATGTCATCTACACTTGTGTTTGATGCAGCATCAATCTCAATAATATCCGAAATGGAACCATCCTGAATTCCCCGGCAAGCATCACATGTATTACAAGGCTCTGCCACAGGGTTTTTCTCACAGTTAATTGCTTTGGCAAAAATCTTTGCTGCACTTGTCTTCCCTGTACCACGCGGCCCAGTGAATAAATAAGCATGAGAAAACTTTTGCTGCAAAATAGCATTCTTCAATGTTCGTGTAATATGTGTTTGTCCAACGACGTCTTCAAAGGTTCTTGGACGCCAAACGCGATATAAAGCTTGATAGCCCATAATAAGATTCTCCTCTACAGTCTATTTCTAATTATACCCGATTTATGGGTTCAATGTGAACCGAAGAGAAACAACATTTTTAAAAACTAAGTCAGAAATGAAAATTATCAGAACAAAGTAGGGTAGGAGGATTCGATTAGAAAAACTTGGTAGTGCGCGGGGGCTAGTTAGGCGCGCATGGATTGTGAGTTGCCCGCGCATGAATTGGAACTGCCCGCGCGTGAAACGGGGTTGCCCGCGCATGAAACGGGATTACCCGCGCATGACCACCATGTATGCGCGGGTATAGCCATTTGACGCGCGGGTTCGGTCATTTCATGCGCGGCAAACCCGCAATAGTGCGCGCCTTTTTGTCGAATCCGCGCGTCCCCTTGTTTTAACAACGTACAAGCTAGCCTTCATAGCGGAGATAAACACGATAAGGGACGGTCGTTGCCTGCGATTCCCACTTTCACTTCATTCAGCAAGTCTTCTCTATCATAGTGGAGAAGTGTGAAGCTTGGGACTGTACTAAAACTTTCCCCATCAAAACAAAAAATCTGCACGCTTTAGCACTTCACAGATGCGGCTCCCCCGGGAAAATTAGTTATATACAGCCCTCAAATTTTATAATTTCCTATTCTAGCAAAAAAGACCGGACATTGTTCTCCGGCCTTTTCTATATAGCTTATGTATACCGTGCACCCAGCTTCGATACAGCGTCCATACGCGCTTCTTAGCTTCATGGCTCAGCCTAGGCTTCCCTGCGGCACACAAGAATGTCCACTTACTGCTGCTTCCTTCCGGACCTGACAGGGTTCGTGGGTTCCTGTTGCGCAGGACCTAAACATCAACACCAATCCACTAAGGCAGACCATACAGTCGTCATACCTCAGATGGGAATTCGGCCTCGCTATAGCGGATTGCGAGTACAGGGCACCGCTACCTCCCCGCTTAGCACGGCATTAATCATTATAACGATTTTAGAGATAAATTGCAAGAACAAAGGTGGAAGCGCCCGTCCAGTAACGTACAAGCTTCGCCGCCTTGTGGAGAAGTGTGAAGCTTGCTTAGCTTTAGCGCTTCCCAAACGTCGCTGTTCCGGGAAAATTAGTCATACACAGCCCCCAAATTTTATAATTTCCTACGCAAGAACAAAGGTGGAAGCGAATAAGTTAAAATATGTAAATGGAGCAATCCGTTATAATTCGAAATATTAATAATACATTATAATAAAAAAGCTTTATTGATTAAAAATGAGGAAAGGAGTTTAAAAATGAAAAAAACATGGATTGGGTTGCTCATGCTTGGTATCTTATCAATCGTTCTTGCAGCCTGTGGTGGCGATAAGGGGGGCAATGCCGCGAATGATGATGGTGGAAATGGTAATTCTGCCGAGCTTGAAGCAAATATTGTGACCATCGCCACTGGTGGGGCGTCTGGTCCATATAATATTATCGGTACAACACTGGCGGATATTTATACATCAATTTATGATGTCAATTCCCGTACACAAACAACAGGCGCATCCGCTGAGAATTTAAATCTGATGGCAGAGGAAAAAGTGGAAATGGCATTTGTCATGAATGATGCGCTAAGTCAAGCCTTAAATGGAGAGGAAAGTTTTTCTGAGCCGCTAGAGGGCATCACACAAATTGCGAATCTCTATCCGAATGTAGTTCAAATTGTTGCAAGAGCAGATGCAGGAATTGAAGCAATTGAGGATTTAGCTGGTAAGCGTGTTGCTGTCGGTGACCAAGGATCTGGAGTGGAAATAAATGCGCGTGCACTGCTTGATGGCCATGACATTACATACGACGACTTCCAAGTAGACTACCTTGGCTATGCTGAGGCAGCTGATGGCTTATCCGGCGGAACGATTGACGCTGCATTTTTAACGAGCGGTCTTCCAAATGCATCTGTATTAGAACTGTCTGAAACACTCGATATTAACTTAGTAACAGTAGATGCGGAGAAGGTTGCGAAGATTGCGGAGGAACACCCATATTTTATTCCATTTGAAATTCCAGCTGATATGTATGAGAATGCTGAAGCTGTCTCAACAGCTGCTGTTCCGAATGCGCTCGTTGTACGTGAAGATTTAAGTGAGGATGACGTTTATGAACTAACAAAGTCCTTCTTTGAAAATCTGGATCAATTAGCCAATTCACATCAGGCAGCGTCAGATATAGCATTAGATATGGCTCAGGAAGGACTCATCGCGCCACTGCATCCAGGAGCTGAAAAATATTTTAATGAAGAATAAGAAAAGAATCTGGATAGGGAGCGCGTTTCTTATCGTGCTCTTTTTTCTTCTTCTTTTCCGATTGCCTGTCATAGAAATAAAGGGAAGCGATAACACTTACTATCTTAAACATAACGCATTTACATTAGGATGGATTCATTCCATTGAAAAGGAAGAATGGTTTGAAAGCTATCAACGAGAAAAGCAGGAAATTGTATTAGTAGAAACATACTTTAAAACTTTTGGTGCTGGCACTCCATATGAAGTCGAAAAAACAACGACTAAAAATGGTTTTATCCGTATGGAAATGGATATGACCTATGATGAATTAAATGTAACAGTATCCAAATATGTTGATTTATCAATATACGTGGATAAACGTAAAATTCCTTTGCATCATTATTTTAACAATCACGAGAACATTCGTATCAAGGCACGTTCTGTATTTATTTGGGAATACATGGGGGGGAGATTATGAATAACGAAAAACAGCCAACAGCATCTGCTGAAATTCCAGATAAACAAGTTCAGCAAGTATTAGAAAAGTTTGACTTGGAATCGAATGTGCGGAAGGTAAATAATAAGGTTATTATGTGGGGTATTTCACTCCTGGCAATTTCCTTTGCTATTTTCCATTTATATGTAACATTTAATCCACTAGCAACACTTTTGCAGCGAAATCTTCACCTAATGGGTGGACTTGCTCTCGTATTTTTACTCTATCCGGCATTCAAAAAACAAAATCGCACGAAGATACCGTTCTATGATTGGATTCTCGTTGGACTGAGTGTTGCTTCCTGTGTCTACTTATTTGTTGTTTACTCTGATCTTGTTACAACACGTGGCGGAATTGCCAATACAACGGATATTATCATGGCGATGATGACTGTCATTTTAGTCTTTGAAGCGGCGCGCCGGGTTACAGGATGGGTTTTACCAATTTTGGCCATGTTATTTCTAGCCTACCCCTTCTTTAGTCATCAAGACTGGCTGCCGCGAATGCTTTTAACAAGACCATTTGATTTAGGAGATATCTTTGGTCAACTTTATATTAAAACAGAAGGACTCTTTTCAACAGCAATTGGTGCTTCGGTTCAATTTATCTTTCTGTTCATTTTATTTGGAGCATTTCTTGCAAAATCAGGAATGGGTCAGTTTTTCAATGACCTGGCACTTGCGCTAGCAGGTCATAAACAAGGGGGCCCAGCAAAAGTTGCTGTTATATCGAGTGCCTTTATGGGATCGATTAACGGTTCAGCGGTCGGGAACGTAGTTAGTACTGGTGCCTTTACGATTCCATTAATGAAAAAAATTGGCTATGACAAAAACTTCTCCGGAGCGGTTGAAGCAAGCTCTTCTATTGGCGGACAAATTTTACCCCCAGTTATGGGGGCGAGTGCTTTTATCATGGCAGAAACAACTGGAATCTCGTACGGCACAATTGCCTTAGCAGCTTTAATTCCAGCGCTGTTGTTCTTTTTGAGCAGCATTATGCAAGTTCACTACCGGGCAGGACGAGCAAACTTGAAAGGATTACCGAAAGCAGATCTGCCGGAGTTGAAAAAGGTATTAAAAAATGGCTGGCATTTACTGATTACAGTGATTTGTTTGATTGCAATGCTCTTCTACGGTCTTCCGGTATCATTCTCAGCATTTTATACCATCGTGATTACAGTGATTGTATCTTGGTTTAGAAAACATACGAGAATGTCAATTAAAGATATTTTCGAAGCATTGGAAACGGGAACAAGACAATCATTATCAACAATCATCGCTTGTGGAGTTGTCGGTGTGGTAATCGGTGTAGTAAACCTGACGAGCTTCGGAGCGACATTGACGTCTGCAATCACTAGCCTTGGTGCAGGTTCTCTTATGCTTACATTAATTCTCACCATGCTTGCTTCGATTGTGTTGGGAATGGGACTGCCTTCGATTCCAGCTTATATTATTACAGCAACCATGGCTGCTCCTGCACTCGCGGAATTCGGCATTCCAGTTCTTATTGCACACTTGTTTGTATTCTACTTTGGAATCTTTGCTAATATTACCCCACCTGTTGCACTTGCATCCTTTGCCGGAGCGGGTCTTGCAGGAGGAGATCCGATGCGGACCGGGTTTATCTCACTAAGACTGTCGATAGCAGGATTCATCGTTCCGTTTATCTTTGTTTATGAACCTGCAATGCTTTTGATTAACCCAACTGGATTGCCTGTAAATGCAACAGAATTTCCTTTTGCAGCGGTGATGGATATCCTCCTTGTCACAGTCAGTTCCGCCATAGCTGTCATTGCAATTAGCGCTGCGGTGGAAGGATATATTAGGACAAATTTAGGTGTCATTACTCGAATGATTCTCGGAGCCGGCTCCTTGCTCCTGATTGTTCCGGAGCTTATAACAGACATGATTGGCTACGTGATTATTTTTGCAATTTTTGCATGGAACTATTTAAAAGGAAGAAAAGAACCTGAAATGGCATTTGAGAAAAGGTCGAGTTGATATAATTTATCGTAAATAATGACCCAATTCTTCTTTTTTTATAATAGACTTGGGTTGTTTTTTGTGTGGCAGTAAGTCCCGCTATACTGTTTTATTCGACATTATTGTGAACTCTTTCGCATCTTGTCAACTTTTTTACAATTAATAATCGATTCCAATATTTAAATTAGAGTATGGTATGGTAAAAAAGAGGAAAACAATTGATTTTTTGAATGTGAGCCGTGTGAACCTTTAAACAAAAGCATGAACATTATAAAAAAGTATATAGTTAAAAATTTCGGAATAGAAATAAGAAATGAATTTAGAGGAGGGGTTCCTATCTTATATAAAATGATTGCAGAACGTAATAATCAGACATCATCCCTATCCGATAATTTGCGTCAGTTTTTGACATCCCTTGGTACATCTCGGCGTATTGAGCAAGATACATTTCTTTTTAGATCAGAGATGGATGCGGAGGAAATCTATCTAATTAAATCAGGTCTTATCAAAATAAGCACGATGGCTACTGATGGCAAAGGAATAACATTAAGGATATGCAAAGCAGATGATATTGTCGGTGAACAATCACTTTATACCGAAGAACCTAAGTACTTATTAAACGCTCAAATTATTGAGTCTGGAGAGGTCATTTGTGTAAATATTAAACAATTGTATCAGGAATTGAGCGTTAACCATTCATTGGTAATGGAACTAATAAAATGGTGTGGCAGCCATATGCAAAAAAATCAGCATAAATTAAATGATTTGCTGCTAAATGGAAAAAAAGGTGCACTATACTCAACACTCATCCGCTTAACTAACAGTTATGGCATCGAACACAAAGATGGGATTTTAATCAATTCCGATTTTAAAGATCAGGACATTGCCGACCTTTGCGGCGCAACCAGAGAATATACAAATCGCATGCTCGGCGAACTTCGAATAAAAAATGTTTTAGAGACTGTCCCATCTGGTAACATACTGATTAAGGATATTGAATACTTAAAAAGGGAAAACAATTGCGGAGACTGTCCTATAGAAGTCTGTAATATTAATTGAATTACTTTTGAAGTAAAACAATTGCTTTTTACTTTTATATAGAAATCCAGTGGACACGGTTATTTGAAAGATAAACATAGTTAAAGTATCATTTGCTATACTGATAACCGAGTCCACTTCTCCATATATGTGCTCCCTCTCGCCTGTCTGCGATACTCCCTCATTGACACTAACGAAATTCCAGCTTAACGACCTGAATTACTTTCATATCCACTCGATTCGTTTCCATATCATCCTTTCATACAGCGAAATCACCTTATAATTACCTCCGTTTACAAGTGTTCTATGATTTTTCCCACTATTCATTTAATTCCTTTTTCTTAAGCCACAAGTAGGATGACAATTTCCCGACAATTACATGACATAAAAGTGAATACTCTTCCAGCTGTGAACAATGTTACAGAGATTTATATCTCTACTAATCTATACTAAAGATTATCTAGATATATAAGTAGGTATAGATAGCAATGCGAAAGAAGAATCGCAAACTTTTAACATTAGGGTGAATGGAGGATTCTATATGAAGATCTCGAGAAGAATTTTTATTAAATCGGGTATAGCTGGAACAGCAGCGTTGGGCTTAGCTGGTCCCGTGGCTTCACGTAAGTGGTTTCAATCTACCTCTGCAAGTAATGAACAAATTGAAGATGTAAAGAAATTCACGTACCATACACCGAACTGTGGTGGTCGTTGCGCTTTTATATGTCATGTTCGAGACGGAAAATTGTCCTTAATTGAGCCAAATACATGGGCGGATCCAAAATTCTCTACAATCTGCTTAAGAGGGGTTAGTGAAATTGAACGTATTTATAGCCCAGATCGGATTCAAACCCCATTGAAGCGTGTCGGTAAAAGAGGAGAAGGTAAGTTTGTTCCAATTAGCTGGGACGAAGCACTTACGATAATTGCGGACAAATTGAAATCACTCATTGAACAATACGGTAATGAGTCCATCTTAATAAGTATGTCGTCTGGAGTCGAGCACGATTATAAATTTTTAAGTCACTTATTAAAAACACAATGGGTAATCGAACAAGGGATTGACGTTGGTCTCTCCAATGGGTTGCTTAAATGTCTTGGTGGCGATGACGTTTATACGTACATGCAAAATGAAATTACGGATTGGGTAAACTCATCAACAATTATCATACTTGGTGCGAATCCGCTTGAAACGACGATTACAGATTCCAAGTTCTTTATGAATGCAAAGGAAGCGGGAGCGAAAATAATTACAATTGACCCGGTTTATACAACAACTGCTTCCAAATCCGACGAGTGGATTGGAGTTAAACCTGGTTCCGATGGCGCTTTGTTACTCGGAATGATCAGTATCATTCTAGATAATGAATGGTATCAAGAAGATTATTTAACAGACAATACAACATCTCCGTTTCTAGTAAGAGAGGATAACGGCAAATTGCTTCGTTTACATAACAATGATGACGAAGATGTCAAGAAAAATCCGCAATTAATTTGGGACAAGAAAAGTAATTCGGCAAAACCATTTAATGAAAAAGATACAGAGCCCGCTTTAGAAGGTGCGTACACAGTCAATGGTGTAAAAGTAAAAACCGTATTCACAAAAATTAAAGAAAATCAAAAACAATACACATTAAGCTGGGCATCTGAAATGACAGAGATTGAAGAAGATGTCATTTATCAGCTGGCGAAAGACTACGCAACACGCGGTCCTGCAGTGATTGGCTGGGGATTTGGCGGGATAGACAAGCTTACAAACTCTGATATCGTGGGGCATGCTGGAGGGATTCTTGGTTCACTAACTGGAAACTTTGGCCGTGTTGGTGGTGGAGTCGGTGCTGTTACGCATCATGCTTCAACATGGTCTGCAGAACTAAACACTTGGCCACTTCCAGAAGAATTTAAAGAAACACCAGTCGAAGTACCGACATCTGATTTCAGAAAAGGAGAAGGTTCAGTAAGAGCTGTTATAAACGTTGGAAATACATTGCAACAGCACTTTGCGAATATGAAGAAAACAGAGGAATGGATTGACTCCTTAGATTTCCTCGTAACGATCGATCCTTACCATAATCCAAGTGCAGATTATGCTGATATTGTTCTCCCAGCAAGTACAGCATTTGAGAGTGAATATGATATTACCAATATGCAAATCAACCGTTCCCACGTATTATTAGCAGAAAAAGTACTTGATCCTTTATTCGAAAGTAAATCTGATTTCCAAATTGAAAAAGAGTTACTCGCTAAGTTTGGATTAGATAAATATCTTCCAAAAACGCCAAGAGACTGGATTGAACATAAGCTGGATTCCGGTGATCCTGCATTAGATGGAATTACAGTAGATAGCTTAATAGAGAACAACTTTACGATGCGATTAAATGCTCCGAAAGAACCTTATCGCAGCTATATGGACCAAGTATACGGCACTCCTACAGGGAAACTTGAACTGTACACGGAATCTTTCTTAGAATTTGGTCAGGAGCTTCCGAATTATGAAGATCCGCACGAAATTGCTGATAATAACCCGTTAAAGATAAAATATCCATTGCAATTTGTTCAATCACGCTCTCGTTACCACGTGCATTCACAGTTTACGAATGTCGATTGGATCAGACAACTGGATGGCAGACCGAAAATGGAGATTAACCCAAAAGATGCGAAATCACGGGGATTGAAAACAGGGGATATCGTTGAAGTCGTTAACGACCGAGGGAATATGAAAGCAGAATGTAAACTGACTGAGGCGATGCGGCCAGGAGTTGTCAGAATGCATGAAGGCTGGTGGACCAAGCATATGATTGAAGGAAACTTGCAAACCTTAACTAACGACCACTTTATGGAACGGCAATATGGCTTACGAAACGGACCTGTTATTCCATTTAATGACACATTAGTTGAAATAACTAAGGTATAAAAGGAGGCAGTATGATAATGACAAGAATGGGAATGGCTGTTGATTTAAATCGTTGTATCGGGTGTCACACTTGTGCACTTGCTTGTAAGATGCAAAATAATGTTCCGATGGGAATGCTTTGGAATCGGATACTGACTGATAGCGAAGAGGGATTAGACGGTGTAAAAGGAGAATATCCGAACGTATCTAAGCAATATGTACCGGTTTCCTGTCAGCATTGTGAAAATGCTCCATGTGTAAAAGTTTGTCCAGTGGAAGCAACATATAAAGATGAAAATGGAAGAGTACTAATTGACTATGACCGCTGTATCGGGTGCCGTTACTGCATGGCTGCTTGCCCATATAACGTGCGTGTATTCAGATGGGAAGAAGCGGTTCAAAATCCAAATTTTCAATACGGAGACCCACGCGTACCGGAGCGTAAAGTAGGGGTAGTAGAGAAATGTTCCTTATGTGCGGAACTAACAGACGAAGGACATGTCCCAAGATGTGTTCAAACTTGCCCGGCAGAAGCGAGAATTTTTGGAGACTTGGATGACCCAGAAAGTATTCTTTCCCGTTATATCCGTGAAAATGATGCAGAAGTATTATTGGCGGAAAAAGGTACAAAACCGAGTGTTTATTATGTCGGCTTAAATGGAGGAATCTAATATGTCCAGATCAGTCTCATTTAATATTACAATCGCTGTGCTCGTTATTTTCATGCTCGTTGGAGCAGGTTCCCTAGTGTATCAACTTGCAAATGGGCTTACTGTAACAGGAATGAATAACGTCGTTTCCTGGGGATTATATATTATCATGTTTATGTTTTTTATCGGTTTGTCAGCTGGAGGACTAATCGTATCATCCTCCGCTACCGTTTTTAATATTCCATCGTTTAAAGTAGTAGCAAAACCAGCTACGATTCTATCGACAGTTTGTGTAATTTTAGCAATGGTTTTTATCGCAGTGGATTTAGGAAGTCCATTCCGAATGCTAAACTTAATTTTACACGGACAATTTAAATCCCCACTTATGTGGGACGTAATTGTCATTTCGCTCTATTTAGCAATCAACGTCTGCTATTTAATTTTAATGACGATGAAAAATGCGAATCAGAAATTAATGAGAGCAATGTCTTATATCGCACTTCCAGTAGCAATCCTTGTTCATTCTGTAACAGCGTGGATCTTTGGACTGCAAATTGCTCGAGCTGGCTGGCATAGTGCCATTATGGCTCCCTTATTCGTATCTTCTGCTTTAGACTCGGGACTGGCTTTACTGCTCATCGTGCTCGTCATATTAAGGAAGGTGAATGTATTTCACGTAGAAAATGCACTTATTTATAAACTGGCTGGCCTTCTCTTCGTTTTTGTAGCTGTGGATGCGTATTTTATCTTTTCTGAACTGATAACCATGTTTTATCCACAGGAAGCATCAACCATGGTTATATTAAATGAGATGCTGAAGGGCTCCATGGCACCGCTTTTCTGGAGTGAAATCATATTGGGAATTGTTGTACCTCTTGCGGTATTACTATTCAGGAAAAATCGGCGGCGAACAGGTTTAGTCGTATTCTCGTCAGCATTAATTGTCCTTGGTGTCTTTTGTAAACGTATTTGGCTGGTAATCTCATCATTTTTGCACCCAAACGTTGGTGGTTCATTAGGAGTAACAACTGGTAAATATATTCCAAGCAATGACCCGGCTGTTGTCAACAGTATTTGGACAACTGTTGGGAACTATTCACCAACAATCGTTGAGATATCAATAATAATAGGAATCCTTTCCTTTGGTGTGCTCTTATTTATAGCACTCACGCGATTCATTATTGTAAAACCAGAGACTAAAAAGATAGACACTAAACAGTCAAGTAATTACAAACCGATGCAGGAACAGCCACTATAGAGGACTTAAACTACATGTATGGCTAATATCAAGGATCCGACACATGGACGGACTTTAGAATTTTTGGATATAAATACAATTTGGGAGTGTTAATGATGACAAAGCATTGGACAGATGTTTGGACTTTTAGAACAGAGCTGTACAATTTCTTTGCAAGCTGTTTATTAGAATGGTTTGGAGAAGAGAATCATAAAGTCCTGACGCAGAGCTTTTGGGAAAATTTCCCGGCTGAAGCTGTTAACCCACAACTGGAAGCTGGTTTAAAACAGTTAATTGCGTGTACTTCCAGATTAGAAAAGCTGCAAAAAAAAGAAGCATTAGAAAAGGCTGCAGTCGAATATACAGAGTTATTTATTGGAACTGCTACACCAAAGGCACCGCTCATTGAATCCTATTACTTTTCAAATAAAAAGGCAATTTTCGATCAAAAAACTATCGAGATGAGACAGCTATTAAATAAACATGGTTTGGAAAGTACAAGAAAATATAGACATCCAGAGGATCACCTCGGTCTGCAGTTATTATTTATCGCTAAACTGACGAGCCATTTACACACACTCCATCCAGATAAACAGACTTCGGGTGTTAAGGAGCAAATTACTTTTATTAACGACCATTTATTATCTTGGATTCCCGGACTTTGCAATGATGCAAAGGAACATGGAACTGCAGGGTTTTATGGTGGATTAATTGAACTGATATGGGGTACATTGCTCTGGGATATAGAACTGTTAAATGAGTTTGTCGAGGAACACATTTACGTATCACAAGATAGAATCTAAATTTAAAAATAAAAGAAACGAAGCAAGGCAGCCTCCTTATTATGATGCTGCCTGAATAGATACCATGCGGAGGTAGATAAGATGGTATTAACGAATCTTTTGGGTCACTGGCTGGAAAGTCTGGATTATGATTATTATATTTCATCTGATTGTTCTCTACATCAAAGCCCACGTTCCAACTGCAAAGCATGTCTTGAATGTTGTCCTGTGGGAGCAATCTCACTGGAAGATGGGAAACCAGTAATACATGCAAAAAGCTGCATTGACTGCGGAAACTGTGTAGCAAGTTGTCCTGTGCAGGCGGTAGAAGGGTTCCTGCCTAAACGAGAAATTCGAGATAACAGTCTTATCATCAATGATAATCAAATTCCTACGCTAAAAGAATTACTTGTTTATTATAAACAAGGCATTATGACAATTGTTTGCGAGGAAGAGAATATTAGTCCAGAGTGGGAAGAGGCGGTTGAGAGCGCCAACCAAATTCTTGAAAAACTTGGAGAAAATCCTTTTCAACTTAAATTTCCGTATGCTGCTCCTATTCATGACAATAAGATATCCAGAAGAGAATTATTTTTCGGCTGGAAAAAGAATATAAACCAACTTGGAAAAGATATGACCCCAGCTAAATGGCGGTTCAATCACAAAAGTCTGGATTTATCTAAATATTATCCAGATCATCAATTTATTGATATTTCCTTGAATACGAGCAAGTGTACATTATGCAGGGTCTGTGAAAATTTATGCAGGAAAAATTGTCTAATAATCAGTGAAACTCATTTCACTATTTCTGCCGACCAGTGTACAAATTGCTCATTATGTCAGGACGTGTGCCCGGAACAAGCGATTTCTTTGACTCAGATGATTTCACCTGCCTCACCCATTCAGCACGAGATCTATAACAATACGTGTTCTAACTGTGGGGATACGTTCACAAGCACAAGCGAAAAAGATTTATGTTTACTCTGCAAAAGTGACTATGGAGCAGTAACCAATAGTATTTTTGCATTTTAAGATAGATTTACCGCAATAAATCTGATTCTGTATACAAGATTAGAAAAAATAGAAAGGGTGGAATTTCTATGTTAGCCAATATTGGTGTTCCAGGATTAATTTTGATTGTTATTTTGGCACTGATTATTTTCGGACCATCTAAGTTACCAGAGCTTGGTAAAGCTACCGGTTCCACATTAAAAGAATTTAAAAAAGCAACCAATGATTTGATATCCGATGAGGAGAAGGATGAGGATGAGAACAAGAAAAGCGTCTAATATCTGGTAAACGTGAAGAAGGATAGTTCTGCAGACGTAAAAAACCGCAGAGGGAGCTAGAACCTCTGCGGTTTTTATTTGTTTTTTCCCTAAATTTATTTCTTTTTCCTTTTCCGCAATTCACTAAAAAAATCAGTAAGCAAACCCGCGCACTCTGCTTCCAGGACATTTTTTTTCACTTCTGCCTGATGATTAAAACGCGAATCATCCAAGAGATTCATTAATGTACCTGCACAGCCCGCTTTAACATCTGCCGCTCCATATACAACACGCTTGATCCGAGCTTGTAAAATTGCACCTGCACACATTGGGCAGGGCTCTAAAGTAACATATAAAGTGCAATCCTCCAGACGCCAGCTGCCTAATTTCTTATTTGCCTCTTTTATGGCAACAAGTTCAGCGTGAGATAATGTTGCTTGTGAAGTTTCACGGAGATTATGTCCTCTAGCAATAATCTCATCCTGATAGACAATGACCGCACCAATTGGCACCTCATTTTGTTCACCTGCTTTTTTTGCTTCAAGTATCGCTTCTCGCATATATTTTTCATCTTGCATCGCTTCACAACATTTCTGTTAAAAGTTTGAAAAAAGTTAAATAGGAAATAATGAATTACATCAAACATGTAAAGGAGTACTGCTATGCAACAAAACCTTGATAATACTGCAGTCATTTTAGTTGATCTAATTAATGATTTCAACTTTCCCGGCGGTGATAAATTATTGAAAAACACAAAAGAAATCCTGCCAAACATTATAGAGCTGAAGCAATATGCCGCAGCAAATAACCTGCCTGTTATTTATGTCAATGACCATTACGGGCTATGGCAAGCTGACTTTAATAAAATTATTACCAAGTGTACGAATAAAAATAGTAAAGAAATTATCGATAAAATAAAACCTAATGATAAAGATTACTTCTTAATTAAACCACAGCACTCGGCCTTTTTCCAGACACCTCTGCAATCCTTACTGACTGAATTGAATACACATCAGCTGATCCTTGCGGGAATTGCGGGGGATATATGTATTTTATTTACAGCTAAAGATGCCTATATGTATCAAATGCGCTTACATATCCCAAAAAACTGCATGGCTTCAGAAGAAAAGGAAGGTAACAATTATGCGCTTTATCTGATGCAATCGGTTATGAAGGCAAATATTGCAGCGATTAAATAACCCGTTATCGAAGAAAATTCTTTGATAACGGGTTTTCGTTTATTATTTCTCCTCACCGGCTCCCTGTAGTGCATTAAATGTCCATTCCAGATTTAATGAATCACCTTGGAATTGATTTTGGTCTTGTCCATCATCAATAAATTCAAATTTAACAATAAAGTCATCGGACGTTCCTGCCTTTAGCCCATCTTCTTCCAGCAATGGTGATAGAGCATTCTCAGCTACTGCTTCTGGAGACATATTTTTGAGTTCATGTAGTGTAGTCTCAAAAACAACTTCTTTAATCTGATCGAGATTTTGTAAGAATTCTACTCTGATATGTTTTCCAAAGTCTTCTGTATTATCGTTATTGGCATCGTTTATTGTGTAATTTGTTTCCAAAAGTACTTTTTCAACATCGAGCGTTCCATTATTTTGAAGTTCAAATAATCTTTCTACCGAGTCACCTGGTTTCAAATTATCCAGATTAACAATTTCTGTAGGTTCAACAGCTAGATCAATGGTTCCAGTTGCAAATGTATTATTCGTTGTTTCCGCATCGCTGAAGTAAGCAAAGGTCCCCCCAATTACCATAGAAATGCCTATTACTGCAGATATTATTCCAAGACCTAACTTCCTTTTCATGCTCATTACTTGAGTTCCCCCTTATATTATTATTTAAGATTACTCATTTCCAACAAGAATTACTTCGTACAAATGAGTATTCTAGTAAACTAATCTAGTAAATGACTTTCATTTATCCAGTGAAGTCTTGATATCTGCGATGAGTCTCCTGTAAGCTTCAATTCCCATCTATCAAGCAAAAGGTCGGCATCTTCGTTGAGTCTTTTGTAAGCTTCATTTTCGATTGATCCATTTTCTTGCTGAAGATCAAGTAAAACTTTAAAACCGTTTAAATGTTTGACCATCTTTTCTGCATTTTCTTGTTTTTCATATTTTTGCAGTGCAGCTAATTGGTTATTTAATAAACGAGCCTCACTAGCATTTGCAAATTGACCTTCTCTCGTAAAACGCTCCATAACATCTCTCATGTCAGTGGTGTTGTCTGTCCAATACCTTGGTATTTCTGTAGCGAAATCATCGCCATTTAAATCATCAATAGAACCATCAGCCATGCGGGAAATTATTCCCCATAATCCGTTTTCCACACGGTCTACCAGGTCTTGATCATAGCCGAACTGAGGTTGTTGGCCAGGCATTTCAAACAGGACAGTTGCTGTTCCATTAAGTGCGAATGCATTTCTGCCTTGTCCAGGAAAGTCACGTTCTTGAAAGGCTACATACTGACTGACACCTGTCTCTTCTTTATCTGAGAATTCCTTTACCCCACGAGCTGCAGCTAACGCATAACGTTTTGATTTGTCTCGATCCAATGGATAATCATCATATTTTGTGCTATCGTCTGGTCCCAATGATGGAGGGTCTATTGCAATTGTAACTTCCTCACCTGTAATATTGAGTTTTGGTGTTCCCATGTGATGAAGATCCACAAAAGCTTCCACAACGCCAAACTCATTTTGCAGGTCCACGTAAAGATCTCTAAGGAGTTGAGATTCCTTAGTTAGGAAGAAACCAAAATCCAGCGTGCTTCCAGGTAAATCTTCCGCTGCTGCCTCATAGTCTAAGTCAGCATGAAAATCACGGTTGATATCAAATCCAGCATTATTTTGGTTATAGTACCAAGCAGGTTCAGCACCTTCTAGAAGCGGATAATCAGAAACAACCTCATCCCACGAATACAAATTCTGTCTTTGCGGTATCTCAAGACCATCTACGTTTAATCGCGGAATGGTAACTATAGTAACCGCGTCACGAACAGATTGAGCAAATGAGCTATCACTCGTTCCAAGATAGTCTAATATCTCTACAACTGCCTCAGCACCACTTTTTTCATTCCCATGGATACTGCCGTTGATTAGTATTACTTGGTCACCAGTACCAACACGGGCAGACATTATTGGATTTCCAAGTTTTGAGTGACCCGCAGCATCCACCTGAACTTTTCCGGAGCTATTCGCTTCAATTTCGTCTAGCTTTTGGAGAAGTTCATCGTTAGTCATCCAATCCCGTTCAGTTTGAGCAGAAATATCACTTACTGGAATCAACATCACGAGTAAAATTGCAGCAAGACACACTAGCTTCTTCAAAATATTTTTATTATCCTCCATAATATCCTCCTTGAAATTTAGTTTGCAGTTTTTAAAAGTTACCATTGTTCTAGATAGTGGATAGCTTGAACTTATCTCAAGATGAATCTTTATAATTAGATTTGATAATAAAAACCTCCCTGCTATTTTCAAATTTAAGTATTATCTACGCTTGACATCTTTATGGTATATTGCGAACTACGTGAATATACAGTAAATTACAAAGTTAATTGTAAAACTTATATAGTTGGGCACTACTTCTTTTAGGCTCTACTTTACTATTTTAAAATTCATAATGTGTTTTTTGATTTAGATGGGTATTGGGAATTTAATAAATTTAATTGCAACTCTGACTATATTTTGTTATTATAAGACATAAAATTACAATTTCCAAACTACTTCATGGTCATATATAAGGAGATATAGTATTGATTCCCTCTATAAAAAGTTATAAGTATGCCTTTTTTTATATGGTTATCCTGATCCCTTTAGCTGGAGAATTAAACTTTTATCCATTTAATGACTTTTTCCGTGTTAGCTTCGGTATGCCGATGTTTTTCCTTTTTTTATTTATATCTAGAAAGAAACTTTCACCTATTCTATCGGGAATTATAGCAGGAATATCTGTTGTCGTTTTTCGTATTTTTTTAGACTTATTTCTTCATGATTTCTCATACGCATTTCAACAGCACTACCCAACCTTTTTTTACTACTTTACCTTTGGCAGTCTTTATCATCTCATTAGAGCTAACCGTTATATTAATCAGCCAATTTTAATAGGTATAGTCGGAGTTTCACTTGATATTTTAGCAAGTTTTGGAGAGTTACTATTTCAATATGTATCATTTAATTCAATTACTTCATATGAAGACATACAGAAGATTAGTATTATAGCTATTTTTCGCAGCTTTTTTGTAGTTAGTTTTTTAAATTTAATAATGCTTTATAAAACACGTTTAAAAGAAGAAGAAACACAAAAGCAAAATGACCAATTAACCATCGTTATATCTAATTTATATGAGGAATCATTTAATTTAAAAAAGACATTAATCAACAGTGAAAAGATTACACGAGATGCCTATAATTTATATCGTTTATTGAAGGATGTTGAAATATTTAACTATGAATACGAAGCAGAACCGAATATCAGCTTAGACCGGATAGCCCTTCGAATTGCTGGGGAGACCCACGAGATAAAAAAAGATAATCAAAGAATACTTGCGGGGCTTTCAAGGCTTATTACTGACAAAGGATTCTCAGAATATATGGAAATAAACAAAATCCTAAATATCGCTATAGAGTCGAATCAGAAGTATGCAAATTCACTAGGAAAAGATATTGAAATTTTATCGGATATTAAAGGAGAACATCCCAATTATCATATCTATCAAATTTTTTCGATTCTAAATAATATAATTGCAAATGCAATAGAATCTATTAAGGGTATTGGAAAAATAAATATCTATATATGCAGAGATCACGATACAGTTGAATTTCAAATCAAAGATAATGGTCCCGGTATTGCGCAGAATAAAATCTACTTAGTTTTTAAGCCTGGTTTTACTAATAAATATGATAATTATGGCACCCCATTCACAGGAATTGGCCTGACTTATGTAAAGGAATTAGTTGAAAATCTTGAGGGTGAAATACTTTTACAAAGTAAGGTTGGGGAAATAAGTGGATTATTCTATAAAATACGATTGCCAATTAAAAGATTAACTTTAGAAGGGTGATATAATGTTATTTTATATCGTTGATGATGATATCGGAACACGTGCCATGCTGGCTGAAATTATAGAAGATGAGAATCTTGGGTCAGTGGCAGGTGAATCAGAGGATGGGTCTATGCTCGACGAACAACTTTTTACTTTGAAAAAAGTTGATATCTTATTAATTGATCTTTTAATGCCTGTCAAGGATGGCATTGAAACGATTCATGATATCAAACCTATATTTGCAGGAAAGATAATTATGATTTCCCAAATTGAATCAAAAGAATTGATTGCACAAGCTTATTCATATGGTGTCGCATACTATATAACTAAACCTATCAATAAAATAGAAGTATCATCCGTGATTAGAAATGTGATAGAAAGTATTAATATGGAGAAATCAGTCCATAGTATTCACCAACTGGCAGGAAGTGTACTCCTAGATAATCCGACATATAAAGAGAATAGCTCTTTAGAAACTGATCATACACCATATGCTCAGTTTCTTTTGTCAGAGCTAAATATAGTGGGTGAAAATGGATATCAAGATTTTTTAGACATATTAGCTTACCTTTTTAAATATGAAAAAAAAGAAGTATTTAAAAATGGTATACCACATCTAAAGGATATCTTTTTAAAAGTAGCACAAGAAAAAAAGGGATTATCATCGCAACCAGAGAAATTAAATCGTGAAGTAAAAGCTTCTGAACAACGAATCCGCAGGGCTATTTATCATTCATTAACACACTTTGCGTCTCTTGGATTAAATGACTTTATGGATCCAACATTTGAAAAATATGCTTCTAAGTTTTTCGACTTTGAAATCGTACAAAAAAGAATATATGAAATAAAAAATGGGAAATCGCTCTCATCCTCGCAAATACGGATTAATACAAAAAAATTTATTTTAGTACTGTATTTTGAAACACAACGTTTAATGTCAGGGGGGTAAGAACCCGGAAGTATATCTATCGTGCGATGCTTAAAAACCCGTTATCGAAGAAAATTCTCCAATAACAGGTTTTTGTTTATTCCAATACCTTCAATGCTTCACGGTTAAATGCAGGAAGGTCATCGGGCTGTCGGCTTGTAACAAGCTGATTCTGGCAAACAACCACTGCTTCATCCTTCACATTTGCACCGGCATATTCCATATCAACCTGGATTGATTTATAGCCTGTTGCATCTCTGCCTTCTAATGTTTTAGCCGTGATGAGAAGCTGTGGTCCATGGCAAATTGCAAGGACTGGCTTTTTCTCATCCATAAAATGCTTGGCAAACTCTACAAAGCGATCATCTGCACGCAGCTGGTCTGGAGAGAAACCGCCTGGTATAAAAAGTGCGTCAAAGTCATTAGGATCTGCTTCTTCTATACCATATTCTATTGGTACTTTAGCATCCTTCTGCTTTCCAATTACAGTATCGCCTTTTTCCTTTCCGATGGTGACTACCTCATGGCCAGCCTCTTTGAATGCTTCAGCCGGGTCCGTAAATTCAACGTCTTCAAATAGATTTGTTATAACAACAGCAATTTTCCGTCCCAAAAATTCTCATCTCCTTTGTATAAATTAATCAATACATTATCAATTCTTCCCATTTCCTAAGATATAAAACATCATCCTTATTGATATAATGTATTGGTGAAACGAGCAATTTTTTTAAATTTACGGTAAAGCAGGCCCGGCATCACGAATTGCTTAACATTTTTACGATGTCCTTGTTTCAATAGATCCAACTTTATTTCATTTCCAAAATAAAATGCCTGCCAGATAAACTTAGAACAATAGTTATTTTTAATATCCAGTAAGTCACGAGTAAAAATATAGCTTTTTATTTGATCATAATTTTGCATAGCCCATTTCGCAGCTTTTTTAGCCTCTTCCTGCTGGGGATAACGCAAAATTGTTATTTTTTCGCCTTTCTTATGGCGGGATAGATAGATTGGCATACTATCCGCATGGCCATATGGCTGCCAGCGGTTTATATGGTAAATGCGATCGTTCTCTCCGATGATTGCAATATGTCCAACCAGAAAAGAGGAGAAAGCGTATTTATGAGAATACAGAATATCACCAGGGCACATACGGATATCTGTGCCGGGATAGAAGTGCACAAGAGCCTCATCTTCACTTTTTTTCTGTTCATCCATACATCTTTCCCCCATAAATGCGAGTGATTGGACTGCGTGAATCTATTTCACTGCGTAATTATCGTTCCATTTTTACCATACAGGGCTTCATTTGCTTTTTCCAAAGAGGTGATGATCGCCTTTCTTCCTGGTTTTGATTCAGCGAAGACTATCGCAGCTTCGATTTTTGGAAGCATACTGCCAACTGCGAAATGTTCCTCTTTTATATACTGTTTTAATTGTTCTGTACGAATTTCACCCAATGCTTGCTGTTCTGGCTTATTAAAATGGATATAGACCTGTTCAACTTCAGTAAGTATCATCAATATATCAGAATCAATAAGTTCTGCCAGCGTTTCTGAAGCAAAGTCTTTGTCAATAACAGCTTCCACACTATGAATTTTGTTATTTTCCTTATAGACTGGGATACCGCCACCGCCAGCACTAATTACAATCGTTCCCTTATCGACTAAAGATTGAATGGTCTGATGCTCCAATATATTAATTGGCTTTGGTGAAGGTACAACCCTTCTCCACCCTCTACCTGCATCTTCGCAAAAGACTGCGCCAGTGTCTTCCATTTGTTTTTTCGCTTCTTCTTCATTATAAAATGGTCCAATTGGCTTTGTTGGATTTTGAAAAGCCTTATCGTTTGGATCTACTTCCACTCTTGTTACAATAGCTGCTACATCTTTATCAATTTCACCTCTATTTAACTCCATGTTTATTTCATTCTCTAACCAGTAGCCTATCATACCTTGACTCATTGCACCACAGGTATCTAAGGGCATGGCTGGTGTTTGAACAGAATCCGAGTTGATTTGCTGCAGAAGAATATTGCCTACTTGTGGACCATTTCCATGGGTTATCGTTACTTGATATCCTGCTTTAATGATTGTTGCTAATTTTTCCGCAGTCTTTCCTAATGTTGCTTGCTGCGATTTTGCTGTTCCATCTCCTGATTGAATTGCATTTCCACCTAATGCAATAACAACTTTTTTTGTCATTTATCTATCTCCTCTCTAAAAACAAAGACAGAGGAATCCTTTTCCTGATGGAACAGGAGCTACGATCCCTCTGTCTTTCACTCTGGTAAAATAGAAGGTTGCCCTCTGTTTTATGCGTTTGTGGCTGCCATTACGGCTTTGATTGTATGCATTCTATTTTCTGCTTCTTCAAAGACAAAAGCATGCTCACTTTGGAATACTTCGTCTGTTACTTCCATTTCTTTTAATCCAAACTTTCCATAGACATCTCGTCCTACTTCTGTTTCTAAGTCATGGAAGCTCGGTAAGCAGTGAAGGAACATAACATTTTCATTTCCTGTCTTCTCTAACATTTCCATATTTACTTGATAAGGTTTTAATAGATTAATACGTTCTTCAAACTGTGATTCTTCTCCCATAGATACCCAAACGTCTGAGTAGATTACTTCCGCACCATTGACAGCTGTATCAATATCGGACGTTACCGTTACTTTACCATCCGATTCTTTTGCTGCTTCGCTTGCATAGTTCACGATGCTTTCTTCAGGGAAAAGCTCTTTAGGAGAGCAAATGCGGATGTCCATACCAACCTTGGCTCCACCTATTAAAAGACTTGTTGCGACGTTATTCCTTCCATCTCCTACATAGACAAAAGTTACACCTTTTAAATGGCCTATGTTTTCTTTGACTGTTAAAAAGTCTGCCAATACTTGCGTTGGGTGATATGCATCCGTTAGTCCATTCCAAACAGGAACACCCGAATATTTTGCTAAATCACTAACAACCTGTTGACTGAACCCTCTAAATTCAATTCCATCAAACATCCTTCCTAATACCATCGCTGTATCTCTTACAGATTCTTTCTTACCGAATTGGATATCATTTTTTCCTAGATACTCTGGATGAGCTCCTAAATCAACACAAGCTACTGTAAAAGCACAACGGGTTCTTGTTGATGGTTTTTCAAATAAGAGCGCAATATTTTGTCCATCTAAATAACGATGAGGAATGTTATGTTTCTTCTGATCCTTTAACGTTTCTGCAAGTTCAATTAAATAATTTATTTCTTCTCCTGTGAAGTCTTTTAACGTAAGAAAGCTTCTGCCTCTTAATGATATTTTTTCCATGAATAAAGTGTTTCCCATAATAATTACCTCCTAATTATATAATTACTGCAATACTTCCAATTACCATAATAACAATGGAAAGTACGATTAATAATTTCCAAACGTGCTTCACATAAGTCATATATGGGATACGTGCAATCGCAAGAGCCCCCATAATTACCGCGCTTGTCGGAGTCACAAGATTGATAACCCCTGCTGCGCTCTGATACATCGTAACAACCATATCCCGGCCAATTCCGGCAAAGTCCGCAAGTGGGGCGAATATCGGCATGGATAATGTTGCTAGCCCACTTGTAGATGGAACCAGGAATGATAATGGCAAATAAATGATATAGACTAAATTTGCAAAGGACATTGGACCTAATCCTTCAAGCATTTGTTCTCCCCAATGCAGGATTGTTGCAGTCATACCGCCATCATTCATAACTACTGATATTCCCCGGGAAATTGCGATAATAAAGGCAACGCCCAAGAGATCAGCAGATCCTTCAACAAAAGTACTGGTAAATTTCTCATCCCCCATTTTATATACAAATCCAATAACAATGGCAGAGAACAAGAATAAGAGTGTTAATTCGGCGAACCACCAATCACCAAGTGGCGTCATATTCCCTATGAATGGACCAATAAGTGGAATACCTAATAATGCCTGATTTAAATCTTCAAAAATCGTGATATTAAACTTGTAGGCCCATGGTATTACACTGAGAACCATGATTAAAAATGTGAAACCAAAAATCCATAGTACCGCTTTCCGTCTGCCTGTTAATTCCATTACTTCTTGCTCCTGATCTCCTTTTAGAAAATGTTTTTCATTTTCCTCTTTCATGTCAGCAACAAGCGATTTGGATGGATCCTCTTTCACCTTTTTGGCATAGCGCATTACGAAAATAACTGCAATAGTTAACGTCACAACAAGGATGAGCGTCCTTAAAAATAAGCCATCTCCTATGGAAATTCCAGCAAATCCTGATGCAATTCCTGTAGCAAATGGGTTCATTGTTGACCCAAGTACACCGATTCCTGAACCGATAGCAATAATCGATACAGCGGTCAATGAGTCATATCCCACTGCAATCAATACAGGGATTAACAACGGATAAAAAGCGATGGTTTCTTCTGCCATTCCATAAGTCGTACCGCCAATGGCAAAGACGATCATAAGAACGGGTATGAGCAGATGCTCCTTGCCCCCAAGCCCTTTGATAATTCTGCCTATTCCGGCATCAATGGCTCCAGTCTTCATGACGACACCAAGGAAACCACCAATAACTAAAACAAATAAAGCAATATCCTGTGCATCGAAGAAACCTTTAATAGGGGAATACAGTATTTCCCAGATCCCTTGTGGATTTGAATCTGCTGTTTGATATGTTCCAGGAACTGGCTGCAACTCTCCTGTTGCAGGGTCTTCCACTTGGTCGTAGTCACCAGCTGGAATAACCCATGTTAATAATGCAATTACCACAATGATTAAAAATAAGAGCGTATAGGCAGTAGGCATTTTGAATTTCCTCTTTTTACTCTTTTTACTCATTGCGTTTCCTCCTCTCAAACTCCTATAACGCAAGTGCAACAATTGCTTTCGCGTAAATTTTCATTGCTTTTTTCATGTTTTCAAGCACAACATATTCATTCGGTTGATGCTCTACATTTTCTTGGCCAGGAAAAACAGCTCCATATGCCACAGCATGATTCATCGCTCGCGCATATGTTGCACCTCCAGAGGAAATAGGTTCTGAGACGTCATCACCCGTGACTTCCTGATAAATGCTCATTAAGGTTTGAATAAACGGATCGTCTTTAGGAACATAACTAGAAGCTAAATAATCAAATTCATCATAGTTAAGGTGAAACTTAGTTGCCGCTTCTTTTAATTGCAGGACAATCTGTTCTTTTTTAACTGTCACTGGTATACGAATATCTATCGCTAAACATTCTTCCTCATGATTGATATCTATTTTTCCAATGTTAAATTTCAGCTTACCTGAAGCTTCATCTTGTACATTGCCAAAAATGGCTGTTGCGAATGGATCTTCTTTTATAAAATGATAAATAAAATCAATCGTTTTAGAATGCATGTCCATTTCATATAGAGCAATAGCTAATCGGCAAATAGGATTAATTCCTTGCTCTGGTACCTGTGCATGTGCAGGCTTACCATTTACAAGCACACCATTATTTGTTTGTTCAAAATCAAAATTTAATTCTTCGAGCTTTTCGATAACAGCTTCTTGCTGCTCACCTTCGTAAAGAATACTGCCGGGTACTGCGTTAAAGGCATCGCCACCTTTTATGCTAACGTCCGTGTCATTTAATCCTTTTAAGTGAAGCTGCAGTAATCCTTTTTCTGCATAAGTTAATGGAAAGGATGAATCTGGAGTAAATCCCATGGCAGGCATTTCTTCTTTTTCCTTATATTTATCCATGCAGCGCCATAACGTTTCTTCATCCGTTCCGAAGATAAAGCGCACTCTTTTTTTAAAAGTTACTCCAATGTTCATAAGAGCCTTTACTGCAAATACAGATGCAAGTATTGGACCTTTATCATCTATTGCGCCACGTCCATAAAGTTTTCCATCACGGATTGTCGGCTGAAAAGGGTCTGAATGCCAATGATGAAGATCCCCGGGTGGTACCACATCCACATGGCCAAGAATACCAATCATTTCTTCCCCCGCTCCAATTTCTGCATAACCATAATAATGTTCTGGGTCAAGATACGTGCGAAAACCCATTTCTTCACAAATTTCGATTATACATTCTAAGGCACGGTTAATTTCATTTCCAAAGGGATACATACTCGCATCTTCTTTAAAGATACTCGGTATGCGGATAAGCTGTTTCAAGGAAGAAAGGTACGCATCTTGTAAACGGTCGATTTCCTTCATGATACGCTGGTTCTCAATCATCACTTTTCTCCTTCCTCAATGTAAGATTTGGTTAGGGAGTCCACCCGCACTTCCCAGGAGTGGCGCTCCCTTTCAATGAAATTAGATATCCTCTCTTACTAAAGGCATACTCATACAACGTGGGCCCCCACGTCCTCTTACTAATTCAGAACCTACAATTTCAATTACTTCAATGCCATACTCTCTGAGAAGCTTGTTAGAGATGTAGTTCCGATCATAGGTAACAACAACCCCAGGAGCAATTGCCAAAGTATTAGAGCCGTCATTCCATTGTTCTCTGGGAGCTGCGATAACATCCCCGCCGCCACAAGGAATCAGTGCTATTTCTTTAAGACCTAATACTTCTTTTAATGTTTCCAACAGATTGGTTTTATGGGTTACTTTTAGCGTTTCCTCATTGGAACCTTTTTCAAGAATGTAAATATCCATTTCACCATTGGCACCCTGAATTTCTGGATGAATGGTAAATTTATCGTAGTCGACCATTGTAAATACAGTATCTAAATGCATGAATGCTCTTGTTTTAGGAATTTCAACTGCTACCACACGCTTAATATTGCTTTGTCGTTTAAAAATATTTAAAGCAAATCGTTCAATTGCTTTAGCTGCTGTACGAGAGCTAATACCAATTGCAATCGTATCATTAGATAGTACTAATTCGTCTCCACCTTCCATTGGGTGAGCATAATCACGATCTAACCAAATTGGCAAATCATGTTCTGCATAACGTGGATGGTATTTAATAATGTAGCTCATGAATAGTGACTCACGCCATCTTGCACTTTCTCTCATTCGATTGATGGTTAATCCGTCACCAATAGTCGCTGCCGGGTCTCTTGTAAAGTAAAGGTTTGGCATTGGATCCAAATAAAATGGATAATGATTATCTAGCATTTCAAATAAATGTTTCTTTTTGCCTGACTCAATCTCAGATTTACGAACACCAGACATAATTTTTTTAACCATATCCTCTGTATCAAAGGACAATAAATATTCTTGTAATGTTTTTGCGGAACCATTGATTGTTTGATTTGATTCCCTTAATATATCTGCTACAAATTGTTTTTTGAGCTCTTCTGTATGCAGAGCTTCTGTTACTAGTGTTGTTAAATATAAAACTTCTACTCCCCTATTCCTTAATACCGATGCAAAATAGTCATGCTCTTTCTGAATGACTGGCAGGTATGGAATATCATCAAATAATAATCTTTGCAGGTATTCCGGAGTTAAGTTTTCAACCTCCTCGCCTGGCCTATGCAATAGTACCGATTTTAACGTTCCAATTTCCGATGTGACATGAAGTGGATTACTCATATTAAAACCTCCTAAGAACTATTATTTTTTCTTACAATACTTATTTTAAAGGAAGTTTCATCGCTTCTATGTGAATCGTTTCACAAATAGCACGTGAATTTTTTCACAATACATTTGTGCATATATCTACAATAGTTATGTCGATACATTCACATAACAGGTGTGAACATATCGATTGAAGCATTATCTAATGTCAGATATTAAGAAAAGTGGGGAAGAAGGATTCAATCTTGGTTAGTGCGCGGAGAGGAAGCTAGGCAGGCGGGAATGAAATCGGGGCTGGGCGGGGCGGGCCGCGCATGAAATGGAGGTATCCGCGCATGAAACAGTGCTCCCCGCGCATGAATCGAGATACCCGCGCATGAACACCATCCATGCGCGGCTAACCAACATTCACGCGCGGGGAACCTGGTTTCATGCGCGGGTTTGGTCATTTCATGCGCGGCAAACCCGCAAGTGCGCACGCCTTTTTGTCGAATCCGCGCGCCCCATTATAAAAGCTATGCAGCAGCAAAGATGAAAAATCATGGACATACTGTGTTATGATATGCGGTAAACGCTTTGTGGCAGGCTTTTTAATGAAAAGAGTGAACAGCTTATTGCGCTCTTTCTAAGAAATATTCATTATCGTGAACAGTGATATGTCTTGCTTCCATCGTGATAAGACCGTCACTTCGTAAATCTTTAAAAACATGGGAAACGGTTTCCCTGCAAGTTCCAGTCATTTTAGCAATTTCCGATATGGTCATAGGTATATCGATGAACATATCACTTCCCTGATTTACTCCGAATTTCTTAATTAAATACGTGATAGACTGTTCTACTCTATCTTTTACATTTGTGGTTGCGAGTGTCTGGAGGCGATTTTCATGTTGTTTCAGTAATTCTGAAAAGTAACTGATGATGGATTGTAACAATTCTTTATTTGTTTGAACGATACTTTCAAATATTGAGGTAGGAATATAAAAAATATGAATATCTGTTAAGGCATATGCAGAATAATGATAATAGGTATCCCTGAACATTCCTTCATATGGGAAAAGATCATATGGTTTAACATAGTCCAGATACATCATCGTAGCTTCGATATTTGTTTTTTCCAGCCTGACAAACCCTTCACTTAAGAAGTAAATCCTTTCTCGTGGATCTCCTACGGTGAATAAAATTTGATTTTTTTCATATGTGCGTTGAAATGTATGTTTTATTATTTTTTCAAGTTCGTCATCGTTTAAATGGGAAAGAAACTCAAACCTTTTTAAATCATCGATTGATTTTATCCTCATGTTGTATTCCTCCTAGGAACATTTTATATTCATCGCATTAAAAAAGCACAACTTTTTCTACCCAAGGTTTGGAAGAATGCCGAAACAGCAATTGGGTAGTAGGTCATTTTTCTTTTATTAGGATATTAAAACAGAGATAAGGGTATTGCACTCTTTTATTAAAGAACTAGAATCCAACCCTTAGACTATAAAAAAATAAAAGTATAATTTCGAATAAATTCACAGGATAATCACAGTTAAATTGAAGCTGCAGGCATGATGAACAGACGATTGCATTAGCTCATATAAAAATCACCCTTTCATTACATTTTTTAAAATCACTTTATTCAAACAAACGACGGATAAACCGCAGCATTATAATTTTCTATACTAATGAAAAAGTCTATGATAAATCTTACCTACACTTATAGTTTATCAAATAAAAATAGGATATGTTCTTATTTCAAAACTTGTTGGAAAATCGACAAGTTTTGCCATCGATTTTAAGATATTTTTAGGAATATATTATAAGAAAGTAAAAATTAATAGCGTGGCATCTCCATCAGATGCCACGCTATTAATAATCAAACCTCAAAAACAATATTAACTTTCCAATGTTGAAGTATCTCCAGTCGGCAATCCCAGCTCCCAGGATTTCAAAAGACGGCGCATAATTTTCCCGCTGCGTGTCTTCGGAATCGATTCAACTACTTCAATTTCATGTGGAGCTGCATGAGCACTTAAACCTGTCTTAATAAATTGACGAATATCTTCAAGCAATTCATCTGAAGCAATATAGTTTTGATTTAATGTGATAAAGGCCTTAATAATTTCTCCACGCTCGGGATGCGGCTTTCCAATCACTCCAGCCTCTGCTACTGCAGGGTGCTCAATAAGCTTCGATTCCACTTCAAATGGACCAACCCGTTCTCCAGAAGTATTAATCACATCATCAAGACGTCCCTGGAACCAGAAATAGCCATCCTCATCGCGATATGCACTATCACCAGAAATGTACCAGCCATTAATAAAGTAACCTTCATATTTACCAGGATTATTCCAAATTTGGCGCATCATTGCCGGCCAGCCTGCCTTAATTGCCAGATTACCCATTTGATTTGGCGGGATTTCATTTCCTTCATGATCAATAATCGTTGCTTCTACCCCTGGTATTGGCTTGCCCATTGAGCCTGGGCGAATTTCATTACAAGGAAGATTAACAATGATCTGTGCACCCGTTTCCGTCATCCACCATGTATCATGAATTCGCAAATTAAATACTTTCAATGCCCAGGTGATGACCTCTGGATTTAGTGGCTCCCCAACACTTAAGAAATGTCTTAGAGAAGACAGGTCATATTTTCTTACTGTTTCTTCTCCATGGCTTACTAGCATTCTTAAAGCAGTTGGAGCCGTATACCAAACGGTTACCTTATATTTTTCTAATGTTTCATACCAGGAATCCGGGGTGAATCTTCCCCCACGGATGACATTTGTTACACCGTGCAGCCACGGAGCAAAAATACCATAGCTTGTCCCAGTTACCCATCCTGGGTCTGCTGTACACCAATAAATATCATCTTCCTTTAAATCGAGCACCCACTCAGCAGTTGCATATTGCTGAATCATTGCATTATGAACATGATAAACTCCCTTTGGCTTACCTGTTGAACCTGATGTATAATGCAGCAGCATTCCATCCTCCAAATCTACCCACTCGATTTCAAAGATATCAGAGGCTGCTGCCATTTCGTTTTCATAATCTATAAAGAATGATGTATCCTCTGGTGCATCACCAATAAGAATGATTTTTTTCAAATGAGAAAGCTCTTTATAAGGTACTCTTGCTAAAAGCTCAGAGGTTGTAACGAGAATACTAGCTTCACTATCCTCTAGGCGGTCACGTACTGCTTGCTCCATAAACGCCTCGAATAATGGTCCAGCAACAGCACCTGTTTTTAATATTCCAAAGAAAGCAGTATAGAATTCCGGACTGCGTGGCATAAACAGAAAGATGCGATCCCCTTTTTCCACCTCATATTTACGCAAAACATTCGCAAATTTATTACTTAACTTACTTAACGCCTCGAAAGTATATTTCTCCTCACGATCAGGGGCTGAATAAATTAAAGCAATTTTATCCTTTTTCTCTAGATCAGCTGCATGGCGGTCTATAGCCTCATATGCCATATTTACTTTCCCTGTCTCATTCCAGCTGAAACGCTGTTTTACATCATCCCACGAAAAACCTTCCCGAAATGTCTCGTAGTCTTGTAAATTATAATCTCCTTGTCTTGCAGGAATTGCCTTCATATCCATTTTACATCTCCCCTTTGTTTGAAACCGCTAACATATCGGATTACCACAAATTATTTAAATATTTGAGTAAGTCACTCTCCATTTTAGAACATTTTATGACATTTTTAAAGTAATTTAGCGAAGAAATTAAAAATTTATCCATCTTGCAGGATGGAACGTATAATATGTCTTGAATTCCATTCCCCAAAAGAAAGCAAGGTTATTGGGTACTTCTTCTTAAAAACTTGCTGCTGCATTTCCTGTTCGTTATAGCCCTGTTTTTCAAGAGTAAGAATCTTCTCCTGCAGTTCTTTTAGATAAGTCCATTTCCTTGTTAATGCTTTACGTCCCTCTTTCAGATAACCTGCATGACAGCAGAATACTTCATCAAAATCATATGTAAGAACACGTTCAAGTGATTGAATAATTTGGGGAATATTTTCCTCTCGCAATATGACTTTTGTTTTTGGCTGTACAAATAAATCACCAGAAAATAACTGACCTGTTTCCTGATTAAGGAAGGCAAGATGATCTTTCGCATGGCCCGGCGTATCAATGACATTCCATGTTGCATTTCTTGATGAAAATGTTTTACCAAGCGGGCGAGCTTGGAATGGATCCCTTTTTCCCCAAAATAATTTACGATAAAGGGGATACTTTGCCTTCTTAGCACACTCTTCAATCGTCATTTCATTCATATAAATGGGCAAGTCATATTCTGCTTGTAAATAGGCTGCTCCCCCAGTATGATCCTCATGAAAATGAGTAATCAAAACTTGATCGATATCAGCCTGTGCAAAAAATGGCTTAAATTCCTGCAACAATGATTTTGATCCAGTATCAATTAAGACACCATCAATTTCAAAGCTTAAAACATTTAATGAGACATTTCTAAAAGAAACGATACCCTCTATATAGCGGACATTCCCTATTTCACTAACTGCAGCTTTCTGTGTGAAAAGCATCTGTCTTTCCCCCTTTCTCTAATTTAAATATATGAGTCTGCTCTCCGCGAAATAAAGGCACATGGTCTTCTAAACAGAAATTAAATGAATATCCATTCATTTAATTTAAAAAAATAATCATGCCTTTAGCATGATTAAATTCTTTTAAGAATACCACGATTAAAATAATCTGTAAAGCTGGCAGGTCTTTGATCTTTCAAAGTCTAGAATCCATTTTAGGAAGCATACAGCCCAATGAAGAGCCAAAATTTCTAAAGCAATCGGTGGAGGGATGAACAGTATCCGTTACCCTATTGCTTCTCTTGCTGTTCATAAAGATAAACAATATAATCGTTCATCACACTAGGTAACCCTTGTTGGCGAATCATTGCCGTGATATTGCCACGGTGATAGGTACCGTGATTCACAACATGCTGAATCATTTCACACAGACTGGTATCAAGTTTCCCGCTTTGAGGATGTTCGACAGTAATGGCACGCCCCAAGTCCTCTTCATGATCCATAAAAGTTTGATACTGTTCCGTCAGATCATGAAAATAAACTTCCATCTCTTTTAGTCCCACGTCTTTTACCTTCTGTTCTGCCTGGGTAATCGCCACCTGTGTATCCTCCATATCGTCACCTCGGATCACACTTAAATAGATCGAATCAGCAACAAAAATGTGGGCAAGCGTATCTGCAATCGTTGAAAAGACACTTTGAATTTCTTGCTTATAAATTTCATCAGGCAATTCCTTGAGGCGCTCGAAAAACTTATGATTCGCCCAAACATGATAATCATACAATTGTCGTGCATTATTCTCCATCTTTGATTCCACCCCGTATTATATATTAGAAGAACAGCAAATTGTTACCTTTTCAATGCTTTTAAAAGTGGCTTTCTTGCTGCTGACTTCTTTTACATCATAATGGAACTTCCCTGACAAACACTGTCAGGGAAGTTATTTTACTCATAATATTTTACTAATTTACGGGCAATTGTCCTCATTGCTGCTCTTAATTCCTGCGGTGCTATTACTTCAATTGTTGTCCCAAATGAAATCAAAAATTCAGGTAACATGTGTTCCACTTTATCCACATTGATCTGCAAATAAGCCTCATCAACTTTATGCTCTACTATACAGTGCTGGAAATAACCGCATATATAATCAACCCTATCTGCATCTCCCCGAATATGAACACGGACAGTCGGTTCCATTGTTTCTGATAGATAGCCCCAATGCTGATCAAAATAACCCTGAACTGAAAAATCATCTGGACGTTCAAAAAATAATTTCGCAGACCATAAGCGTTGGATTCGATCCACACGAAAAGTACGCATGGCTTTTCTAAGATGGCAAAAGGCAATCACATACCAATATTTTTCCCTGTATACCAAACCATAGGGATCAATCCGACGTTCACTGGGTTCCTCTCTGCTTCTTTTATCATATAGGATGTCACAAGACTGTCCCTCTGCAACAGCATGCTCCAATTGTTGTAATAATGAAGCAAGCGAATGGTCCTTTTGCGTATATAATACATCGAATCCACTCATATGCCGCTCCAAAAATTCTTTCTGCTCATCACTCAATGAATAGCGTATTTTTTGCAAGGCACTCGTCAATTCCTTTTCATAGGGATAGCCTGCTCCCCTAGCAAATGTTGCTGCATGGAACAGACTCTTCTGCTCATTGGGTTCAAAAAATAACGGTACTTCGCGAAAATGGCTCACTAACCGATATCCCCCGTCGTGACCCGAATCCGCAATAATCGGTACGCCACTTGCACACAGGGAATCAATATAACGATAAACTGTGCGTACACTCATTTCCAAGTGCTCAGATATTTGCTCAGCAGTGAGGCTATTTCTTGATTGTAATAACCAAACAATCGCCAACATATTATCCCATTTCGCCATAGGGCACCCCTCTCACCTAATAAAAGCTATCATGTAACCAATCTTTTTTGTGTAATTATCAAAAATATAGCTTATCTTATTCATCATTCGTGCAGACAAATCCTCAAAAACAGTCTACTATTATACATACTTCCTAGATCATAACCCGTCATATATGAGCGTGATGGAATCTTTTTTACCAGCTTTCTTCTTATATTCCAGATACAATCATTATCGCATAAAACTCCTAATGCAAAAAGAACATTCATACCCGTGTCTAATACAACATGCGTTAAAGTTAAATATCATCAGCGAATATTGTGGTAAAAAAGTTTTTATCAATATAGCTAATACTATTCAACAGATATTAATGGAAACTGACTTTAAAAATATTGAAAAAGGAGGGCACAATTTATGGAAATAAGAAAGCCGATTGATTCAGAATATAAAAATATCTTGTTACTTTCCCCACAAGCCTTATTCGATGGTACATTAGGTGAGTTGAAACCATCGAATGCAAAAATCAAACAACTTATTGAACCACTATTATAGAAAGGATGCTACTATTTAATAGCTTCTAATATAATCTACTTGGTTGGATTCTTATAGGAACAAATAAAGAGCAATTTACTAAAAAAGAAATATGGGTTTATCTATGAATTGTTTGTATCAGAAGAGTTTAGAGGAAATGGAATTTAGAAATGCTTGATGGAATCAGGTATAGAATTTCTTAAAAAAATGATGGACATTCAGAAATTCGATTAAGTGTATACGCAAGTAATCAAGCAATTAAACTGTATGAAAAGATTGGATTCAAGAATAGAACAATTACAATGAGTATGGCGTTTTAGGAAATAATATTATTATAGTATTTTAGTACTGTTTTTTTCTTTTTTGTATTGGATCAATTTTTTTATTAATACATCCTTTATTCATATAAATCTTTATCTTTTTAATGTTAGAAATAAAAAGATAGGGATTTTTTATTTTATTTAAAACAGTAGAAAATCCCCTATATATCAATATGTAGATAATATAAGAAGAACTATAACCATACAACTATTATTTGTAAAAAAAGCACAAAAAGTTATTATATTTCACACAAAGATTTTATATCTTTAGGAATGGGTATAAGGGTTCCTTTTTAAAACTTTGTATATAAATTGTATATTTTTAAAAAGAAATAGGAGAGGATGAATTGTTAAAATAATTAGACTGATGATGAGAATAAGCGTAGATTCATGTCGAAAATTAGGATATACATCGATATATTCATCACTGAATAAAAAGACATAATTTATTATGGACCATCATCCTTTTCTATGATTCTCCTATAAAATAAAACAGGCGCTTATTTCTTTGTCATAGTAATAAATGAAAAGCAGGTGGTAAAAACAAAAACGAAATCTGGATATTTTATCAACTTATAAACAAGGGGGAAGAAATAAGGACGGAAGATTATCAGGTTATGCAAAATAAACAAATATGGGGGCAAAAAATTGAATACTAAAAGAAGATTGAAGCAAAAATTTAAAAAAGTATCAATGATTTTAGCTATAATTTTAGTGTCTATTAATGGATTAATTCCCGCTCCATTGGCTGTTCAGGCGATGGAAAAAACAAAAACACAGGAAATCGTTCTGCCTATAATCTCAAAAGATGTTGAAGGCGAAAACAGTAAAGAAATTCAATTAGAGACAGACTACCTCTATCATATAAATGTTCAATTACCTGATGATGTTTCTACCTATGAGGTCGTTGAGATATCAGATGAGCTTGATCAGAGATTAGCTGTTCGAGATGCGACTGTATCGATTGGTGAAAAAGCCGATAGCAGTTTTAAAACAGTCGTAGACAATCAAAGTGTTTCATTGAAATTAGACAAAGAGGAAATAGAAAAGCTTGCGAGCAAAGAATTACAGTTACAAATTACGGCTCAAGTGATAGAAACAAAGGTAGCTGGTGAAGAAATAGAAAACGTTGCGCAAATTATGGTTAACAATGACCTTGTCATAAAATCTGATCCAGCGATTGTGATTCCTGTTGGTTTAGAAAAAGCGGATCAACAAGATACAGCTTTACAAGAAGTAAAGCATGATCCAGCTTCAAAAGATGCAAAAGAAGAGGACGAGCAGGAAGGCACTGAGAATAGTAAAAATACAAAAGCAGAAGATGAAACAGCTGTCATCAAAGAAAAGAAAGAATCGGATGATCGAAAAATTTCGATACAAGCAGAAGAATTTACGGTTAATGATGTCGATTCGTATGGGATTCAGGGTAGAACCCTTTATCAATTTGATGGCAATAATCCATCAACGACTCCAAAAGCAAGTATACCCATCACAGGCATTTCTGGAACGGAGGGACTAAACGGATTAGCACTATCTATAGAAGAAAATGCTTTCTACGCTTCTTTTCAAGGACAGAAGCTTTATAGAATTGACGCTAGTGGAAAAGCCGAATTGTTCGCAACATTAGAAGGTTCCGCAGGTAATGCCGTCATTTATAACGGAAAATATTATTATACCTATGGAGATAATGGGAAGTCTTTTCTAGCTTCTATTGATTTAAATACTGGTGAACAAAGTTCTGCAGAAATAGAAGGACTTGAGGCTCGAGGGTCAGATTTGGGAGGAGATATTGTTATTGATAGTGATGGTTACATTTGGTTTTATATGCCACAACCAACTAGGGTTGTTCAATTGGATCCATCGACTGCTCAAGAACTACGTAATGTCCCTATAACGAATGCCGACGGTGTAGAGATAGAATGGGGGGCTAGAGGAATCAGTTTTTTGCCTAGTGGTGAAATGTTGTTGGCTGGTGGTCTGAATAATCCCAAATTTTATATACTAGATCCAGAAACAAAGAGTACGACCTACCTAGGTGCAATGACAGGAAAACCGATTTATGACTTAGCATCGGGTACTTGGCCACAATTTGAACCCAACCCTCCAGAACTTGAATCTGAAAAAACAGCAGAGATTCAAGAAAAGGCGGCTGGAAATTCGAAAACGGATCATCCTGAAGAAGGGGATACCCTGCTTTATACCATTCAGACAAGAAACACGATTGAAGATAGCATTGTGAAAAACCTTGTTATTTCGGATAAGATTCCTGAAGGATTAAAATATATAACAGGTACACTAAAAGTAGATGATAATCCGGTTAGTGATGATGATGACCAAGGTGATTATAGCGATACGAAAGTAACGGGAAAGTTTGGAGATATCACGGATACCGACTGGCATACGGTTACATTCGAAGTGGTCGTTGAGAAAGGCCAAGCAGGCAAGACTGTTGAGAATACAGCATTGGTGGATGGAGATAATTTGGACGATCCTGATGAGCCGGATACATCTATTGATGTTGATCCTAAAGATCCAGAACCAATCGATTCTTGTACAGCGCCTGTAGCTTTGGTTAATGGGAGTTTTGAAGAACCAGCATATTCACCTGATGATTCACGTTTTGAAACACATCCAGGTTGGTTTGATGCACCTCAAGACACTGTTCCGGGGTGGCAAACGACTGATCAAAATGGAATATTAGAAATTATGAATAAATCTTTAGGGGATGAAATAGAACCTGGTAGTCGTTATGATAATTTGAAGGTTACTCCTGCACATGGTCAACAATTTGCTGAATTAAACAGTCTTGAAGCTGCTCAATTGTATCAAGATGTAAAAACAACACCAGGACAAACGATTTATTGGCGTTTGGCCCATAAAGGGCGTGCTGGTGAAGATACAATGGCCTTAAATATAGATTCAGCCAATGTTGCACCAGAAGATTTAAAAACAGTTGAAACAATGACGAGCGGGAAAGAGGAATGGCAATACTATTCAGGCACGTATGTTGTGCCTGAAGGACAAACGACAACTAGATTTGGTTTTGAAGCTATTTCTAGTTCAACTGGGAAAGTGAAAGATGGAAACTTTTTAGATGATATCTTCTTGGGTACGCCCCCATGTATGACGGCTGAAAAAACAGTTAGTCCTGAAGACGAGGTATTTATTGGGAACGAACTAACCTATGAAATAACTGTGAAAAATGCTGGCGGTGACGTTGCGGGCGATACAGTCATTGAAGATGCGATTCCAGAAGGGACGGAATATGTCCCCAGATCCATGAAAATTGTGAGTGGTCCAAATGCCGGTGATTTAACCGATGAAGAAGATGATGACCAAGGATATTTTGACGATGAAAAAGTGATTTTTTCAATTGGTGATTTACCAAATACAACGGAATTGCCAGACGGTGTGACTGTTCAGTTTAAAGTAAAAACACTGTCTTCACATATTGGCAAAGATGTGGTCAACCAAGGAAAAGTAAAATATAAAGATTTATTAACGGGTGATGATAAAGAAACGGATACAAATGAAACAAAAACACCAGTTAAGAACAGCGACCCTGATCTTGAATCTGAAAAATCAGCACAGATAGAAACAAAAGCTGAAGGAAATACGGATCAGGAAAACCCTGAAGTGGGCGATACCCTTCGTTACACGATCAGAACTCATAATACAATTAAAGATAGTATTGTGGAAAATCTAGTGATTTCTGATGAAATTCCAGCCGGTCTTGACTATGTGAAAGATAGTCTAACAGTAGATGGAAAAGCGGTTACCGATGCCAAAGATGATGACAGTGGGCATTATGTGAACGGAAAAGTCATTGGACATTTTGGCGATATCAATGATACAGACTGGCATAGTGTGGAATTCTTAGTCACAGTAGCCGAAGGTCAAGCAGGACAAGATATTAAAAACGTTGCTGAGGTTGATGGGGACAATATCGATGATCCAGACGAACCTGAAGAAGAAGTGATTATTTATCCACGTGACCCAGATCTTGAATCTGAAAAATCAGCTGCCAATGCTGAAAAAGGCAAAAAGAAATATGAAATAGGCGACACGGTTGTTTACACAATCAAAACGCATAACATCGTATCAGATAGTACAGTAGAAAACTTAACGATTACAGATACACTTCCAGATGGCTTAGAATATGTTAAGGGCAGCTTAAAAGTGAGTAATGATGGAAAAGGTTCGTTCGCGGATGGGCAAATCACTGCTACTTTCGGAGATATTACAGATACGGAATGGCGGACAATTACTTTTGAAACAATAATTAAGTCGAGTCAAGTAGGGAAAAACATCGATAATATCGCTACAGTAGATGGAGATAACATAAATGAACCAGATGAACCGAACGAAGAAATTACAATAGAACCAACTGATCCTATACTGGAATCCAAAAAAGTAGCCACAAATGCTGAAAACGACAAAGAACAATATGAAGTGGGCGACACAGTTGTTTATACGATCAAAGCACGTAATACCATATCAGATAGTACAATTAAAAACTTGGCGATTTCGGACACACTTCCAGATGGCTTAGAGTATCTCGATGGCAGCTTAAAGGTAAGCCATGACGGAAATGGCAAATTTAAGAACGGACAAATCATCACTCATTTCGGTGATGTAAAAGATACGGAATGGCGGACAGTCACTTTTGAGGCAAAAATTAAATCAAGTCAAGCAGGACAAACAATTAAAAATATTGCAGTCGTCGATGGAGATAATATAGAAGACTCTGAGAACCCAGTTGAGGAAATTAAAGTAAATCCAAAGGATCCGAAAGATTTAGATCCAACAACACCTTCTGATTTAAAGGATAATGAAGGGAAGCAATTACCAAAAACGGCAGCAGAGATTTTTAACTATTTGCTTCTTGGAATGGGAGCAATTTTAATTGGGATTCTGTTCTTAAGACGAAAAACATCAAGCAATGAATAAATTTGCACGTTGAAAAGTGAATCAGTTATTTAAAACAATTTATTTAGAAAAAAAAGATGTAACAGACTCATGTAATCCCTGAAAGGCAAGAATACATTCTATCGATTAAATAGAGAGCGGCTCTTAAAAAAGCCCTCTCTTACATGAGTGACTTTTCTAGTTAGCATATCTAGAACACTTATATATTATAAAAAGTGATGTGAATGATATAATAAATAATTATCTTATTGACCAAATTCTTTAGGCATACTACTCTTAAAATATTAGTTTTCTGTGCTATTTTGATAGGTCAGATGATAAGTAAGGGGGGATTTTTCTAATTTGACAGCAATTCTTATAGACCATGATAATATAGCACTGGATCAATTAGAGAAAATATTAGTACAAGATGGACGGATTGAGGTGATTGGGAAGTATACAAATCCCTTTCAGGGCTTGCTGGAAATTAACAGCAAGCGACCAGCAGTCGTCTTTCTTGAAGTGGAATTTACTGGAATTAGTGGAATTGAGATGGCTAAAAAAATTCGACAAACCAATTCCAATACGAAATTTGTATTTGTCACATGTAACGATCGTTATGCAGTAGATGCATTCGAACTAAAAGCCATCGATTATATTATCAAACCAATTCATAAAAAAAGACTATCAGAAACAATTAGTTGCCTAGTAAAAGAATCAAATATAAAAACCGATTCTCTTCCAATGGTTTGTTGCTTCCATACATTGCATTTTATAAAAAATGGCAGGATAAACGAAGAAATCAAAGTGAAATGGCGAACAAAAAAGTCAAAAGAATTATTTGCCTACATGCTTCAGTATCGTAATGTATCGATTCGTAAAGATACATTATTAGAAGTTTTCTGGGGAAATGAAGATATAGAACATGCCTATTCACAATTATATACATCCATCTATCATATTAGAAAGATGTTACAATCCATTGATTTTAATATTACAATTAGTAGTTTAGGAGATACGTATAAATTAGAATTAAATGATGTGCTATTAGATGTTAATGAATGGGAAAATGGCTTGGAGTCTTTTCCTGTTATTACAAAAGATAATGTAATGAGCAATCACGAATTATTGAATCTGTATAAAGGAGATTATTTAGAAGATGAAGGCTATCATTGGACAGAAAATGAAAAAGCAAGATTGCGCATAAACTGGGTAAAAAAGTTAAAGAGCGTTGCAGGTTTTTATATTTCCTCTGGAAACTATACAGAAGCGATTATTCTTTATTTAAAAATGCAGAAAACACTTCCATATAAACCCGATAGCTATTTCTTGTTGATGCAGCTATATGATAAATTTAGAGACCCTTATTCCGTGAAGGAACAATATACCCGACTAAGGAAAATGTTGTTAGAAGAGTATAATGAAGAGCCAAACCAAGAGATTCAAGATTGGTACAATGCTTGGCAGAAAAGACACAAAGAAAAGTACAATACTTTCATTATGCAATGAAAACATTTTCTTATGCATATAGAATTAATAGTTGAAGAACCAATTAAACATAGCTATTTGAATCAAACTCAAAAATAATACCGCATGGAAACTAATTATTTCGTTGCTTTCATGCGGTTTACTGATTATAATACCTATCAACTTTAAATGATTCTAAAATCGTCCTTAAAATTATTCATTAACCTTTTTAACAATCTACTATAAAAACGTCTTTTGATACAATACATTTTAAATGCAATATCTCCGAACCAATTCCAATTTTATCCTACTGTAAAGCTACGACCCCGGCAGGATTCGAACCTGCGACGCATGGTTTAGGAAACCAACGCTCTATCCCCTGAGCTACGGGGCCAATTTTTTAGACTAACAGTACTATTATACAAAACTTCTATTAAAAATCAAAGACAAATTGTCGATAAGCTACAGCAAAACGACAATTCCTCTGCATGATTTTATCATTTATAGCTGTCTGCCAATTCCAATGAACGCCTTTTCGCACTCTGAATACAGTCGATAATAATATTTTCAAAGTTATGATGCATTAATGCTGACAGACCAGCTTCCGTAGTGCCACCTTGACTTGTAATGTTTTTCCTTAAGATTTCTGGTGAATCACCAGACTGCTCCAGCATTTTTCCTGCACCAATAATCGTTTGTGTAATTAGAGCATCCGCAGTTTGTTGATCCATCCCTGCTTTTAATGCCGCCTTTGTCATTGCTTCTATAAAATAATAAATAAAGGCTGGCCCGCTTCCAGAAACTGCAGTTACTGTGTGCATATCTTTTTCCTCTAATACTTTCGTTATCCCGATTGTCTGTAATAGTTCTACAGCAATTTTTAAATGCATATCATGTACATACTTCCCTTTTGCAATTGCTGTAGCCGAATGGCCAATTTGTGCTGATGTATTAGGCATTGTTCGAATGACAGGAATAGCTTTTTGCAGCATTGCTTCAATCGTATCCGTCATCACTCCTGCAATAATAGATAGGACCAATTGTTTTTCCGTTAAGTTAGAACGAATAGCACTTAAAGCATCCTTCATATCTTTTGGTTTCATCGCAAGAATAATCACATCTGCTCCTTCAAAAAGCTCATTGAAGTCATAAGATGCCTTTATTCCATAAGTTTCCTTCATATACTTGAGTCTTGCATCATCCTGCTTATTTGTTACATAAATTTGCTCTTTATCTACAATACAAGCTTTCAAAATCCCCGATATCATCGCCTCAGCCATCGAACCAGATCCAACAAAAACAAGCTTCTCCATTTGTAAAGCAACTCCTTCCAATTTTCCTTCTACTTTTAAAAAAACAAAAAAACTGATTTCTCCCTTCTTAAAAAGGACGAAATCAGTTTTCCGCGGTACCACCTATTTTGGCCATATGCCCAGCTCTTCATTGATAACACAGGTTCACTGCGGTTAGTTTATCACTAACGACTCCAAGGCAGGTTCATACAAGCTTATTCATAAGGAATCTCTCAGCCGGTGAATTCCTCTTTCTGTCGAACAGTTCTTGTATTACTATTCTTATCATCGTCTAAAATATAATTGATTTTTGTAAACTATAGAATGTTTTCAGCGAATTGTCAAGCCTATTTTTTATAAAGTGAAACTTTATTCAGTGGGGGGTTTTTCTCCACTGAACAACCATGGCTATGCTGCGCATCACCACCAACTACCATGAAAATAAATAAGTAGAGTCTTACTGCTAGTTTATCCGGGATAAACCCTTTTTTCTTATAACAAAAAAAGCACTCTTACTCAAGTACTTTTGCATGCAATAATATAAAAATGGAGGAGGTAGAGGGATTCGAACCCCCGCACGGTTTGACCCGTCTGTCGGTTTTCAAGACCGATCCCTTCAGCCAGACTTGGGTATACCTCCGTTGACGACAAGAATTAATATATCATATAAATCTCTTGTATGTCAATAATCTTTTTAAAAAATTTAATGTTTGTTAAGCTAAAGCAAGAAGCTGAAACAAAAGTAGTAAGAGAAAGTCTCGCGCATCAGGTTCGTATTTGCACGCAGCAAACGTATGACCCCGCGCGTGAACTTCGAATGTGCGCGCATCAAATACCCTAACCCGCGCGTAAAGTACGAGAACCCGCGCATCAGAGTCATGTTCGCGCGGCTAACTCACTTTCATGCGCGGCTGCCAAGCTTTCACGCGCGGCAAATCCACATTGATGCGCGGAGTTTTGTCGAATCCGCGCGGGCCACCTTCCAAAATTCCGATAATGTCCCCAAGTCCCGACCAATGCCTTCCTTTTTCTACTGTCTCATTCACAACTTACATCGCTGACTGATTAGAGAACTGACTATTATACAGGTCTGCATAAAACCCTTTTTCCTCTAATAATTCTTCATGCGTTCCTTGCTCTATGATACTTCCCTGATCCATTACTAATATCAAATCCGCATTTTTAATCGTCGATAATCTGTGAGCAATAACAAAACTTGTGCGCCCTTCCATTAAACGATCCATCGCATGCTGGATAAACATTTCTGTACGTGTATCGACACTCGAAGTAGCTTCATCTAAAATCATAATGGGAGGATTCGCTAACACAGTACGTGCAATCGTCAGCAGTTGTTTCTGTCCTTGCGATATATTCGATGCTGCTTCATTTAAAACCGTTTCATATCCGTCTGGCAATGTACTGATGAAATAATCTGCATATGCCATTTGTGCAGCCTTTTTGATTTCAAATTCCTCTGCATCTTTTTTGCCGTAAGCTATATTATCTTTGATCGTTCCATTAAATAGCCAAGTATCCTGCAGAACGACTCCAAAAGTTTTTCTAAGCTCCGAACGTGATAAGTCCTTGATATCTTTCCCATCAATTTTAATGGCTCCACTATTTAATTCATAAAAACGCATTAATAAATTAATTAAAGTCGTTTTTCCCGCTCCGGTTGGACCAACGATGGCAATAGTTTGACCAGGGGATACATGTAGATTCATATCTTTCATTAATAACTCAGATGTGTAGCCAAAGTCTACCTGTTCAAATACAACCTCACCTTGAACTTCATTTAACTGTTCTGTTGGTTCTTCTTTTACTTCCTCTTCCTCATCTAACAGTTCAAAAGTACGTTCTGCTGCAGCAATCGTAGACTGAATCACGTTTGCAATGTTAGCCATTTGCATGATTGGCTGGGAAAATTGCCGCGTATACTGGATAAAGGCTTGAATATCCCCAATTCGAATCGAACCATTCATGACAAGAATTCCACCAGTAATACAAATTAACACATAGCTGATATTTCCGATAAGTGACATGAGTGGTGCCATAATGCCTGAAATAAATTGTGCCCTCCAGCCAGCATTAAATAATGCTTCATTTACTTCATCAAATTCCTTGGCTGACTCTTTTTCATAACCGAATGCTTTTACAACCTGATGGCCATTATACATTTCCTCAACATGCCCATTTAAATTTCCCAATGTTCTCTGTTGATCAGCGAAGTGCTTTTGCGAACGACTTAAGAATGGACGAATGACAAAAAGTGAGAAAGGCAAACTAATCAGCGAAATGATTGCGAGCAGCGGACTAATCCAAAACATCATAAATAAAATTCCTATGATTGTAATCATCGATGTAATAAATTGTGTAATCGTTTGCTGCAAGGTATTCCCGATTAGATCAATATCATTTGTCATCCGGCTTAACGTATCGCCAACAGGATGGCCATCATAGTATTTCAGTGGAAGTTTCTCTAACTTATGATTTACATCTTCCCTTAAATCATAAACCGTCCCTTGAGCAACGCCAGCCATTACATATTGTTGGATATAATTAAACAAACTGCTGACAATATATAATCCAGCCAAAATGAGTAAAATTTTCGCAACGGCCGCAAAATCTATACCGGCTCCTTCCGTACCAGCAACCATCCCGTATGCCCCTTCAAATAATATGGTGACCGCATTTCCAATTATTTTCGGACCTAAAATCATGAATATCGTACTTATAATCGCAGCAATAAATACAATGAATAATTGCATGCGATACGGTTTTAAATAACCTAATAATCTTGAAAATGTTCCTTTCCAATTGTTTACTTTACGTCTTGAGCCAGTGGCAATTGCTTTCGTTTTGTTACTGCTTTGCTTTTGATTAGGGACTTGTTGATTCTTTTCTTTACTCATGAAATTTCCTCCTCTGAAAGCTGCGATTCGACAATTTCACGGTATATTGTATTTTTTTCATAAAGTTCTTTATGCTTGCCAATCCCCGCTATTTTCCCTTGCTCCAATACAATAATCTGATCAGCATCGATCACTGTACTAACACGCTGCGCTACAATTAATACGGTCGCATGCTTTGTTTCTTCTGTTAATGCTGCGCGTAATTGGGCATCTGTTTTGTAATCAAGGGCTGAAAAGCTATCATCAAATAGATAAATATCAGGTTTTCTAATAAGGGCTCTTGCAATGGATAGGCGTTGTTTTTGTCCACCGGATAAATTCGCTCCGCCTTGAGAAATTTCTGACTCATATCCAGCTTTCATACCAATGATAAAATCCTCTGCCTGGGCAATGCTTGCAGCATGTTTGATTTCTTCCATCGTTGCATCTTTTTTTCCCATCCGTAAATTATCCGCAACCGTTCCGGAAAACAATAAAGCTTTTTGCGGGACTAATCCTATTCGTGATCTAATTTCTTCTTGTGTCGTGTCATGAAGAGAAACACCATTTATTCGAATGGTTCCGCTTGTTACATCATAGAATCGGGGAATTAAATTAATTAAAGTTGTTTTCCCTGCTCCAGTTCCCCCAATAATCGCGGTCGTTTCACCTTTTTTCGCTTTAAAACTTATTTCAGAGAGAGCAGGCTCTTCTGCCCCTGGATAATGAAAGGTGACATTTTCAAATTCCAATGTCCCGCGTTCCTGATCTGCCGCTTTTGAACCCTCAGTCATCCCAGTCGGATCCATTTCTAATACCTCGTTAATTCTATTGGCTGAAACGGCCGCACGAGGAATCATAATAAACATAACAGATGCCATCACAAGAGAAATCATAATCATGGTTACATATTGAACATATGCCATAAGATCTCCAATTTGCATCGCACCATTATCGATGCGAATTCCGCCAAACCAAATCACACCTACAATTGTTAGATTCATCACAAGCATCATTACAGGCATCATAAAAGCCATCAATCGATTAACCTTAACCGATACATCTTTTAAATCCTTGCTTGCATGACCAAGTCTTGTTTGTTCATCCTTTTCTCGATTAAATGCACGGATGACACGAATACCTGTTAAATTTTCCCGTAATACAAGATTCAGGTTATCCAATTTCTTCTGTACCGCTTGAAAAAGAGGCAAGCCTTTTTTAAAAATGAAGACAATCGCAAAAATTAAGATTGGCATTGCCGCAACAATCACTAGCGATAATTTGACATCCTTTGATAAAGCCATAATCAGCCCGCCAATAAACATAATTGGTGCGGTTAGGACCATCCGAAACATGATGAGGACAACTTGTTGTATTTGGGTTATGTCATTCGTGGTTCTCGTAATTAAGGATGCAGTGCCTACTTTATCAAAATCCTGCAATGAAAAATCTTCTACATGTCTAAATACTTTACGTCGGAGATCCTTTCCAAGTCCCATAGCTGCTTTCGAGGAATAATAACTTGCGGCAATTGCTGCCAAAGCACTGATTCCAGTGACAAGAATCATCACGCCTCCTGTTTTCCATATGACTGGTACATTACTGGGAACAACACCATTATCAATAATATCTGCCATAAGTGTTGGCAGAAAAAGCTCAGATAGTGATTGAATAAAAACCAGTCCAAATATCGATGCTATAATCCATTTATATACAGATAAATTTTTTAAAATCTTAATCATATGGAAGTCTCCATTCCTGCATAAATTCATAACTACATTATATTAACACATATCCCCCGAAATAATAAATGACATTGTCTTTAGGGATTGCTTTTGGCCAAAAAAATACCCGGCATAAGGGATAAGTTCATATCCTCTGCCGAGTAGTTTTCCATTTTCATATGGAGTTATTTAATCACTTCTTTGCCGCCCATATAGGGAACGAGTACTTTTGGTACTATGACAGAGCCATCTTCCTGCTGGTAATTCTCTAAAATTGCCGCTACCGTACGGCCAATAGCAAGACCAGATCCGTTTAGCGTATGAACAAATTCTGGTTTGCCGTTTGCTTCCCGGCGGAAACGGATACCTGCCCGTCTTGCCTGGAAATCTTCAAAGTTTGAGCAAGAGGATATTTCACGATACGTATCTTGACTTGGAATCCATACCTCAATATCGTATTTCTTTGCAGCTGTGAAACCTAAATCACCTGTACACATACTCATTACCCGGTATGGCAATCCTAATTCCTGAAGAATCTTTTCAGCATTTCCTGTCAATGTCTCCAACGTTTCATAAGAATCCTCTGGCTTAACGAATTGTACAAGCTCTACCTTATTAAATTGATGCTGGCGGATTAATCCTCGCGTATCACGACCTGCAGAGCCCGCCTCAGAACGGAAACATGCACTGTAAGCAACATACTTTCTCGGTAAATCAAGCATGATCTCATCACGGTGATAGTTTGTTACGGGAACTTCCGCAGTTGGAATCAAGAAATAATCCCAGTCTTCCAATTTAAATGCATCCTCTTCAAATTTAGGCAGCTGACCCGTTCCTGTCATGCTCATACGATTTACAATGTACGGTGGGAGGATTTCTTTATAGCCATGATGATCTGCATGATAATCCATCATAAAGTTCAATAACGCGCGTTCTAATCTTGCACCCATCCCTGTATAAAATACAAAGCGGCTTCCAGTTACCTTTGCGGCACGTTCAAAGTCTAAAATATTTAAATTAGTTGCGATATCCCAATGAGGCTGAATTTCAAAATTAAATGCAGGTGCATCACCCCAAGTACGGTCAAGCACATTATCTTCTTCATCCTCACCAACCGGAACACTTTCATGGGGAATATTTGGGATAGAATACATCACATGCTCGAGCTTTTCTTGAATTTGCTTTAATTCTTTATCAAGTACAGCAATTTCATCACCAACCTGACGCATTTCCTTAATGGCGGGCTCTGCATCCTTTTTTTCTTTTTTCAGCTTTGAAATTTCCTGTGTTACCGCATTTCTTTTCGCTTTTAATTGCTCCGTTTCGGCAATCAGCTTGCGCCGCTTTTCATCCAGGTCAGCAAACGTATCCAGTTCGGATAAATCCTCACCACGATGCTGCAATTTAGCCTTTACATCTTCATAGTTATTCCGTAAAAATTTCATATCCAGCATTTGCTTTTCCTCCTTCTTTTTTTGTTGGGATTAAGGTGTCCCTTTATCCCAACAACACAAAAACCCCCGTCCCAATAATAGGGACGAGAGTTTAATTTCCCGCGTTGCCACCCTTGTTGAAGAGAATATTCCTTCCCTTCCGGCTTTAAAAGCGTATAACGGAGCTTTATCCGGGTTTATTTACTCTAAAAATATCTATTTCCATAAACCAGTTCAAGGATGGATTCACAGTATTTCCACATCGATTTCCACCAGCCACCGACTCTCTGCTGAAGAAAAAACTGTTACTATTTCCTGTCAATACTTTTTATTAATCATTTATCCCGAATTAACTGGCAGTAAGACCCCCACCTCAAGAATTCGAAGTAATACTGAAAATGGTAAGTGGGGGGACAACTGCCAGTAAATCCCCGATTGGTTCAACTAACATCCCGTGGGGGAAGAAAAAACTCCCACTGAATGAAGTTTCACTTTATTGCTAACATCATATCTAATTAAATGAAGAAATGCAAGAACCTATCACCTATTATTTCTGAAATAGCTATGCTTATTCAAAAAGTTATTTAAATAAGCCCTTCACCCAATCTACAGAAGCGGAGAAAACATTACCAAAGAAATCACCAACTGCTCCTAGTGTAAGCATAAACCAATTTGCCTTCTCTGCTGCTTCATCGCTCACAAGATCAACAGCAGACACGCTATCTTCAATAATATAGCCGAAGTCCTCTGCATCACCTTTATATACAAGTGTTGCCGTACCGACCTTTTCACCCTTTTCAATTGGTGCAATTAACTCGCCATTTTCATTTAGCTTTTCTTTATCAAGTGTATATTCAACACTGTATAGCTTGGCATCCTCTTCTTTAACCGGGAAGGAAAATCCATCACTGATAGAAACACTTACTGTATCTTCTTTACCTTTAGAAACTGGAATAGTTGCTTCATCTTTCAACTGATATCCTGCTGCAAAAAGCTCTTCTGTCTCAAAATTATTAAAACCGTAATCAAGAATTTTTGCCGTTTCCTGAAAGCGTTCTGCCTTACTGGATGTCTTCATTACGACACTGATAAGACGTTTACCGTCTCTTTCTGCAGTACCTGTAAAAGTATAGCCTGCAAGGTCGGTATTCCCTGTTTTTAAACCATCCATTCCTTCATAATAGAATTGCTTTAAATTAGAAGCTTTATGCGGAAGCATCCAGTTTAAGTTTTCTATCGTATAATCTTCAAAATCAACCACCGTTTGGCTGGAAATTTCTAATGCCTCTGGATGATCGTTTATTAAATAATAAGCTAATTGAGCGGCCGATTTTGCTGATAGTAAATTACTAGCATTCGGATCTGTTCCTTCAGGAGCATCGTCTCCTAATGAATCATTATCGAGTCCTGAGCTATTGACAAATTTATATTCGGAAAGCCCTAGCTCCTCGGCTTTTTCATTCATCTTTTTTACAAATTCCGTTTCAGAACCTGAAATCAGCTCAGCGAGTGCAATTGTAGCCGCATTATCGGAGAATACAGCCATCGCATTATATAAATCTTTAACGACATATTCTTTATTCTGTTTTAAACCTATCCCTGAAAATAAAACATTTGCTGAAATAGAGTAGGCATAGTCACTGATTTGTGTTTTAGAATCCCAAGAAATCTTTCCATCTGCAATTGCCTCAAGAACAAGGTATTCTGTCATCATCTTTGTCATACTAGCTGGAGGAAGAGCAACATCTGCATTTTTGGCAAAAAGAATTTTACCAGTTTCAGCGTCCACTAATATAGCAGACTCTGCTTTTAAATCTAATGCACTTTGGGCACTTGCTGTGAACGGCTTTATCGTAAACATTGATATCAGTAATACAAATGCAAGTATCAGTGATAAACACTTCTTTTTAGTTTGAATCAACTTTCTTTACCTCCAACATCCATAAAAATTTATTAAGTAACGTACGTCAATTATTCTATCATATTTCAGGCGAAAAAAATAGACGGATATTCGTCTAATATATGGTAAAAACTAACCGCAGCTTAAGTGATAAGGCGCCTATTTTATATTTAAGAAGTTATTATTCTCTTTTTTTAAATAGGCGCTTTTATTTATTCTCTTGCTTCCATTTTGAAATTGTAATTATACAGTATGCTAATTCAAATCACTGAATCGAGTAGTTCGGTGCTTCTTTCGTGATTTGCACATCATGTGGATGACTTTCACGCAAGCCTGCATTTGAAATTCGGATAAATTGACCATTGTTACGTAAATCATCAATTGTCGCCGCTCCACAATAGCCCATTCCAGAACGCAAGCCTCCAACTAATTGATGGAATGTATCGGATAATGCACCTTTATATGGAACACGTCCTTCAATCCCCTCTGGAACAAGTTTTTTACTGTCATTTGTTTCACTTTGGAAGTAACGGTCCTTAGAACCTGCCTTCATTGCTCCGAGCGAGCCCATTCCACGATATACTTTATATTTTCTGCCTTGATAGATTTCTGTTTCTCCAGGGCTTTCTGTTGTACCTGCAAACATGCTGCCCAGCATAACGGCATGAGCACCTGCTGCAATTGCTTTTACAATATCACCAGAATATTTAATTCCGCCATCCGCAATAACAGGAACATCATAGGCTGCAGCTGCCTTTGCACAATCATATACAGCTGTAATTTGTGGCACACCAACACCTGCCACCACACGAGTTGTACAGATAGAACCTGGTCCGATGCCAACTTTCACAATGGAAGCACCAGCTTCAATTAATGCTGTAGTAGCCTCAGCTGTAGCAACGTTTCCTGCAATAATATCAAGGTCAGGATATGCTTCACGTACGCTTTTTACTTGTTTTAATACACCTGCAGAGTGACCATGTGCTGTGTCGATTACAATCGCATCAACGCCAGCTTCGACAAGCTTTTCAATACGGTACATGGAATCACCAGTCACACCAACTGCCGCAGCTACAAGCAATCTCCCTTGATCATCCTTTGCAGAGTTAGGGAACTCGATTACCTTTTCAATATCTTTTATCGTAATTAGACCTTTTAATATATTATTTTCATCTACGAGTGGAAGCTTTTCAATTTTATATTTCTGTAAGAGCTTTTCTGCTTCTGCTAGCGTCGTGCCGACAGGAGCTGTAACCAGATTCTCACTTGTCATCACCTCAGAAATAGAGATGGAATAATCCTGAATAAAGCGCAAATCACGGTTCGTCAAAATTCCTACAAGCTTCTGTTCTTCAATTTCATTTACTATTGGTACACCAGAAATCCGGAATTTACTCATTAAATGCTCTGCATCATATACCTGATGCTCAGGAGTCAGGAAAAATGGGTTTGTAATCACACCACTCTCAGAACGTTTCACACGGTCTACCATTTCTGCTTGTTCTTCAATTGTCATATTCTTATGAATAACACCGAAGCCACCCTGTCTTGCCATAGCGATTGCCATTTTTGCTTCAGTTACCGTATCCATACCCGCACTGATAAATGGGGTTTTTAAGTTTAATTTATCCGATAAACTTGTACAAAGTTTTACTTCATTTGGTAATTTATTTGATTCTGCAGGTAGTAATAGGACATCATCAAATGTTAAACCTTCTTTAGCAAATTTATCTTCACGCATTTTCTAGCCCTCCTAATTTTTTATGTTTCTCCCGCTGATCATCTATTTTTATTTACTTTACGTCAACAACAGACGTTTTTCAACCAGAATGATACGAAAAGATAATAGTAAATAGATTCTAAATTTTCCTTTCTGAAACTCCCTTGCAATTACCATGCATTATTTTTATATTTATAATAATATTTAATCTGTCTTAGCATTAAATAGAGCTTCCGTTTCAGGCTCTTATCCTTTTTATAAAATAGGGGATTTCCCCATTTTTTAGCTTTTATTAGCCGTTTCGCATCTGCTTTTACTTCCTCATCTGCAACAAAGTTTTTCAGTACAATTTTTGGCACTACAGAAAAGAGATATTCTTCATTGATATAAGTGAGCGCTTTATCCCGCTGATAAATGACATCATCTACAATATATTCTGCCATATTATGCCCAAGAGCTGTTACATAATAACTGGATCTTCCCTGACGAATATTCACCTCAAAAATCTTAAATTTCCCGTCACGAGCATCGTATTTCATATCAAAATTGGCAAAACCTGTATAGCCGACTGCTTCAAGGAAGTGCTGCAATTTCTTCATCATTTCTTCGTTGTATCGAGTAAGAACGGATGTATAGTTTCCAATTGCTGTCGCTGTATGCTCTTGCAGCACAACTTGTCCAAAGGTCACGAGCTGTGTTTTCCCTTGTGAACTTCGATAAAGGACAGAGTCCCACATATATGTATCTTCACCAGGAATATAATCCTGAATAATAAGTTCATCCTCATACCCGCTATTTTTAATCTTTGCGATAACATCCTGTGCTTCTTGAAGTGAATGCACACGATAAACCTTCTCCTGCCCAGCAAAGGGATGCTTATAGTACTCAATCCCATTACTTGGTTTAACGATAACAGGGTATGTCAATTCCCCTGCAAATTGCGCTTCATCTTTACAACTATAGAAATAGGTTGCTGGTGTATCAATCCCATACGCTTCACACAGCTTATAAAAGTTAGCTTTATGCAACAGCTGATTCATCAGTTCCTCAGAAATATAGTTAAAATAATAATTTTCCTTTAGTTCTGCTGCATTTTCAATAATCAAACGCACATAGGCATCATTTGTGCCAACAAGGACCAGCTTTTTCTTTCTGCCTTTTAATTCCTTTGCCAATTCAGTCAAAATAGGGACGAATCGGCCATCACCCGTTAAATCTGGATGAATATCAATTCGTTCTGGTATCGTGCTAAAACTTGTAAAGCCCAGTTCTTGTCTACCAACTAGAATAGGATTTATTTTATACTTTTCATGGAATGAAATTGCCATATTATAAGCATTAATATCTGTCCCAATAATTACTGGAATGAAAGAAAGATTATTCATAACTTCTCCTTTATGCTTTAATCCACTAAGGAGCTTGTTGTTAAAAAAATCTGGTAACTAGCATTTTCTCCTTGAACATACTTTTTTGATTAAAGCCTGTGATGTTTATTCTATGATGAAATCCTCAATCACTATTTGCGGATTTTCTTGTACCCTGATAATTTCTTTTGTTGTATCTAATTTTACTAATGGTTTCATTAGATTACCTTCATCAATAAAAACGATTTTACCTGTTTCACCATTTGATAATCGAACTGTTTGTCCTAATGAACGATTCATAAAAGCTTTAATAAGAGCTTTTACTATTTGAACGTCAAATTTCGTGAATTGCTGTCTATATATTTCGCTGATTACTTTAAATACAGGTTGTTTCTTTCTGAACAAGCGTTCACTTGTCATGGCATGGTATGTATCAGCAACAGCAAGTATCCGTGCATAATGATTAAGCTTATTTTGAGAAAGACCAAGCGGGTAGCCGCTGCCATCCAATCTTTCATGGTGCTGCAGGATAGCTGCTTTTACCGCTGGCGTAATCGCCCGTAGGTTCTCAACCATTCTTGATGAATAAACTGGGTGATTCTTAATATCTTGTTTCTGATGATCTGAAAGGAATACTCCTTTTGTTATGATATTGGGATCAATCCTTGTCATTCCTGCATCAGAAAGCAGACCAGCAAGTCCAATTTGCAGACATTCTCCTTTTGCATAACCTGATTTTCTCCCAAGAAAAGCAGCAATGACGCTCATTGCAACACTATGATAATAAATATAATCTCTTGCTTCAACATATTGATGCAATGTAAAGATTTCAATATCTAATTCATCTATCCGTTCCAATAATGGAATAATAAAATCTCTCGTTTTTGAAATATCAATTGGAGTACCATTATTCCAATTGATAAATGATTTCTTAAACTGTGAAACGACTTGTAAATAATGGGTAGCAAAGGACAATGCTTCTGGCTTTGAAACCGTTGTATTTTCATTTCCTTTTAGCTGATTTTCAACGCGTTCTTTCTGTTCTGAAAGATAGGTGTTCCCATCTGCTTGTTTAGAAGATATTTCAACAGATTCAACTAAAAATTTCTGCAAAATTGTAATATGCTCATTGGTCAAAACAGTTTTCCCCTTCATAATGGGACGTCCTGATTTACCACGTACATCTTTTAAAAGAATACAGCCTTCCATAAGTTGTGATGTTTGCACTTGCATTATTTACACCTCCAAAAATAAGATGGCAAAAGGTGACTCATCCTCATGAGTCACCTGCTAAAATTTATTCTTCTGTATCTTCTATCTCAGTATTTTCAATTTCATCATCTGTGTTTTCATCTTCTTCAAGCAATTTTTCTTCTTCAATTTTTGCTACAGTTGCCACTTCCTCGTCATCCTGAATGCGAATGAGGCGAACTCCCATCGTATTACGGCCTGTTTCAGAGATATCCTGTACTGGAATGCGGATAAGTACACCAGCAACAGTTATCAGCATGAGATCTTCATCACCAGTTACCGTCTTCACAGAAACAACTTCTCCAGTCTTATCTGTAAGCTTTCCAGTTAACACCCCTTTACCGCCACGATTAATCATCCGGTATTCCGATTCAAGTGTTTGTTTTCCATAGCCTTTATTCGTAACATGAAGAATTTTAGAGCCCGGCTCAATGATTTCCATCGAAACAACTTCATCATGATTACGTAAGGAAATACCTTTAACACCAGCTGCAGTTCTGCCCATGCGGCGGACCTGCTCCTCTTCAAAGCGGATAAGATAGCCATTTTTTGTAGCAATCATGATATCCTTATTTCCATCCGTCAGGCGAACAGAAATTAATTCATCGTCATCTCTTAAATAAACAGCAATTAAACCACCCTTACGGATATTCGCAAATTTAGAGAGCTGTGTCCGTTTGGCAATACCATTTTTTGTTGTAAAGAATAGATTTGCCTCTTCGTTATATTCTTTAACAGCAATAATTGTATTGATTTCTTCTTCATTTTCCACCTGAAGCAAATTAATGATTGGAATTCCTTTTGCTGTTCTGCTGAATTCAGGAATTTCATAGCCTTTTAATTTATAAACCTTTCCTTTATTCGTGAAAAACAGAACGGTATCATGCGTCGAACAGGATACAAGCTGCTCAACAAAATCATCCTCATTCGTGCCCATTCCCTGGATGCCGCGGCCACCACGTTTTTGCGTACGATATGTTGAAGCGGGCAGGCGCTTAATATAGCCATAATGCGTTAACGTAATTACGATATTTTCTTCCGGAATTAAATCTTCATCCTCGAAGAAGCCAATTCCGCCAGCAACTATATCTGTACGGCGCTCATTGCTAAAACGTTCTTTAACTTCTGTCAGCTCTTCGCGAATAATCATTAATACTTTTTCTTCATCTGCTAGAATTGCCTTTAATTCAGCAATTAAGTCCATGATTTCATTATATTCATTCTCAATTTTTTCACGTTCTAATCCCGTTAAACGCTGCAGGCGCATATCAAGAATGGCCTGTGCTTGTTTTTCAGACAGACTGAAGTTCTCCATCAGACCTTGTCTCGCAATATCTGTCGTCTTTGAATTACGGATTAGTGATATAACTCTATCCAGATTATCGAGTGCAATTCGTAAACCTTCTAAAATATGGGCACGAGCTTCCGCTTTATTTAATTCAAAAGCTGTTCTTCTCTTAATAACGACTACCTGATGATCAAGATAATGCTCTAGAGCCTGTTTCAATGTCAGCACTATAGGCTGACCATCTACAAGTGCTAGCATGTTTACACCAAATGTTGTTTGCAGTGCAGTAAATTTATACAGATTGTTTAAAGTTACATTCGCATTCACATCTTTGCGCAGCTCCATAACAATCCGCATGCCATCACGAGAGGACTCATCACGTAAATCGGTAATTCCTTCAATTCGCTTATCACGCACAAGCTCTGCAATCTTCTCTACCAGTTTCGCTTTATTTACTTGATAAGGCAATTCGGTAACAAGAATAGTTGATTTGCCGTTTGCATGCTCTTCAATTTCTACCTTCGCCCGCAGTGTAATCGAGCCTCTGCCAGTTTCATAAGCTTTGCGAATTCCACTTCTGCCGATAATTAAACCAGCTGTAGGAAAATCTGGCCCAGGAATATAATCCTCCATCAATTCATCAATGGTGATGTCAGGATCCTTACTGATCGCGAGCACTGCATCAATTGTTTCTCCAAGATTATGTGGTGGAATATTTGTTGCCATCCCTACCGCAATTCCTGAAGTACCATTTACAAGTAAATTCGGGAAACGTGCAGGGAATACAACTGGTTCCCGTTCTGAGCCATCATAGTTGTCACGGAAATCAACCGTATCCTTATTTAAATCACGCACAAGCTCCATAGAAATCTTTGACATTCTTGCTTCTGTATAACGCATCGCTGCTGCTTGGTCACCGTCAACTGATCCAAAGTTCCCATGACCATCTACAAGCATATGGCGATAGCTGAAATCTTGTGCCATACGCACCATCGTCTCATATACCGCCGAATCACCATGGGGATGATACTTACCGATAACTTCACCGACAATACGTGCCGATTTCTTATATGCTTTATCCGAGTGCATCCCCAAGTCATTCATCGCATGTAAAATCCTGCGGTGAACAGGCTTCATTCCATCACGTACATCAGGTAATGCCCTTGAAACAATGACACTCATTGAATAATCAAGGAATGATGTACGCATTTCATTACTTATGTTAATCTCTTGAACATTCTTCCGTTCTTCCGCCATACTTGCTACCTCCTATGAGGAAAATGAATATATTTTCCCTTAAAGCAGGAAATGAAGGCAGGAGAGAATACTTCACGACTCCATGCCTTGCCATTTTCGCTTTACTATTATCTTTTAATCTTATATATCTAAGTTTTGTACATATTGCGCATTTTCTTCAATATAATTCCTGCGTGGTTCAACTTTGTCACCCATCAGCATATCAAAGATCTGATCAGCTTCAATTGCGTCCGTCAGCTTCACTTGAAGCAAAGTACGCTGGGCGGGGTCCATTGTTGTATTCCAAAGCTGCTCTGCATCCATCTCGCCAAGTCCTTTATAACGCTGAATGACTGGCTTTGGACTATCAGGGATTTCTGCAAGTGCTTCTTGCAGCTCTTGATCACTATAAACATATTTTAATGTTTTTCCCTGTTTAATTTGATAGAGCGGCGGCTGCGCAATATAGATGTACCCATTATCAATAAGTGGCCGCATATAACGGAAAAAGAACGTTAATAATAAGGTGCGGATATGGGCTCCGTCAACGTCAGCATCCGTCATAATGACAACTTTATGGTATCGTGCTTTCGTAATATCAAAATCCTCTGCAATACCTGTACCAAGTGCAGTAATCATCGAACGAATTTCGGCATTAGAAAGAATCCGATCCAGTCTTGCTTTTTCAACGTTAAGAATTTTACCTCTAAGTGGAAGAATGGCCTGGAAATGTCTGTCCCGTCCCGCTTTTGCAGATCCACCAGCTGAATTCCCCTCCACAATATATAATTCACTAATTGAAGCATCTCTTGAAGAACAGTCAGCAAGTTTACCTGGAAGGTTGGAAATTTCAAGAGCACCTTTTCTTCTTGTTAACTCTCTTGCTTTTTTCGCTGCTATCCTTGCTCTTGATGCCATTAACCCTTTATCAACAATGATTCTTCCTGTTGTCGGATTTTCAAATAAAAACTTTTGGAAAGCTTCACTAAAGACCTGCTCGGTAACGGTACGTACCTCCGTATTTCCGAGCTTTGTCTTTGTTTGTCCTTCAAATTGAGGATCAGGGTGTTTAATGGAAACAATTGCCGTCATGCCTTCCCGTACATCGTCACCTGAAAGATTTGTATCATTTTCTTTGAGAATACTGCTTTTACGTGCATAATCATTAATCACTCTTGTAAGCGCGGTACGGAAGCCAACTTCATGTGTCCCGCCTTCATACGTATGAATATTATTTGCAAACGAGAAAAGGTTACTTGCAAAGCTATCATTGTACTGAATTGCAATCTCTACTTCAATTCCCTGAGCATTTCCATCCGCATAGAAAGGTTCATGAAGCACTTCCTTATTATGGTTAATATATTCAACGTAAGACTTGATTCCACCTTCATAATGGTAGCTGACTGGTTCACGATCTTCACGCTTATCTTCAAGCGTAATCATGAGACCTTTATTTAAAAATGCAAGTTCGCGAATACGCTGCTCTAATAACTCAAATTCAAATTCCGTTGTTTCTGTAAATATTTCTGGATCTGGAGTGAAGTGGGTAACTGTGCCAGTTTTATCCGTTTCACCGATTACATTGACTTCCTCAACTATTTTTCCTCTTTGAAAAGCAATGTAATGGATCTTGTTATCCCGATGTACGGACACTTCCAATCCAGCAGACAGTGCATTAACTACCGATGCACCTACACCATGCAGTCCGCCGGAGACCTTGTATCCGCCACCGCCAAACTTACCGCCGGCATGCAATACGGTCATAATAACCTCTACAGCTGGGCGCCCAGTTTTCTTTTGAATATCTACCGGGATTCCGCGCCCATTATCCTTTACAGTGATACTGTTATCTTTTTCAATGATAACTTGAATATGATCACAGTATCCAGCTAGTGCCTCATCAATACTATTATCTACAATTTCCCAGACGAGATGGTGCAATCCTCGAGAGCTCGTTGAACCGATATACATCCCGGGACGTTTACGAACTGCTTCTAAACCTTCTAATACCTGAATTTGTTCCGCATCATATGCTTCAGTTTGTGGTAATTTATCTTCTATTGACATATTTCACACTCATTTCTTTTATGAAAACTCATTGCTTATTTTGATGCTTATTTACCATCATTCCGATGAATAATCTTCTAAATTACTTAATGTTGCTTTTATGCTCGTGCGCTTTCTTAAAGTTGGTACGGATAATGTGCTGTAGTATGTCTTATCTTTCGTAATCATTACAGATTTTGTATGAACAGAAGGTCCTTTAAGCCGTTTATCTTGTTTTTCACGTTCAATCATCTCTTCTAAAATGACGGAAGATGAGATAAGTTCATAATCTAGAATGGCGATTATATCATTTGAGCGGATGACATTGCCATTTCCAATATCTATAAACATAATTAAAACAATGACCTCCTTACGTACGTTTTTGAATAGCTGCTTTTCCATCTTTTACATGGAAAATTTCCGCCTTTTTTAATGTCTCGTGATTAATTCCATCAACGTTTGTTGTCGATACGAATGTCTGCACTTTACCTTGAATTGTATTTAATAAATGGGACTGCCTAAAGTCATCAAGTTCACTTAATACATCGTCTAGAAGTAAAATCGGATACTCGCCAATTTCATTATGAATTAATTCAATTTCTGCCAGTTTGAGCGAAAGTGCAGTTGTTCGTTGCTGGCCTTGGGAGCCGTATGTTTGCACATTCATCCCATTCACATAAAAAATAAGATCATCTCTATGTGGTCCAGCTAAAGTCGTTCCCCGTTCAATTTCCTTTGCTTGGATATCCTGGAATTTTTGGGCATAACTTGCTTCCATTTGCTCTTGACTATCTTCTTCCATTACTGGGATAGAAGCATCATACCTGATTTCAAGTTCTTCCAATTCATGACTGATTTGATAATGAATCGATGCTGCCCATCTTCTTAATAGTTTTAAAAAAATAAAGCGTTTATGAAGAATAATTGCTGCATGCTGTATTAGCTGATCTGTGAGTACTTCAAGCATCGTGACTTGACTGCTCTCTCTGCGCTGTAATTGCTTAAGCAATGAATTTCGCTGCTTTAATATCTTTTGATACTGTGCTAAATGATAGATATAAGTTGCCTGAATCTGTCCCAATTCCATATCGATAAAGCGTCGTCGGGTTTGAGGAGGTCCTTTTACTAGCGTTAAATCCTCTGGAGCAAACATGACGAGATTCAAAGCCCCGATATAGTCACTTAATCTTTTTTGCTCTAAATGATTTAATTTGGCCTTTTTTCCTTTAGATGAAATTACAATTTCCAGTGGGATTGATTGATTTCTCTTTGTTATCCTGCCTTCTATTTTAGCATAATCTTCATTCCATTGAATAAGTTCTTTTTCCTTTGAAGTACGATGTGACTTTGTAAAAGCAAGGCAGTAGATTGCTTCCATCAGATTTGTTTTCCCTTGAGCATTCTCACCAATAATGACATTAACCTTGTCATCAAAAGTAATGTCTAATTCATCGTAGTTTCGGAAGTTTTTTAAATACAGCTGCTCAATATGCATAGAGATTAATCCTCTTTTTGAACGATGTATGTATGACCTTCAATTTCTACAACATCTTTCTCGTACAGCTTACGACCGCGCCGATGTTCCAGCTCGCCATTAACAATTGCTCCCTGATCCAGGAGATAAGCTTTAATCATCCCACCAGAGTCTAAAATGTTCAAGAGCTTCATCACTTGGCCAAGCGTGATATATTCTGTATTTATTTTTACTTTTTCCTGCATGCAATCACCAATTTTTCTATGAGTAATTAAATCATATATTTAGTGTGTATCTAAATGATATCTTTAAAGAATCCCTTAATAACAGTCTTTACTTATAAAATCTCTATAAACCTATTTTACTAAAGTTTTCACCATTTTGAAAGGTAAGACCCTGGGAATATAAAATAAACACGTGAAATAGGCTATATTTTGCTTTAAAAGCGATAAAAAAGCTTATCCACATGTGGATAAGCTTTTTTATCATTTAGCAGTTATTAAGATGTTAATAAGTTCTAACAGGTAAAATTAGCTGCAGAATAGAATGATCTTCCATAGGTAGGATGACAAATGGGCGCATTGCACCTGTAAAATCAATTGTAACTTCTTCATAGTCGATTGCTTTTAATGCATCAATCATATATTTTGAGCTGAAAGAAATTTTTAATTCCTCTCCATCTATGGATTCAACAACGAGATCTTCCTGTACATTACCAACTTCTGGTGAATTGCTTGTGATTTCTATCATTGAATTTCCCTGTGTTGTCAGTTTTACAACATTATTTCTTTCCTCACGTGCTAGCAGAGAAGCACGATCGATTGTATGCAAAAGATCCTTTGTTTTTACTGTAATTTTTGTTTTGCTTTCATCTGGAATTAACCGGGATGTTTCTGGATAATTTCCATCAAGCAAGCGGGATAAGAAGCTTAAATGCTTCGTACGGAAGAGAATTTGATTGTTCGTTACACTAAGTTCAACGGTTTCCTCTGATTCATCTAGTATTTTACTTAGCTCACTTAGGCTTTTGCCGGGAACAACGACATTTTTTATATCGATATTCGTCTGATCAATAGTAGTTTTTCGCATTGCCAGTCTATGGCTGTCTGTTGCTGAAAAAGATAACTCATTTCCTTCCAGCTTCACATTAACTCCTGTTAAAATGGGACGAGTTTCCATTGATGATACTGCAAATACAGTTTGTTTTATCATATTTTTTAATAGAGGAATTGGCATTTCAAAGCTTTCATCTGTTTGAAGCTGTGGTAAATGCGGATATTCTGAAGCATCTTGTCCAACTAAATTAAACTCTGCTTTTCCTGAGCTGATTTGTACCTGGTAGTTTGTATCAACTGAGAACACAACCTTATCTTCAGGTAATTTTCTTACAATATCAGGAAAGTATTTTGCTTGCAGTACAATACTTCCTGGTTCAATGTCTTCAACATTGATATTTTCGTTATCTTCAGCTGGAATAAAGGATTCAATAGAGATGTCAGAGTCGCTGCCAGTCAATGTGATCCCGTGAATATTTGCTTCAATTTTCATTCCAGAAAGAATTGGAATTACTGGTCTTGCTGAGATGGCTTTCATTACATCTTGAACAGCAGAGATTAATAGTTCTCGTTTGATTATAAATTTCATGAAATTATCCTCCTAGTGGAAGTGCTATATATTAATAATATTATTTAAAAAGATAGTAATAATAGTAATAGTACCTGTGAATATGTGGATAAGTATCTTGATATCTTTTCTTTCTAAGTTTCAGCTCTGTTTATAGAATGTTTATAAGTGAAAATAATTATTAACATTACTCACAATAAATTTTCTTTAGCTTCCAACATTTTAGCTGACTCACATCGTTTTAATTGTTTCTATTAGTTCATCAATTTCGCTATTAAATTCCATTTCTTTTTCAATCATTTTAGCAATCTTCTCATGGGCGTGTATAACAGTTGTATGGTCTCTTCCACCAAATTCTTCACCGATTTTAGGTAAAGAAAGATCGGTTAGTTCACGAGAAAGGTACATGGCAATTTGTCTGGGAAAAGCGATTGATTTTGTCCGTTTCTTTGCAGCAAAATCCTCCATACGGATACTATATTTTTTCGACACAACCTCTTGAATTCCTTCAATCGTAATTACTTTTGGTTTATTGCTTGGAATAATATCCTTTAATGCTTCTGCTGCAAGAGATGCATCGATATCCTGATTTATAAGAGAAGAGTAAGCGACAACGCGGATTAATGCTCCTTCTAATTCTCTTATATTTGTATTAATCTGGTTGGCAATATAAAGCATGACTTCATTAGGGATTTCTAAACCTTCTGCTTTTGCTTTTTTATTTAAAATTGCAATCCGTGTTTCCAGGTCTGGTGGGGTAATATCCGTTATTAATCCCCATTCGAAACGGGAGCGCAATCTATCTTCTAATGTTGGAATTTCTTTTGGTGGCCGATCACTGGAAATAATAATTTGTTTACTTTCTTCGTGTAAGGCATTAAATGTATGGAAAAATTCCTCCTGGGTTGATTCTTTTCCAGCAATAAACTGAATGTCGTCAATCAAAAGTACATCAATATTACGGTATTTATTTCGAAAGCTATTTGATTTGTTATCCATAATTGCATTAATGAATTCATTTGTGAATTTTTCAGATGTGATGTAAGCAACCTTTGCATTTGGATTATGTTCTCTTACATAATGGCCAATTGCATGCATCAGATGTGTCTTTCCAAGTCCAACTCCTCCATAGATAAAGAGGGGATTGTATGCTTTAGCTGGCGCTTCAGCAACAGCTAGTGATGCAGCATGTGCAAAGCGGTTACCTGCACCAATCACAAATGTATCAAATGTATATTTATCGTTAAGCATTGATTTTGGCGTATCTTGGTTATTAGCTTCTTTTTTTGTTTTATTGTTTGTTGCTGCTCTCTCTCCATCTGCTAAGGAATCAGGAATGATAAATTTTGTTTCCAGTTTTGATCCTGTTACTTCCTCTAAAACTTCAGAAATAACAATTGTGTATTGATTTTCTAACCAATCTCTTGCAAATTCATTGGGTGCAGCAATAATGAGCATTGATTTATTTAATTCTACTGCTTTTGTATTTTTTAACCATGTGTCAAAGCTAGGTTTACTGACTTTTTGCTCAATTTTTTCCAGTGCAGCAAGCCAAAGCTGGTCAATATTTTCCAATATGGATTCACTCCTTCCTGTAAAATTTTCTACAATGATTCAGTCCCGCTGCTAACTGGCGCAGAAGCTTTTCTTTGTCTAGTTTCTACGATTAGCAACTATCAAATTTCGCACTTTTTCCATTGCGATAAAGAAGACTTGCCGAACAAAGTGAGGCTTAGTCGCACTTATAACCATGGTGGTGAAAGCGGACAGCGGTTCGTCCCTCACCGTGTTTCTTTTATCTCCGCTGTGAAGGCGAAGCTTGTACGTTGCTAAACGGGAGCCTCCTCCTTTGTGTTTTCTGCCTTCATGACAGAAAAAGCCTCTCTCAATCATGCTGAATGGATGAAAAAGGCGAATATATTAATAAAAATGGGTTGTTGGGTCTGTGGATATTTGAATATGTAGTCTATCAAGTTTATCATGATTTATAAAGGTAATCCACAAATCTGTGGAAAAAATAATAAAGAGTGTGTGAATAAATATCCACACCTTATCCACAAACTGTTAATAACTTAAATGGATATATGGTTTTCCACAGGAGAAAACAATAATATAATATCAAAAATAATGAGAAGGTGCAATGTGTTTCAGGGAGTTATCCACAAATTCAACCATTTGTTTACAAAAAACGATCAACAGGTGTTAATTCTGTGGGCATATTGTCGATAAAAGTCGAATAAAAAAATGAGAAAATTTAAGGGTGTGAATAACTGGTTAATAAACCTTTTTTCTATACCGTTACTGTTATATAACAAACTATATTTTATAGAAAGTTGAGGATATTATAGAATATGTGTTGAAACAAATTATTATTCCAGGAAACAAAATTTTAGTAAATTTAAAAGGAAAAAGTAAAAAATATAAGAAGGGATAATTTAATAGAGAAAACACAAATATACTTTTAAAAAATCCTTATTGACATTAATGGATAGTTTTACGTATAATTAGTGAGACTGTCTACTGGATAAGTTAATAATTCAAATTGAGATATTAGATCCCATGGGGAGGTGCAAGTATAATGAAAAGAACATTTCAACCGAATAATCGTAAACGTAAAAAGGTACACGGCTTCCGTGCACGTATGAGTACAAAGAACGGCCGTCAAGTATTAGCTCGTCGTCGCCGTAAAGGAAGAAAAGTATTATCTGCCTAAGCCACTGAAGCATCAGTGGTTTTTTTCTACTTATAGAGGATGTTTTATTTTACATCATGGATTTGAAGGATAATGGAAGGCTTTACTTGATTATTTGTGGATTTTTTTGCAGGAATTATATTTACTTTTTTGATCATAAAGTTTCAGCCGATACATTGTTCAATTGCAGCAGTAAAGGTGACTGTGAATGGAAAAAGCATATCGCATTAAAAAAAATGAAGAATTTCAATATACATTTAAGAATGGGAAATCTTTTGCTAACCGGCAGCTTGTCATATATTATGCAGAAAAGCCAAGGCAAGAGCATTTTCGTATTGGCTTATCTGTTGGGAAAAAAATTGGAAATGCCGTTACTCGTAACCGGATTAAACGCTGTCTGCGTCAAGCATTTCAAGAGCTTAAAACAGATATTAAAAACCAATATGATATTGTGATTATTGCAAGGCAGCCTACGAAAAATATGGACTTCCACGAAATAAAGAAAAGCTTATGTCATTTATTATATAAGCAGCGTCTATTGAAAAAGAAATAAAAGGATAGATAAAGATAGAATCTTATTAGTAATTAAGTTAAAATAACAGATAGGGTTTTAGGTTCACGCTAAGGAGGAAAAATTTTGCGTAAAAAATATTTATGGCTATTTATGCTAATTGGTCTCGCTGTACTATTATCTGGATGTACAGAAGTTAGAGAACCAATTACAGCAGATAGCGAAGGAATTTGGAATACTATTTTTGTTTACCCGCTTTCTTGGGTAATTACTAAAATCGCTGAGTTATTGGGTAATAGTTATGGTCTTTCAATTATACTTGTTACGATTGTAATTCGTTTATGTATTTTACCATTAAGCATAAAGCAAATTAAAAGTTCTAAAGCAATGCAGGATATTCAACCGAAATTGCAAGAACTGCAAAAAAAATATAGCTCAAAAGATGCAGCAACGCAACAAAAGCTGCAGCAGGAAACAATGGAATTATTCCAAAAAAATGGTGTGAATCCATTAGCTGGCTGTTTACCAATATTTGTTCAGATGCCAATTTTAATGGCAATATATCATGCGATTATGCGGACGACTGAAATTAGTCAACACACATTCTTATGGTTCCAGCTTGGAACACCTGACTATGTTTTACCGGTTTTAGCTGGGGTATTCACATTTATGCAGCAGAAGATTATGATGTCAACAAATTCGCAAGTACAACAGAATCCGCAAATGGCGATGCAAATGAATATGATGTTATATATGATGCCAATTATGATTGGTGTGATGGGCTTCTTCCTGCCATCAGCACTTGCATTGTACTGGGTGACGGGTAATGTCTTTATGATTCTTCAAACGCTTTTAATCAACAAACCATTAATGGCTAATTCCAATACTGGGGGAGACAAAAAGTGAGAGAAGTAACTGCTAGCGGTTCAACAGTTGAAGAAGCTGTACAATTGGCTTTAGAGCAGTTAAACTCGACTGAGGACCAAGTTGAAATTGATATTATTGATGAGGGCAAAAAAGGAATTCTCGGTTTATTTGGAGCAAAGCGGGCAATTGTTAAAGTGAAGCTTGCAAAGGATCCAATCAAGGAAACGGAAAAATTTATCAAAGAAGTTACCAAACAAATGAATCTTGATGTAATAATCAAGACATCGATTGAAGAAAACCATGTTACCTTTGAGATGGATGGTAATAATATCGCAATTCTCATCGGGAAGCGTGGACAAACCTTAAATGCACTTCAATATTTGGCACATTTAGCATTAAATAAAGATAGCGAAAAATATTATACAGTAACACTTGATGCAGAAGGCTATCGTGCCAGAAGAAAAGAAACATTAGAAGCCTTAGCCCATAAAATGGCAAATAAGGCAAAACGACTGAAGAAAAAGGTAGCCCTTGAACCAATGCCAGCATATGAAAGAAAAATTATTCATAGCGCATTGCAAAACCAGGGAGATATTTCCACTTATTCAGACGGACAAGAGCCACATCGTCATATCGTAATTAAACCTTAAGTTAAAAATCACTCCTAAATGCAGGAGTGATTTTTTTATGTCTAAAAGGCTAGATATTTAACGCACTCATCAATTTTATTGCTTAATAGTGGTTCATAATAAAAGAGGGTTATTCACATGTGGATAATTAGGAAAAGAAATATTCGCAAATGAAGGAGAGTTTTTAATGTGGATAACTTTATTTTCATGCAAAAATATGTTATTCTTTTTTGTTAGTGATATAAATTTTATATAGGATGTTGGAGGTGTTGGAAATGGCGACAGATACGATTACTGCAATCTCAACTCCAATTGGTGAAGGTGCAATTGCGATTGTCCGTCTTAGCGGTCCAGAAGCAATTACAATTACGAATGAGCTCTTTAGTGGAAAAGACTTACAGGAAGCAGCAACGCACACAATGAACTACGGTAAAATCATGGACCCGGATACGGAAGATATTGCAGATGAGGTAATGGTTTCTGTTATGCGGGCACCAAAAACATTTACTCGTGAAGATATTATTGAGATTAATTGCCATGGTGGAATGGTAGCAGTAAATAGAGTGTTGGAAATAGTATTATCAAAGGGAGCACGTCTGGCCGAGCCCGGAGAATTTACAAAACGTGCTTTTCTTAATGGGAGAATTGACTTATCACAGGCAGAGGCAGTGATGGATTTAATTCGTGCAAAAACAGATAAAGCAATGTCTGTAGCATTAAAGCAAATGGATGGCCGCTTATCTAAACTTATTACAAACCTGCGTCAAGAACTGCTTGAAACAGTGGCACATGTCGAAGTAAATATAGATTATCCTGAATATGATGACGTTGAGGAAATGAGTCATGAAATGATGCGGACAAAGACGAAAGAAGTGCATCAGAAAATTGTTGAGCTCTTAAATGTTGCAAAACAAGGTAAAATTCTTAGAGAGGGGATTGCGACAGCTATTATTGGCAGACCAAATGTTGGTAAATCTTCTTTAATGAATACACTTGTACAAGAAAATAAAGCAATCGTAACGGATGTACCAGGAACTACTAGAGATATTATTGAAGAATATGTCAATGTTCGAGGTGTTCCACTTCGTTTAGTCGATACAGCAGGAATTCGTGAAACAGAAGATATCGTGGAAAAAATTGGTGTTGAACGTTCCCGGCAAGTACTGATAGAATCAGATCTCATTCTTTTTGTTCTCAATTATAACGAAGCATTAACTGCAGAAGATGTAAAGCTCTTTGAGGCAGTTAAAGGACTGGATTATATCGTAATTGTGAATAAAACGGATTTAGAAGAAAAAATAGAAATTGATGATGTGAAGAAACTTGCTGAGGGTCGTCCAGTGATTACTACTTCTTTAATTGAAGAAGCAGGTGTGGATGAACTGCAAAAAGCAATTGCAGCATCGTTTTTTGATGGGGAAATTGATACAGGAGATATGACATACGTCTCGAATATTCGACATATCCAGCTTCTTAAGCAGGCAAAGCAGGCGCTTGAGGACGCGATGGAAGGAATCGAACTTGGTATGCCGTTAGATATTGTTCAAATCGATGTAACAAGAACATGGGAATTTTTAGGTGAAATTATTGGTGATACAGCTAGTGACAGTTTAATTGATCAGTTGTTCTCCCAATTCTGCTTAGGAAAATAAGCTTGCCTTTATGCTATATTTTATAGGTAATTATAAAATTAATGAGTGAGTATAACTAATTATAGAGGAATAGCCACGTCCGGCTGCAGTGCTATAGGAAGGATGTTTAAAATGAATTATGATGCAGGAAAGTATGACATCATTGTTGTTGGTGCGGGTCATGCTGGAATTGAAGCAGCCGTAGCAGCAGCGAAAATGGGTGCAAAGACACTCATGTTAACCCTAAATATTGATATGCTTGCCTTCATGCCATGTAATCCATCGATTGGTGGACCAGCAAAAGGAATTGTTGTTCGTGAAGTAGATGCACTCGGTGGTGTTATGGGGAAGGTGATTGATAAATCATATTTGCAAATGCGTATGTTAAATACACGTAAAGGTCCAGCGGTGCAGGCTTTGCGGGCACAGGCTGACAAGCCCGTTTATATGCGTGAAATGAAACGCATTGTCGAAAATCAGGAAAATCTGGTATTACGTCAAGGTATGGTAGATTCCCTTATTGTGGAGGACGGTATATGTAAAGGTGTCGTAACTGAGACAAAGGCAGAATACCGTGCAGAAGCCGTAATTATAACAACAGGAACATTTATGCGTGGAAAGGTGCTTATGGGGCATCTAGAATACGAGAGTGGACCAAATAACCAACGTGTATCTGTGGCCTTATCCAAAAATCTTGAGGAGCTTGGATTTGAACTAAAAAGATTTAAGACAGGGACTCCTCCTCGGGTCAATAGTCACTCTGTAGATTATTCCAAAACGAAAATGCAGCCAGGAGATGAGAACCCACGTTCCTTTTCTTATGAAACAACACAGCAAATTCTTGATCAGCTTCCATGCTGGCTAACATATACAAATGCAGAAACACACGGAATAATAAATAAAAATTTATCATTATCTTCTATGTACTCCGGAGCAAAGCGGGGGACAGGAGCGAGATATTGTCCGTCAATTGAAGATAAAATTGTTCGTTTTGATGACAAACCACGTCATCAAATTTTCCTGGAACCTGAAGGAAGAGATACGGAAGAAGTATATGTACAAGGATTATCAACATCACTTCCTGAAAACGTACAATATGAAATGATTAAAACAGTTCCTGGATTAGAAAATGCAGAAATCATGCGCCCTGGATATGCTATTGAATATGATGTTGTTACACCAACGCAATTATGGCCAACTTTAGAAACAAAAAATATCCCTGGATTGTTTACTGCTGGCCAGATTAATGGTACATCAGGTTATGAAGAAGCAGCTGGTCAAGGAATGATGGCTGGAATAAATGCAGCTGCAAAAGTATTAGGAAAAGACGCTGTCATACTTGATCGTGCACAAGCGTATATTGGCGTACTCATTGATGATCTCGTTACTAAAGGAACAAACGAGCCATATCGCTTACTTACTTCCAGAGCAGAATATCGCTTGCTGCTTCGCCATGATAATGCAGATATGCGCTTAACTGAAATTGGTTATGAGCTTGGTTTAATTTCAGAGGAACGCTATCAAAAATTACTTGAAAAGAAAACAAAAGTAGCAGAAGAGAAGAAACGCTTGAATAAACTAATCATTAAACCTGATCAAGTAAATCATTTATTAGAAGGGATTCATTGTACGCCGTTAAAAGAAGCAATAAAAGCTTATGATCTTTTGAAACGACCAGAGGTTTCCTATGATTTTCTTGATCAAGTTATTGAAACAAATGATGCTTTGAATGAAGAAATGCGTGAACAGGTTGGTATTCAAGTGAAATATGAAGGCTATATAAAAAAGGCGAATGAACAAGTAGAACGTATGACAAAAATGGAAGATAAAAAAGTCCCAGAGGATATCGATTATGACAAAATTAATGGATTAGCTTCTGAAGCCAAAGAAAAGTTAAAGAAGATCCGTCCGTTATCTGTTGGTCAAGCATCACGAATTTCGGGAGTAAATCCAGCAGATATATCTATTTTGCTTATTTATATTGAACAAGGAAACATTGCAAGAATTGCAAACTAATATGATTTTCACTGGTAAATGAAGGTGGAAGTAAATAAAAAAGGAGCTATTTCCGAAATGAATCCAGAGCAGTTTCGAGCAGCTTTGCAAGAGAAGGGGATTAAACTTACAGATGCACAAATGAGGCAATTTGCTATCTATTTTAAAACCCTTGTAGAATGGAATGAAAAAGTAAATCTTACAGCAATAACTGCTGAAGATGAAGTGTATTTAAAACATTTCTATGATTCCATTACACCTGCTTTTTATTATGATTTTAATAAAGAATTAACCTTATGTGATGTTGGAGCTGGGGCTGGTTTTCCGAGTATCCCTTTGAAAATTTGTTTTCCGGAAATTAACATTACCATTGTTGATTCATTGCAAAAAAGAATTTTATTTTTAAATCATTTAGCAGATGCATTAGGTCTAGAAGGAGTATCCTTCTATCATGACCGAGCAGAGAACTTTGGGAAAAATATAAAGTTCAGAGAGACCTTTGATATCGTTACTGCAAGAGCTGTAGCAAGAATGTCTGTTTTAAGTGAACTTTGTTTGCCATTAGTTAGTAAATATGGTGTATTTATTGCATTAAAAGGTGCTCAGGCAGAAGAGGAGTTAGAAATAGCCGCAAATGCTATCGAGTTATTTGGAGGAGAAGCTGCAGAGGAAAAAACTTTTAAGCTGCCACAGGAGAAAAGTGAAAGAACAATCTTCTTGATTGAAAAAAGAAGAAGAACACCGAAGAAATACCCCCGTAAAGCAGGTTTACCAAATAAAAGCCCGATTGAGTGAAATTTTTGCCCGCTGTCTTCTTTTTGGATTAGTGGGCAAATCAATTTGTCACTCTAAACTAGTAATATTATAAATATATTTATTTAGCAATTGGCTACTATTATTCAGCAAGTATGGTAGAATAAAGGAAGGTAGATTGTGGCTTTAGAATAATGATAAGTATTTTTAAAATGTTTCACGTGAAACATTTTTTACATAAAGTGCGTGTTCAAAAAGGAGGATAAAATACGAAGAAATTCCAAGTGTCATTTTTACCGGACTTTTTGAACATCCTCTTATAGAGAGAATTGTTAGTTAAGGTGGTGTCAGCTAGTGGTAAGTCCTTTTAATCGCTTGTTTGGATTAGGTGAGAAGTCAAACACTGAACCAGAGGATGGGGGCTATCATCCAGATGAAGTGATTCAACTATCGGTTAAGCAAATCGAACCAAATCGATTTCAGCCAAGAACTATTTTTGATGATGAAAAGATCCAGGAATTAGCCCAAACCATTCATACACATGGGATGATTCAGCCGATTGTAGTCCGTAAAATGGAAGAAGACGGGGACAAGTTTGAGATTATTGCTGGTGAGCGGAGATGGCGTGCTGTAAATTTGCTGGAATGGGAGCATATTCCTGCAATTGTACGCAGTTTATCTGATACAGAAACAGCTTCCATTGCTTTAATCGAAAATCTGCAGCGTGAGGAATTAACTGTAATTGAAGAAGCAAAAGCATACGCAAGTTTACTTGAACTTCATTCGTTAACACAGGAGGCTTTAGCGCAGCGATTAGGTAAGAATCAGTCTACGATTGCTAATAAATTAAGATTACTAAAGCTCTCTGAGCCAATTCAGGAAGCGTTATTAGAAAAGCAAATATCAGAAAGACATGCTCGTGCTTTAATTAAACTGAAAGATACGAAGAAACAACTTGAACTATTAAACATGATTATTGAACAGGGGCTAAATGTAAAACAGACAGAAGAAAAAATTGAACAAATGCATGCTCCTAAAGAAGTAATTAAACGTAAAAAGCCACGATTAAAGGGAATAAGCAAAGATGTACGAATTGCAATGAATACAATCCGTCAATCGTTATCAATGGTATCCGACTCTGGCTTAAAAGTGGAATCCGATGAAGAGGATTTGGAAGATTACTATCAAATAACAATTAAAATACCAAAAAACAAAAAATAGAACTTATAAACTTTATTACTTTAACCCAATATTTTAATTGATGCCCATCTTTAAAGAGATGGGTATTTTTAGCAGACTGTAGTCAAAATAGTATTTAAAGGATAATAAAGGCCTTGGTTGGTTCATGTTTCATGAGTATTAGTGTAATTACCTTCACTAGCATATCAGACAATATTAATGAAATTGATAGATTATAAGTTAAATTCCAGTATAAATAAATTTAATTTTTTTATATCGTTAAATTAATAGTCTATCTGGGTAATTTAATGATAAAATAGATAGTATATTTCTTAGGTAGGTGTCAACATGGGTAAAATAATGTCCATCGCAAATCAAAAAGGTGGCGTCGGAAAAACAACAACTTCAGTAAATTTAAGTGCAGGACTTGCATCCATTGGAAATAAGGTTTTGCTAATCGATACAGACCCTCAAGGTAATGCAACAAGTGGGGCAGGGATCAATAAAGCGGATGTCTCAAACTGTATTTATAATATCCTTGTTGAAGATGTATCTGCAGAGGATGTCGTTATTTCTACAGAAGTAATCAACTTAGATATAATACCTGCAACAATCCAGCTAGCTGGGGCGGAAATAGAACTTGTGCAAATTATGTCACGTGAATTGAGGCTCTCCAGGGCATTAGAAAAAATTCGGGATAACTATGATTTTATCATTATAGATTGTCCACCATCCTTAGGTCTCCTTACATTAAATGCACTAACTGCCTCCGATTCTGTTATTATTCCAGTACAATGCGAATATTACGCGCTAGAAGGATTAAGCCAGCTATTGAATACAATCAGACTTGTACAAAAGCATCTCAATAAACAGTTAATGATTGAAGGCGTATTGCTGACAATGCTAGATGCAAGAACAAATCTTGGAATTGAAGTAGTGGAAGAAGTAAAGAAATACTTCCAGGATAAAGTCTATAAATCAATTATTCCACGGAATATTAGGTTAAGTGAAGCTCCTAGTCACGGTCAGCCGATTATTGCCTATGATCCAAGGTCTAAAGGTGCAGAAGTTTATCTTGAATTAGCAAAGGAAGTGATGAGCAGTGGCCAGAGGATTGGGTAAAGGAATTAATGCTTTTTTTCCTGAATTAGAGGAACATGATGAAAGCTCTGTTGAACAAATTTCTATCACCGAATGTCGGCCAAATCCTTATCAGCCAAGGAAAACATTCCATGCTGATGCGATTGAAGAATTAAAAGAAAGCATACTGGAATATGGAATTATCCAGCCACTAATTGTTCGTAAAAGCATCAAAGGCTATGAAATCGTTGTGGGGGAGAGACGTTTCCGTGCTGCAAAGGAAGCTGGATTAGAAACTATACCAGCTGTTGTTAAAGAATTAACCGATGAAAAAATGATGGAGTTCGCTCTTTTAGAAAATCTGCAACGCGAGGATTTAACACCGATTGAAGAAGCACATGCTTATGCAAATTTAATGCGTGAGCTTGAAATTACGCAAGAAGAGCTGGCAAATCGCCTTGGTAAAAGTCGTTCACATATTGCAAACATAGTTCGGTTACTGTCACTTCCTGAACAAATAGTTGCCTATATTAACAACGGTGAACTAACAATGGGACATGGGAGAGCATTGATTGGATTAAAGGATAAGTCAAAATTAATTCCTTTAGCTAATAAAGTTCGTAAAAATAAGCTTAATGTAAGGCAAGTAGAAAAGCTTGTAATTGAATTAAACGAAATAAAGCAGGAAAAAAAGGAAAAGCCGAAGAAGGATGTTTTTATTCAAGAGAGGGAAGCCGTTCTGCGTGACCGCTTAGGAACTGCAGTAAATATCAAACGCGGGAAGCAAAAAGGAAAAATTGAAATTGAATTCTATACAAACGATGATTTAGAACGTATTATTGAATTCTTGGAGAAGTGAACTCAAGGACTGACAGATATTCATTGTTAGTCCTTTTTTTACTCAGAATGGCAAGTAACGCAAAGTATAATTTTATATGTTCTATACGAAATGTTTCACGTGAAACATTTCGCTAAGGAATTAAAGGAGTTTATGAAGTAATGGTATTATTCGGAACGATAATTAATGGGATATTAATTATCATTGGAAGTATAATCGGCTTATTTTTTACACGTATCCCGGAAAGATATAAAGAAACAGTGGTTCATGGTATTGGTCTTGCAGTCATATTAATTGGATTGCAAATGGCTTTTTTGACAGAAAATATCATACTCGTTCTTGTTTCATTACTTTTTGGAGCAATTATTGGAGAGTTTTTACATATTGAGGAAGGTTTAAATCGATTTGGAATGTGGCTGGGCAGTAAATTTACTACAGAAGGTGATGCAACCAGTATTTCTCAAGGGTTTATTACAGGAACGATGATTCTTTGTATTGGTGCAATGTCAATTATTGGTGCTCTTGATAGTGGGATTAGAGGTGATCATGAAGTATTAATTACAAAGGGTGTTATCGATGGATTTACTGCACTTGTTTTAACAACAACGCTTGGCTTTGGTGTGATGTTATCCGTTATTCCTGTGGTGCTATATCAAGGGATTATAGCAATATTTGCTGCCCAAATAGAAAATTGGGTGCCTGAAGCAATGCTAAGTGGCTTAATTTTAGAAATCACATCCGTTGGAGGTCTGCTTATTGTTGCAATCGGTCTAAGTTTACTAAAAATAAAGCAAATCCGTGTTGCTAATTTAATGCCAGCAATCGTACTAGTTGTTATCTTTTATTTCATCTATCAATTATTCTAACAAACATCCAAATTCATCACTTTAAAATGAGTATTCGAAGTGTCACTTTACTAGGAAAAACAATTTTTAAACAACGATGGATTTGGATGTTATTTTTATCCCATTTGCTTATAGGTTCTCTGTAAAACTGCAGGATAGTTTATATTTGTGCTTAAGCGCTGATCAATAGAATCTAGTACCTCGGAGATAGCCTTTGCCATATCCATAACAATCGACAATCTTGTATTTTGAAGAATAGCATGTTCCATAAATCCACTCATATTTACAACTCCAGTTATATGGATATCACCAATCTCAGGCAATGACTTTTTTAAAGCTGCCCCTGGTAATACAGGACCAACCCCAGTAATTAAGTCACCAACAGAAGAATTTCTTCCTAAGCAGGCGTCAATAGCAATAATAAATGGATTTCTATGATTACGATCTATTTCTTTTATATAATCTGTTAAATTAGTTGCATGAACAGGCTGATGCAGTGTGCCGTATAGTTTCATATGCTTTGGCTTCTTTGCAGAAAATAAGGTACCTGTTAAGGGTCCAAGTGCGTCTCCAGTTGAACGGTCCGTCCCAATACAGACAATAACATATTCACGAGGAATGTTTGGAAACCAGGAGATCATTATTTCCGTAAGTTTATTTACTGCATTTTCTTCATTATAAAGGATGCGATGGTTAGATATATCTGTTGAAATAGATTTGTTATGATTCATAGCTTATCCTCCAGAAACATATTGGTATAGTATATGGCAAATTTTTAAAAACTATACATCAATTAATGGAGGAATGAAGATGATTCGTGCGGGGTTAAAATGGGTGTTTCTCATTACGGGGACAACCATTGGGGCGGGCTATGCTTCTGGAAGAGAAATTTGGCAGTTTTTTGGAAGTGGAAGTGAACTAGCAATTCTAATATTTATGATACTATTTATTCTTTCAGTGAACATTATCCTAAAAATCAGCTACGAAGCACAGACATCCGATTATCTTCCAGTATTACGTAAAATTGTGGGAAGAAAGCTGACGAAGGTTTATGATTATTTAATTCTAGTCTATTTATTTTGTGTTACGCTTGTTATGATTGCTGGGAGTGGTGCATCTTTTCAAGGTTATGGTTTTCCACTGTGGTGGGGGACAGGCCTGATTTATTTAGGGTTAATACTTATTTTTCAAAAAGGAATAAATGAATTGCTCGCAGTCAATCAAGTTTTGATGCCATTACTTATTATTAGTCTCTTTGTTGTTCTTGCTATTTTTATGTATGATGAACAAATCTCATTTGCAATAGATTGGAAAAGGCAAGATAATTGGACAGCTGCATTTCCATTCACAGCATTAAATATATTACCTTTAATCGCTGTTCTAGGAGCAATTGGCAGTAAAATTAGGACAAAAGGTGAAATTTATATTGCCTCGACTACGAGTGGATTGCTGCTGGGGGTTATTTCCTTTATTTATAATAAAAGTTTAGTGCATCTCTCCTTACAAATGATAATAGATGATATTCCGTTATTTGCGATTATTAATAATTATGGTGGAAAAGTAATGCTATTAATGACGGTGATGCTCTGGTTGGCAATTTATACAACAGCTGCAGCTACATTATTGGGGATGGTCACGCGAATAAAAAACAATATCAATTTATCGATGGGGAAACTTGTCATCATTATTCTATTATCTATGCTGCCACTTACTAAAATTGGTTTTACTCAGCTTGTAGCAGTGATATATCCGATATATGGCGTGTTAAATTTATATGTGCTGGTGAAAATTATTTTTTACCCCATCGGGAATAAATAAAAGTTAATTTAATCGAAAAGTCAGATAATTGCAGTGGTCATGAATAACTTCTTTCATTGCAAAGGTATGGAAAAAGCAAGTATAATTAGCGTTAGAATAGTTTTCCGTTATAATAATAGAAAAGGAGGGCGCTTCATGGCCGAAAAGGATTTTGCAATCAATGATATTGTTGAGATGAAAAAACCGCATCCTTGTGGAGAAAACAATTGGAAAATCATCCGCATGGGAATGGATATTCGTATCAAATGTTTAGGGTGTGATCACAGCGTCATGATCCCGCGCCGAGAATTTACAAAAAAACTAAAGCGGGTAATTAAAAAAGCAGCAAGCTCATCCTAAGCGAATTACTTTTGAAAAAAATAAATGCAAAAAGACTTAAACTTGAAAAATGGACAGATTAAAAAGTATGATATGATGAGATAGTAAGTGAGAAGTAAAAAATACAAAGTCAAATGTTAAAAGTAGGTACCATTTTGTTACCTATTTTTCTTTTTTATATTCTTGTCTTTTACTTTACTTATAATATAATTGGTATAACGAACGCGTTCAGATGAATGTAATCCTTAAGGAGTGAAAGTTTTCATGAGCTTAACAGCAGGAATCGTTGGACTTCCCAATGTAGGAAAGTCTACATTATTTAATGCAATCACCCAGGCTGGTGTCGAGGCAGCAAACTATCCATTTGCTACAATTGATCCCAATGTCGGTGTTGTAGAAGTACCCGACGAACGCTTAAATAAATTAACGGAATTGGTAAAACCCAAAAAAACAGTACCAACCGCATTTGAATTTACGGATATTGCGGGTATTGTAAAAGGAGCAAGTAAAGGAGAAGGACTGGGTAATCAATTTCTATCGCATATACGTCAAGTAGATGCGATTTGTCAGGTTGTACGCTGCTTTATCGATGAGAATATTACACATGTGTCCGGTAAAGTAGATCCAATTGATGATATTGAAATCATTAACCTGGAGCTCATTCTCGCAGACCTGGAAACAGTTGAAAAACGTTTCCAGCGTGTAGAAAAGCTTGCAAGACAAAAGGACAAGGATTCTCTTGCAGAATACGAGGTTCTTTCTAAGCTGAAGGATGCACTGGAGAATGATAAGCCAGCACGAGCAGTCGAGTTTAATGAAGAACAGGAGAAGATCGTTAAAGGCTTGCATTTGCTTACAAATAAGCCAATGTTATATGTAGCCAATGTAAGTGAAGATGAAGTAGCAGATGCTGATTCCAATGAATATGTGCAAAAGGTTAGAGAATATGCAGCAAAGGAAAATGCGGAAGTAATCGTTATCTGTGCAAAGATTGAAGAAGAGATCGCTGAGCTTGAACCAGATGAAAAGGAAATGTTTCTTGAAGACTTAGGAATAACAGAGTCAGGCTTAGACAAGCTGATTAAGGCATCTTACAGCTTGTTAGGTTTAGCAACCTACTTTACTGCTGGTGAGCAAGAAGTTCGCGCATGGACTTTCCATAAAGGGATTAAAGCACCACAAGCAGCTGGAATTATCCATACTGATTTTGAACGTGGTTTTATTCGTGCGGAAATCGTATCTTATGAAGATTTACTTGATGCAGGAACAATGAATGTGGCAAGAGAAAGAGGTAAGGTTCGCTTAGAAGGAAAAGAATATATCGTACAGGACGGCGATGTCATTCATTTTCGTTTTAATGTGTGAGGAATTAACGTGAAAAAGGTCTCTCGAATTCTTGTTTAATTATCAAAAGTTTGGTATAATATTTTATCGTGAGTAATTACATTAATTGCTCCTTGCTTCTAGTAGAAATATTTATAAGCTGGAGGCCGTTAAGACCAAAAGGAGGTGTTACGGATGAGAAAATACGAAATCATGTATATCATCCGCCCAGACATGGAAGAAGAAGCGCAAAAGAGTTTGATTGAGCGTTTCAGCAATATTCTTACTGATAATGGCGCGGAGATTGCAAAGGTTGATGAAAAAGGCAAGAAACGTCTTGCTTATGAAATCAATGATTATCGTGATGGATACTATGTTATTATTAACTTCACTAGCGGGGAAGAAGCTGTAAATGAATTCAACCGTCTAGCTAAGTTCTCTGATGATATTATTCGTCATATGGCAATTCGAGATGAACAATAATAAGGGGTGGTTCTGATGTTAAATCGTGTCGTATTAGTTGGCAGGTTAACGAGGGATCCTGATTTACGTTATACAGCAAATGGAATAGCAGTTGCTAATTTCAATATCGCAGTTAATCGTCCTTTTTCAAACCAGCAGGGTGAACGCGAGGCTGATTTTATTAATGGTGTCGTATGGCGCCGTCAAGCGGAAAACCTGGCAAATTATATGAAAAAAGGGAATTTAATTGGAGTCGATGGCCGTATACAAACACGTAATTATGAAGGTCAGGATGGCAAGACAGTTTATGTAACGGAAGTTGTTGCTGACAGTATTCAATTCCTGGAAACTAAAGGTGCTTCAGGTGGACAAGGAGCAGGACCATCGGGATACCAGCAAAATCAAAATCAGAACCAATATCAAAACCAGAATCAATTTCAACAAAATCAGAATCAAAGTCAAAATCCGTCAAATGATGATCCGTTTAGAAATAATGGAGAGCCAATTGATATTTCAGATGATGATTTGCCGTTCTAATTTTGATTTACTGTATCAGCAGGTAGCAAATTAGAATAATGAGTAAACAACTTTACTGTTCACGTGAGATGAACATCAATTATATTAAAATTTAATAGAAGGAGGTAATCGTTATGGCAGCAGCTCGTCGCGGTCGTGGTGGCAGACGCCGTAAGGTTTGTTATTTCACAGCAAACGGCATCACACATATCGACTATAAAGACGTTGATCTTCTAAGACGTTTCATTTCTGAACGTGGAAAAATTCTTCCTCGCCGTGTAACTGGAACTTCTGCAAAATATCAACGTAAATTAACAATCGCTATCAAACGCGCTCGCCAAATGGCATTATTACCATTTGTCGCTGAATAATAAATTAAATATAAAAGGTAATTACATTTAGAGAAGCAATGAACTATTAGCTTCTCTTTTTTTTGGTGTGCCACTGCCGCACAATCTAGGTGGTTAAAATCCACACAGTAACTTTACCCTTTAAAGTACTGTAGCCGAAGCAACATCCTCTCCGAATAAGGAAGGATGGGCAGGGTGTCTCTAGTGAGGAGGAATCTGAAAGGTCTGCAGGCACAGTCCAGCCCGAAACAATATGTGAACCAGAGATGGCGGCTATATTGGGTGACACACTGAAAAAACGGAGAAACCTGTGCAAATGCACATCTAAAACTAGGTATGGACTATTTGACGCTTACTTTTATTTAACCCAAGTTCCGCACGTGATCATGATAAATTCGACAGTTTTCACAACATATTTTATATACTTTATAGCAGCCGCAGTAACGTTATCATTCACTACCCAAATAGATTTTCCACATCTAACGGCTGTGCATTTGCTTTTGCATCCGTGAAGAGAGATTGAATAGGTTACCCAAAGACACCAAAATCTACAAACTGGAAAAGGATAATAATATATATAGCGGAAAAGAAGAAGAAAATCAAAGATAAAACAATCTGTTATACTGCAATAAAAAAGCATGAAACATTTCACTAACAGCTTTTGATATGAATCGGTATCAGGCAGTCCTTTTTTATTTTATCCTCCATTGATTCTCTTAAATCCATTTACTTTTCTAGAAAATAATGATAGACTATTTAATATAAATAACAATATATAGTATGTGTTTTGTCAAGGTACTACTGTATCGTGTAGTTTAATAGGGAAGTTCGGTAAAAGTCCGACGCTGTCCCCGCAACTGTAAAGCTGACGAAGATGAAATCCACTGTGCGTGATGCATGGGAAGGAAATCGGAGGATGATGCTTAGCCAGGAGACCTGCCTTGATAAAACAGAGCATCATTTCTTCGGGGATCTAAGGAATGGGACGTAGACTTTTTATATATTACGTTGCCATTTTTAGCTATCTCTTCACGAAAGGGATAGCTTTTTTAATTGTATAAAAGAGTTTTAAAAGAAAGGGAGAGAAGCATGAAACTTTACACAAAAACAATATGCCCAAAATGTCTATGGATAAAATCGGAATTGCAGCAAAATGGAATGGAAGCAGAAATTATTAATATTGATCACAATGAGGAAGAAAAACAAAAAATAGTAGAGGCTGGCTTTCTTAGTGTCCCTGTATTAGAAGCGGATGGAGAATTCTTAAGTGACGTGAAAGAAATTATTTCACGAATTGAGCTGGTTACACAATGATTGCTTTTGCGAGTCGTACAGGGAATGTGCGCTATATTGCCTCTAAATTACAAGCTGAGCTTGTCGAAATAAGCGAAGGAATAACATTGGACAAGCCCTATCTGCTGCTTACGTATACGGATGGGTTTGGAACGATTCCCGCTAAGGTCGCCGCATTTTTGGATAAAAATGCCACACTTTGCAAGGGCGTCGTAGTAAGTGGAAATACAAACTTTGGAAATATGACATACGGAGCTGCAGGGGACAAAATTGCAGAGATGTACAATATTCCACTTATCCGAAAGCTCGATGTACGAGGAAACCCAACCGACTATGCAGCGATTCAAAAATATTATGAAACGAGTGTGATCATGTGAATACGTACCTAAAGCTAAATAATGATGTGCTGAACCGCTATAGTACGACAGGACAATTAGAACTTGAAAAAGACCGTGAAGCAACACGCAGGTATTTTATTGAATATGTGAACGTACGCCTGCGTCATTTTAATAATATAGAAGAGAAAGTGCAGTGTCTCATTGATGAAGGATATTATGAAAAGGAATTTCTTGAACAATATGATATAGACTTTATTAAAAAAATATATGAAAAAGCAGCTTCCTATCATTTTCGTTTTCCTTCTTTTATGAGTGCAAGCAAGTTCTATGACAGCTATGCAATGAAAAGCCGTGATGGAGAAGAAATCCTGGAAAAATATGAAGACCGAATCGCAGTGATTGCTCTTTATTTAGCACAAGGAAATCGCACCCTTGCTGAAAATGCTGTAGAAGCAATGATGGAAGCCTATCAGCCAGCAACACCTACAGCACTAAATAGTGGCAAAAAAGCGCGTGGGGAGCTTGTCAGCTGCTTTAAACTATCCATGGATGACTCGATGAATAGTATCGCAGAAAATATTGGCTACTGCCTGGAATTATCTCGTCTTGGTGGTGGAGTTGGTGTAAACCTGACTGATCTGCGTCCATTAGGTGATCCGATTAAAGGGATTTTAAATCGGGCAAGTGGTGTCATTCCTGTAGCCAAGCTATTAGAGAATTCCTTTAGCTATTCCAATCAGCTTGGGCAAAGGAATGGCTCTGGTGTGGTTTATTTAAATATTTTTCACCCGGATATTGAAAACTTTATCTCATCTAAAAAGCCGAATGCAGATGATAAAATTCGTCTTGCAACGCTATCAACAGGGATTCTTATTCCAAGTATTTTCTTTGAGTTAATGAAAAAAGATGAAGATATTGTTTTATTTAGCCCGTATGATATATATCGTGAATACGGCAGACGTATGTCAGAGGTATCCATCACCGAAATGTATGATGAATTGTTGGATAACCCGAACATTCGAGAAATGAAACGCATCAATGCAAGGAAACTGTATACAGAGGTGAAAAAGGCACAGTTTGAATCTGGTTACCCATTTGAAATTTTTGATGATAATGTGAATGATGTTCATCCCTTGAAAGACATTGGCCGTGTAAAAATGTCTAATCTTTGTACAGAGATTCTGCAAGTTCAGGAAACAAGCATGATTACGGACCAGGATCAAGAGAACGCATATGGCTTGGATGTTTCCTGTAATTTAGGATCAATCGATATTCATGCTGCCAGCAAAGCAAATGATTTTGAGAAGTTAATCGATACATCGATGCGCTTATTAACGAATGTGTCACAGATGACGAATATTGTTAACGTGCCTTCTGTAGCAAAGGCGAACAGGATGATGCATTCTGTCGGGCTGGGAGCAATGAACCTTCATGGACATCTTGTGACTGAAGGAATCATGTATGGTTCAAAGGATGCGATTGATTTTATTGATGGTTTTATGGAGGCAATGAACTATTATTCGTTAAAAGCATCAATGGAAATTGCAAAAGAAACAGGGGAAACATTTTATCGTTTCGAGGATAGTGACTATGCTTCAGGTGTTTATTTTGACAGCTATGTAAACGGAAAAGAAAGAGAATTATCTCCTGCAGCTATTAAAGCATTAGGGAATATTCCAGTTATTAGTCAAAAGATGTGGCAGATACTAAAAGCGGATGTAATGAAATATGGCATCTTTCATTCCTATCGTCTGGCAGTTGCACCAACAGGAAGCATTTCTTATATCCGCAGCTGTACCGCATCCATCGCACCAAGCACCGAACGTGTAGAGGTGCGTGATTATGCAGATAGCCGGACAATCTATCCAATGCCACATTTAACAAATGATAATATGCACTTATATGTCGAAGCATATGAGGTCAATCCTTATGATTTAATTGATGTATATGCTGCTGCACAAAAACATGTAGACCAGGGAATTTCCATGACACTCTATGTAACGGATAATTGGACAACAGAGCAATTAGCAAAAATCTATATTTATGCTTGGACAAAAGGAATCAAATCCGTTTACTATGTGCGTCAGCGTTTACAAACGATAGAGGAGTGTGTAGCATGTCAAATCTGACCTATGAAGCAGTGAATTGGAATAAACCAACCAGTGAGCTTGCCCAAGTGTTCTGGGATCAGCAATGGAAACAGATTTGGTTTCCGGAAGAGATTGCAGTCAGTAAAGATGTGAAAGACTGGCAGGACTTTGAACATCAGGAAACCTATAAGAAGGTTTTTGGCGGCTTAACCCTGCTTGATACGATGCAAACAAATATTGGCATGAATCATATTGCAGATCATGCAACAGATTTACAGGAAAAAGCAGTTTATACGATGTTTGGCGCGTTCGAGGCAATTCATGCAAAATCCTATTCCTATATATTTACAACGCTTTGCACCAACTCGGAGATTGATGAGATTTTTGAATGGGTAAAGCAAAATAAATTTCTTCAGTATAAAGCAAATAAAATAGGTGAAATCTATCATGCGGTGGAAAAGGATCACCCAGAAAGTCTTTGGAAGGGGCTCTTTGCTTCCGTCATGCTGGAATCGTTTCTATTCTACTCAGGGTTTTTCTATCCTTTATATTTAGGAGGACAAGGCTTTCTCCGCAATAGTGCAGAGGTTATCTCCCTGATTTTGCGAGACGAATCGATTCATGGTGTAGCCGTTGGTTTTTTTGCACAAAATATCTTTAAAGACTTGTCAATTGAAAAGCAAGAAGAGCTAAAAGTCTGGGGCTATGAGCTGCTCCTGGATCTATATCAAAATGAAGTGAATTATACGGATGAAATTTATGAAGGAACGGGACTAGAAGAAGATGTGAAGACGTATGTCCGTTTTAATGCGAATAAAGCACTGATGAATCTTGGTATGGATACGATGTTCCCAGAAGAAGAAGTGAATCCGATCGTGATGAACGGTATTCGTAATGAAGGTTCAACCTATGACTTCTTCTCACAAAAAGGAGCAACCTATGCAAAAGCAAAAGTAGCGCCCATCACAGATGAGACATTCCAATTTAATCGCTAAATCAATAAAGCCTCTAAAGCTATCCAAAATGGAATACTTTAGAGGTTTTTCATGTCTTAAGTTTTGCGTACTCTTCGCTTCGGAAACTTTAAAATCATCAGGACGAGTAAAACAGTGGAATAAATAATTGCCAGAAATAAGTAACGGTCACTAATTGGATAAATAACAGCTAAAATGGTATAAATTAAAAAAGGAACGGTTGTCGTGAATGCTAAAAGCTTCCAGATAATTTGATAACGTAATTTTCTTTTCAGCATTTTGGAAATGCCAATACCCAAATAAGAAAGAATTGAAATGAAAATAAATACACTAATGGTTAATGGTAAATAATAAAACATAAAGAAATAAATAATCTTGAGAATAAACGGCAGTCTTCCAGTCAATCCTTCTGTTAACCCAAGCTGCTGAATAAAAGCAGGGATGGAAACAATGAAAAGTAATATAAATAAATAAATGACGACCATGTCCATGCCTATACGATTTAATTTAAACATTGCTTGCTTGCGGGGTAATTTTAAACTATTTACAAACGCTTCAACGAAAATCATTTCCTTCATCCTTATTCATTAATCATTCCTCCTACATTATAGAGGAAATCCCGTTAAAAAGCTTATTTAAAGAATGGACTTTCAGCAACTTTCGACAATATAATGAATGAAATAGATCGAATAGGAAATTAAATATTACCCGGGAAATAATATTCCTCCTTCATTCGACAAAAGATTTTGTTTTAGTAACATAGTATTGTCATGTTTACCGGATCCTTCAAAAATATCTTAGTAAAGTAATGTGAATAATACAGCGTTATGGAGGATAAGAGATGTCAATTCATGTTATTATAGTAGAATAACTAAAGAACCAATAGAAAAAATTGAGGTGCAATGAATGAATCAATCTAGAAGGTTAACAGAAGGAGCGCTATTTTCAGCAATATATATCGCACTTATGTTAACAACTTTCGTACCAATCCTATCGATTTTTGCGATGATTTTACTGCCGATTCCATTTGTTTTGTATGCTTCAAGACATGGAATAAAACCAGGATTACTTGTTTTGGCAGTTACTTCATTGTTAACGATTATATTTTTTACATTTCTTTCTCTGCCACTTACATTATTAGCAGGGGCTGGCGGATTATTGATTGGCCATGCAATTTATAAAAAGCGCACAGCGTATGAAACTTGGGCCTTTGGATTTTTAGGCTTTGTTGTGGGGCTTTTATTTTCGGTTGCTTTTATACAGCTTGTGCTTGATGTGAATTTTATGAGTGAAATTGAAACGGTGGCAACAGAGCAAATAGAAACCTACACTTCTATCGTAGATAACTTCGGGCTAACGGAAGAAAACTTAGACATGGATCTCGAAGAAATACTGGCAGCACAAATTAAAATGATGATTGAGCTTGTGCCTGCATTTTTAGCACTTTCCGCAGTCGTGCTCGCGTTTTTAGTGCAATGGGTAAGCTACAAAATTCTAAACCGTATGGATAAACAGGTGTATCGCTTCCCGCCATTCCGGAGTTTAAAATTACCAGCATCCATCATTTGGCTATATCTTTTAGTGATTATTGTTTCCTTTTTTAATCTTGACCCGGGAAGTATGATGTATACAGGTGTGCAAAATGCACTGTTCATTTTAGAAGTGCTATTGCTTATCCAAGGATTTGCGTTTATATTCTTTTTTGCACATTATAAAAAGCTGTCAAAGGCAATACCAATACTTAGTATCGTTTTAACAGTACTATTCCCAATGTTTCTTCTTTATTTCGTGCGAATCTTAGGTATAATTGATATAGGTCTAAACTTAAGAGAACGCTTAAATAAAAAGAAGTAAACAAGCATATGAAAGCAAAATTGGAGTGAACAACGATGCCTAATTTGCAGAAGAAATTAAAACCAAGTGATCATTTATGGATAATATACATATTGTCCGCAATTTTGCTTGTCATTATTTGTTTTTATGAATGGAAAATTGGACTAGTCTTTGGTTTCTTGCTGGCTGTTTCAATTTTTTATAGTATTCAAAAGGAAAAGAAGCGGCTCAAGGAATTTGAAAATGATATCATCATGATTACCTCGCGTGTGAAAAGTGTGAGCAAGGAGGCATTAACAGAGCTTCCATTTGGTATTATTCTTTATGATGAAAATTACAAAGTTGAATGGGCAAACCCCTATATGAGAAATTTTGATACAGATGAAGAGCAGCTTATTGGTTCTTCGCTTTATCTTTTATCAGAAGAGCTTGTCACACATATTAAAGAGAATAAATCAGAAGTACAAATTGAATTAGAAGATTATATCTTTCGTACTATTATTAAAAAAGAAGAGCGTCTGCTTTATTTCATTGATTATACGGAACAGGCAGAGCTGCAGGTATTATATGAAAATGATCAAACGGTATTATTAGTCATTTTTCTTGATAACTACGAAGATATTACCTTACCAATGGATGATACATCAAAGAGTCTGTTGAACTCGGAGGTAACTTCGATTATTAATAATTGGGCAAAACGAAATGGTCTTTACATGAAAAGAACTTCACAGGAACGTTTTTTAGCTATTGGAACGAGGGAAATCCTCCGCAGACTCGAGAAATATAAATTTAATATATTGGATGAAGTCCGGGAAATTAGCGGAGATCAAAGTACAAATGTTACGCTAAGTATTGGGGTAGGGCATGGCAATGTATCCCTGCCCAAGCTCGGAGAACTGGCGCAGTCCAGTCTTGATTTGGCATTAGGCCGTGGCGGGGATCAGGTTGCGATTCGTGATGAAACAGGGAAAGTCCGTTTTTATGGCGGAAAAACGAATCCAATGGAAAAACGTACCCGTGTCCGGGCTCGCGTTATTTCCCATGCAATGATTGACCTTGTAAAAGCAAGTGATAATGTTATTATTATGGGACATAAATCACCTGATATGGACTCACTTGGTTCGGCAATTGGCGTTTTGAATATCGCTAAGGCGAATGGCGTCGAAGGGTATATTGTATTTGATCCAGATGATGTAGATACAGGTGTTTATCGTTTAGTAGAGGCGATTAAGGCTGATGAAGTGCTGTGGGAAAGACTTATTGAACCAAGTAAAGCCGAGGATCTCATTACAAATCAGAGCTTAATTGTTGTTGTGGATACACACAAACCATCCATGGTTGCGGAAGCAAATCTGCTGACAAAGACGGACTACAAGGTTGTGATTGACCATCACAGACGTGGCGAAGAGTTTATTGATAATCCAACGCTTGTATATATGGAGCCCTATGCTTCATCAACAGCAGAATTGGTAACAGAGCTATTGGAATATCAGCCAAAATCAACCAAATTGCGCAGACTTGAAGCAACAGCATTATTATCTGGTATTATTGTAGATACGAAGAGTTTTACATTACGAACAGGATCAAGAACCTTTGATGCGGCCTCTTATTTACGATCAAAAGGGGCAGATACAATCCTTGTGCAGCGATTTATGAAGGAAGATCTTGATTTATATGTCAAACGGAGTAAACTGATTGAACGAGCGGAAATCTACCACGATTCCATTGCAATTGTCACCGCAGAGCCGGGTGTCAGTTATGGGGCAGTGTTAATTGCGCAAACAGCAGATACACTGCTTACAATGACAGGTGTCAGTGCCTCTTTTGTTATTTCTGAACGGACTGATGGGCGCATTGGTGTAAGTGCACGATCACTTGGGGAAGTTAACGTGCAGATTATTATGGAGCAAATGAATGGCGGCGGACATTTGACTAATGCTGCCACCCAAATAGAAGATACAACAGTAGAAGATGTTCAGCTGTTGTTAAAGGATATCTTAGATGATTATGATGAAGGGAGAGATTCTGAATGAAGGTAATTTTTCAGAAGGATGTTAAAGGCAAAGGCAAGAAAGGTGAAGTAAAAAATGTTTCGGAAGGCTATGCAAGAAACTACCTATTAAAAAATAACCTTGCGATTGAAGCCACACCAGGAAACTTAAAAGCTTTGGAAGCGAAAAAACGTAAAGCAGATATGCGGGAACAGGAAGAAAAAGAAGAAGCAATTCAGCTGAAGGACAAGCTGGCAGATTTAACAGTAGAAATGACAGCAAAATCAGGTGAAGGCGGCCGTTTATTTGGTTCGATTACGAGTAAGCAAATTGCCGATACCTTAGCGAAAACGCATGGCCATAAAATTGACAAGCGAAAAGTTGAATTGGATGAACCTATTCGTGCATTAGGTTATACCACCGTCCCAGTGAAATTGCATCCAGAGGTATCTGGTTCAATTAAAGTACATGTAACAGAGCAAAAATAAAAACTCTAGGGAAAGCCCCTATTTAGCGACTGATCAAGTTGGAGAAAGTCTGGCTAAGGGTTGGGTGCTGAAGATAGATGGAATCAAAAGCAGGCTCACTTCATAAAGAAAGTGAGTCTTTCTTCACGAAAGAGTCCTCTAAGAAGGGTGAGTCAAAATGAGTGCAGCATGGAATGATCGAATACCACCACATAATATAGAAGCAGAACAATCCGTTATTGGGGCGATTTTCCTGGAGCCGGATGCTTTTTCAACTGCTTCAGAATTATTGATGCCAGAAGATTTTTATCGAGCCAGCCACCAGCGGATTTTTGCTGCGATGCTGAAGCTTTCTGATCGTGGTGAACCAATTGATGTTGTCACAGTAACTACCTATTTAAATAATTTAAAGCAGCTGGAAGAGGTAGGCGGTGTAGCATATCTCACGCAGGTTGCTGAAAGTGTACCAACAGCGGCAAACATCGAGTATTATTGTAAAATTGTTGCCGAAAAAGGCTTACTGCGCCGCCTTATTCGAGCAGCAACAGATATTGTCACGTCAGGATTTGAAAATGAAGAAGATGTTGAGGATGTTTTAAATGAGGCGGAGAAGACCATCCTCGAGGTTTCAAGCCGAAATAACAGCGGAAGCTTTAAAAATATAAAAGATGTTTTAATAGAAGTATATGATAAAATTGAGCAGCTTAACGAAAATAATGGAGAGGTTACGGGAGTTCCTACTGGTTATCAGGAGCTTGATAAAATGACCAGTGGCTTCCAAAAGAATGATCTGATTATTATTGCGGCCCGTCCCTCCGTTGGTAAGACAGCCTTTGCTTTAAATGTTGCGCAAAATGTAGCAGTGAAAACAGAAGAGAATGTTGCGATTTTCAGTTTAGAGATGGGTGCTGATCAGCTTGTTCAACGTATGCTTTGTGCAGAAGGAAATATTGATTCACATCGATTAAGAAGCGGGTTGCTGCAGGCAGATGATTGGGGAAAACTTACGATGGCAATGGGATCTTTGTCCAACGCCGGAATTTTTATTGATGATACACCAGGTATCCGTGTAAGTGAAATTCGCTCAAAATGTCGTCGATTGAAACAAGAGCATGGTTTAGGAATGATTATGATTGATTATCTTCAGCTGATTCAGGGAAGCGCTGGATCTCAAGAAAGCAGACAGCAGGAAGTTTCAGAGATTTCTCGTTCGTTGAAGGGGCTTGCTAGAGAATTAGAAGTGCCATTAATTGCATTATCTCAGCTATCCCGTGGTGTAGAGTCACGTCAGGATAAACGCCCAATGATGTCTGACCTTCGTGAATCAGGAAGTATTGAGCAGGATGCCGATATTGTTGGTTTTTTATATCGTGATGATTATTATGATAAGGAATCGGAAAAACAAAATATCATTGAAATTATTATTTCAAAACAACGTAACGGCCCAACCGGGTCTGTTGAATTGGCATTTGTTAAAGAATACAATAAATTTGTCGACTTAGACTATCGCTATGCAGAAAGTGACATACCACAAGCCCCGCCAGTACAGGCTTAAGCTAGTAACACCTAAAATGAACCGATAAACAATCTTTATATTTTACTTAGAGCCCGTTCACACGAAAACTCCTATGGGAAGAAAAGCGAGATGGTGGTATGTGAAAGCGTACCTCCTTCTCACCAGCCGCCCAACTATAGCGTGGACGGGCTCGTGGCATTGGAACCGACATACACTTTAGACATTCCGCTTGTGCCAAGCATAGACTAATGATAAGTTGAACACATAAGCATGAAAACCTTTAAAAGATACAGACAGAATAATGAAAGTACGATAAAATAGATTATAGCTATACATGAAAAGGATGTGGCAATTTTGAATCAAAAAGTATTAGTAGTAGATGATGAACAGCCAATTGCTGATATAGTAAAATTTAATTTAGAAAAAGAAGGTTATCAGGTCATTCTTGCCTATGACGGTGATGAAGCAATTCGCCTTGCGATTGATGAAGACCCTGATTTGATTTTATTAGATATTATGCTTCCGAATAAAGATGGAAATGAAGTACTGAGAGAAGTCAGAAAAACAAAGACCATGCCAATTATCATGCTGACAGCAAAGGATTCAGAAATTGATAAGGTATTAGGACTTGAACTTGGTGCGGATGACTATGTAACAAAGCCCTTCAGCAACCGCGAGCTGATTGCCCGCGTGAAGGCAAATCTAAGAAGACAGCAGATACCAGAGGAAACGGAGAAACCATCGAAGGACATTATCATCGGAAATCTTACGGTTTATCCTGATGCATATGCCGTTTCCCGTGATGGTGCCCAAATTGAACTAACCCATCGAGAGTTTGAACTGCTCCATTACCTTGCCCGTCATATTGGACAAGTAATGACAAGGGAGCATTTACTTGAAACCGTATGGGGCTATGATTATTTTGGTGATGTTCGCACCGTGGACGTTACTGTAAGAAGACTTCGTGAAAAAATTGAGGAGAATCCAAGCAACCCGGCGTGGATTGTCACCCGTCGTGGGGTTGGCTATTATTTACGTAATCCTGAGCAGGAGTAGGTATGATGCATAAAGTTGGTTTTTTTCGTTCCATACAATTAAAGTTCATTATCATTTATATTCTCTTGCTTTTGCTTGCTGTCCAACTGATTGGCACGTTCTTTACAAGCCGGCTGGGAAACAGTTTAGAAGAAAGCTTTAAGAGTACGGTAGACAGTCGCATGGAGCTATTAAGCTATAACCTGGAGCGTGTTTTCAATCAGGATCAGAGTGAAAGGGAAGAAGGACGAACACAAGAAGAAGAAGTAAGAGAAATTGTTGCAGAACTGACAACGGATGATATTACTAACGTTATTGTAGTAAATAACCAAAGCCAGATTATCGGAACAAATAGTAATGTGGAAGAAGTTGGACAGCGCATAACGCGGGAAATTATTCAACAGGTGCTGTACTTTGATGCGCCAAAGGAAGATATTTTTATTAATCAAGAGACAGATGAAACCGTATATGTTCGTGTAGATCCAATTGTAGATTACGAGGGCACAGTTGTCGGGGCGATTTATTTGGAATCTTCCCTTCAAGAGGGAGTTTACAAACAATTAGATGAAATTAATAATATATTTATTCAAGGAGCGCTGCTTGCTATTACTATTTCAGCAATTATTGGTGTGCTCGTTGCTCGGACAATCACAAAGCCAATTAAAGAAATGCGCAGACAGGCTCAAGTAATGGCAAAAGGCGACTTTACTCAAAAGGTTAATGTTTATGGGAAGGATGAAATTGGTCAGCTTTCAGAAGCGTTTAATGATTTGAATAGCCGTCTGAAGCATTCCTATGCGACAATTGAGGAAGAACGCTGGAAGCTAAGCTCCGTTCTTTCAAATATGTCTGATGGAGTCATCGCAACAGATAATGAGGGTTCGATCACATTAATGAACGAAGCTGCAGGAATTCTCGTTGGGAAAAATCCGGATGAGATGATCGGTGATGATTTACTGGATATACTTCAGCTGGAAGAAAAACTGGTTGATATTTCAGAGCTGCAGGATAGTGGCTCAATGATTATCGACTTTAGTGATGATAATCAGGTTTTTCTTATCCGTGCAAGCTTTTCGACTGTAAAAGATGATGAGGAAGATATTACTGGATTTATTACGGTTTTAAATGATGTGACGGAAGAAGAAAAAATTGAACAGGAGCGGCGCGATTTTGTATCAAACGTTTCTCATGAATTACGCACTCCGTTAACAACGATGAAAAGTTACTTAGAAGCTTTAACAGATGGAGCATGGGAAAATAAAGAGATTGCACCAAAATTTCTTGAAGTAACCCAAAACGAAACAGAACGGATGATTCGAATGGTGAATGATTTACTTCAGCTTTCGAAAATGGATGCGGATGAGTATCCGCTGCAAAAGGAACATACAGAATTTGTTAGCTTTTTCCATCATATTATTGACCGTTTTGAAATGCATCTTCCAGAAACGTTCACTCTAAAAAGGGAAATACCAAATAAGCATTATAATGTATGGATTGATAAGGATAAAATGACACAGGTTTTAGATAATATTATTTCGAATGCAATAAAGTATTCTCCAGAAGGCGGAAAGCTGCTTCTTCGTCTTGAAAACAAACAGCATTATCTCCTAATCTCCATCCAGGATGAAGGAATGGGGATTGCCTATGATAAATTGGAGAAAATTTTCGAACGTTTTTATCGTGCCGATAAAGCACGGACGAGAAAATTTGGTGGAACCGGACTTGGACTTGCTATCACAAAAGAGCTTGTAGAAGCGCACCATGGAAGAATTTGGGCAAAAAGTAAAGAAGGCAATGGAACAACCATTTACTTTACGCTCCCGCTTATTAAAAAGAAGCGGAGGAATTATAAATGAAACTAGAAACAATAAAATCATTTATTTTAATTGTTTTAATTGGAATAAGTATACTTCTGTCTTACACGCTTTGGAGTTACCAGCCAAATTCCAGCCAGACAATCAGCGGTGAAAATATAAACAAAGAAATGAATGTTGGTGGCCACTCCGATAAAAGGAAAAGAAATATGATTAAACCCAGTGAAATGATTTTTCATACTGAAGATAATCATTATGGTTTTATTCATGGTGTTGACCGAGATAAACTGTATGAACAGATGCAGAATTGGGTTATTACCAATTTTGAGGAAGAAAATGCAAATTTTAAAGCAGCAGATGGATTGGAACTGTTTTTCCCAGATGAGATTCCAATGGAATTGATGAGCAGTCTCCTTAGCTTTGGCTCTGATGAGGTTATGTTACCAAGCATGTCTATCAATCGTATTTTTATCAGTTTTCTTGATGAGAGTAAATCATTGCAATTAGCGTTTATTTCAAGCGAGAATAAACAGATATCACAAGCAGTGATTAATGATACGGAAGCCTATGATCTGCTTTTGTCGATGATAACGGATATTGATGAAGAAACATTACAACCATACATTGCTGTTAATCAGGAAACAAAGCCTATTTATATTCCAGCAGAACCAGTCCGTTTACCGACCTATTCGATTACACCGCGGGATATTAATCCCAAATCGTTTGTAAATATTCTTTTTAACAATCCAAGTGTTGTTAGGGAAACGAATTCAGAAACAATTGGGGAGGCCTATTTTACTGACAGCAGACAGCTAAGTGTGTATTCAGATCGGATGCGGATGGAGTTTATCAACCACGCAACATTAAATATGGATGAAGAAGATACATCTATTTCAGAAGTGGAATTGCTGGATCGAACGATTTCAGATATTAATAATCACTATGGCTGGAGCAAGATAGAGGAGTATCGTTTAGAGGATATCAATACAATGATTAATCGTGTCAGTTTTCAAATGTATTATAAGGGATATCCTGTTTTTAGTAATTATCGCTTATCACTTATCCAGCAGCGCTGGGGCTATTCGCAAAATAATATGCAGCTGATTGAGTATAATCGCCCGCTTTTCTTATTTGACAGTGAGCTTTTATTAAGAGAAGCAGATGATTTGCCATCAGGAGAAAATGTGATTGCTTATATAGAGAATCATTCAGATAGTACTTTAGAAAATATCCAGGATATTCGAATCGGCTATGAACTCGTTTATAAGCGTGATGATCCAGATAGTAAATTTATTGAACTGTACCCAATGTGGTATAAAAAAGAAAATGGCATATGGCAAAAAATTAATTTTGATGAAGATACAAGTCCAAAGGGAGTGGAATAAGGATGCAATGGGGACATATTAAAACATTATTTATCCTTAGCTTCCTCATCCTAAACATATATCTCGTTACCGCTTTTATTGACCGCCAGCAGGATGTCGGGTATTTGGATAATCAGGAATTGTCGATTGAAGACCAGCTTGCAGCAGAAAATATTACGTATGATGATATCCAAGATGATGTAACAGAATCAACGTATATTTCCGTAACTCAGAAGCTGCTCACTTCAGAAGAGATTGAACAGCTGGATAATATGAAAGGACAGATAACCGAGGTTTTCAATAACAGTTTGATTGCTTCCGAATTTAAAACACCAATCAGTATTCCTAAAAGTGCCAATAAGGAAGCAATTGAAGAGCTTATTCAAGGAAGGGTACTCTATGGTGAGGAATATGCTTTATGGGATTGGAATGAAGAATTAAATCTGCTCGTATTCTTTCAGAAAAAAGAAAATGAGGAAATTTTTTATAATAAAAGCGGTTTGCTGCTCGTTTATTTAAATAAGGATAATAAAATAACACATTATACACAAACGATTCTTGGCGAGTCTGAAATCCAAAGTGACCCCATTACGCTAAATCGGCCCTCACAGGTTATTGGCATTCTATATAGGGGAAATGATTTAAACCATGGTGATGAAGTAACGGAAGTGGATATGGGATATTATTCAAGAATTACCACAGAGGGCATCCAAGTATTTGCTCCAACGTGGAAGGTAGAAGTGAATGGTGATCGCAATCATTTTGTCAATGCAATTGAAGGTGTCGTCTATGAGACGGATGAACTTGAATTTTTGCAGGAGGTTATTAATGAAAATTCAGCTCGATTAATGACATTAGACAAAAAAAATGAATTGCGGAAATCGATGTTAAAGGAATTAGAGAAAAGGTTAGAGATAGACAATTGGGGTGAAACAAAATGAGTTTACGCTTTAGTGTACTTGCATCAGGGAGTACTGGCAATGCTTTTTATATTGAATCAAATAAAGAAAAAATATTAGTTGATGCTGGTTTAAGCGGAAAGCAGCTGGATTTATTATTTTCTAAAGCAAAGCTTGACCCAACACAGCTGTCACGTATTTTAGTGACCCATGAACATAGTGACCATATTAAAGGATTAGGCATTATTGCCAGAAAGTATGATTTGCCTATCTATGCAAACGAGAAAACCTGGAAGGCGATGGAGCATTCCTTAGGTAAATTAACGCTTGATCAGAAGTTTATTTTCAATATGGAAGAAGTGAAGACGTTTGGCGATATGGATGTTGAATCCTTCGGGGTTTCTCATGATGCTGCCGAACCAATGTTTTATACATTTCGCTCACAAGGGAAGAAGGTTGCTCTTGTCACTGATCTAGGATATGTGTCTGAACGGATTAAAAAAACAGTGGAAAATGCGGATGCCTTTATCTTCGAAGCAAATCATGATGTAGATATGCTGCGGATGGGGCGTTACCCATGGAGTGTCAAACAGCGCATTTTAAGCGACTCGGGTCACGTCTCTAACGAAGACTCCGGACTCGCACTTGCCGATATTATTCATAACAATACACAGCGCATCTATCTTGCCCATTTAAGCCTCGATAACAATATGAAGGATCTTGCCCGCATGTCGGTTGACCGGGTTCTGCAAGAAAGAGGTATTAACATTCAAATCTGTGATACTGACCCGAAAGAACCGACAGCTTTATTTGATGTAGGGTGATTTAAAATCTGCCTAAAATTTCCTGAAATATGGACTGCATACTTTCTGTAGAACGCTTAAGAAGGTAAATAAAAGAATGAACAAGTGATTTTCGTTTATGAAATGATATATTCAGGGAATACTAAGAAAGGACAGCAGAATACCATAGGGAGGCAGAACAATGGGTTATTATAATCAAGACTACCAGCGCCGCAAGAAAAATCAATGGCTCACCCCACTGCTGCTTGGTATTGTTATTGGAATATTAATTGTTTCGGTCGTCATTCCTGAGTTAATGGAATCTAATATCATCCCGCAATCTCAGAACGGTTTCGGAAAAAAGACAAATATCGAACATAATAATGGCCCAATTACCAATACTTCCGTCAATGTTGACGTTTCTACACAGATAACTGAGGTTGTCGAGAAGGTAACTCCAGCCGTCGTTGGCGTTACAAATCTCCAGCGTCAATCGGATTATTGGTTTGAACAAGGATCCGTAGAAGCCGGGACAGGCTCTGGGGTAATTTATAAAGTGACAGATGATGGCACAGCATATGTTGTGACGAATCATCATGTTATTGAAGGAGCAGATGCAGTCGAAGTAGTGCTTTATGATGAAACACATATTGAGGCTGAAGTGATTGGCAGTGATTTATTTTCTGATTTAGCAGTGATTCGAATGGAAGCAGATGGAATTGATCAGCCCATAGAATTTGGTCAATCCGGCACGGTAAAAGTTGGAGAACCAGCTATTGCAATCGGCAATCCTCTCGGACTTATGTTCTCAAGCTCGGTAACCCAAGGAGTAATTAGTGGAACGGAACGAACCATTCCTCAGGACTTTGATTTGGATGGCAGACCAGATTGGCAGGCAGAGGTTATTCAAACAGACGCTGCAATCAACCCGGGAAATAGCGGAGGCGCATTAATCAATATTTATGGTCAGCTGATTGGAATCAATTCCATGAAAATTAATGAAGCGGCTGTAGAAGGCTTGGGATTCGCAATCCCAATTGATTATGCAATTCCAGTCATGAATGAACTTGAAGAAAAAGGCGTAGTAGAACGGCCATTCCTCGGTGTAGAATTATATTCCCTGGATGAAATCCCTCATAGAGAATGGGAAGATACGTTAACCTTGCCAGAGGATATAACTGGCGGAGTCTATATCTGGAGCGTTCAGCCACTATCACCTGCAGACGAGGCTGGTTTAAAACGTCTCGATGTCATTACAGAATTGGATGGAGAACCAATCGAAAATGTCATTGATTTACGAAAAGTCCTCTATCAGGAAAAAGACATTGGAGACAGCATGTCCATAACGTACTATCGTGACGGAAAGAAATTCGAAACAGAAGTAACCTTGACAGCACAGTAAAGCTGGAACAGGAAGGCGCTGGTGCCACACAGAAAAAGTGTAAGCACCACGCCTTTTTTGTTGTTGTGCGGGGATTTGTTAAATCGAAAAATGAGGGCGCTGTGCTCCCTCATTAGCGCCCTCATTATTCGTAATTCAGGGAGTTTGGTCGCTAATGAGGGTTATTAGCGCCCAAGTTCTACGTAATTCAGAGTATCTGGTCACTAATGAGGTTTATTAGCGCCCAAGTTCTACGTAATTCAGAGTATCTGGTCACTAATGAAGGTTATTAACGCCCGAATTCTTCTTAATTCAGAGTATCTGGTCACTAATGAAGGTTATTAACGCCCGAATTCTTCTTAATTCAGAGTATCTGGTCACTAATGAAGGTTATTAACGCCCGAATTCTACGTAATTCAGAGTATCTGGTAGCTAATGAGGGTTATTAACGCCCGAATTCTTCTTAATTCAGAGTATCTGGTCACTAATGAAGGTTATTAACGCCCGAATTCTACGTAATTCAGAGTATCTGGTAGCTAATGAGGTTTATTAGCGCCCAAATTCTACGTAATTCAGAGTATCTGGTATCTAATGAGGGTTATTAGCGCCCAAATCCTACGTAATTCAGAGTATCTGGTATCTAATGAGGGTTATTAACGCCCAAGTTCTATGTAATTCAGAGTATCTGGTATCTAATGAGGTTTATTAGCGCCCAAATCCTACGTAATTCAGAGTATCTGGTCACTACGCCATACCCCGCGCATCACTATGATTCACGCGCGGCTACCCAGCGTGGAATGCGCGTCTTTTTATCGAACCCGCGCGCCGCTTTTCCTATTTTTAACCATTCAAGCCGCTCCAGCCCCATTTCCATAGTCCATATACAATTATCCACAAAAAATCGCAGTTATTCACATTCGGTGGATAAAAAATTAATGAAAATCAATATATGGTAGAGAAGATATGTTTTCTAACAAAATAAGTGCGAACATTTGTGCATATGTGGATAATTATGGGGATAATAACAGGTTTTCCACGTATTTATTCGGTTTATCCATAATTTATCCACTAAAATAGGACAAAAACAGTAGGTTATTCTTTAAAGTTAATTATTTTATACCCAAACTTGTGTATAACTTATAAGAAAGTTCCTGTTTATTGCGTATTTGTTGAAAATAACAATCAATAACCATATAATTTCAGATAGACTTTTAAAATATAAAGGAAGTGCATCAAGTTGATACGTCGTTTTTTTTCCTATTATAAACCACATAGACGTTTGTTTATCGTGGACTTTACTGCTGCAATTATAGTAGCAATTTTAGAGCTTGCATTTCCGCTTGCTGTCCAATGGTTTATTGATGATCTTCTAGTTGGTGATGATTGGAATATCATTATTACAGTAGGTGTGTTGCTTTTACTTGTATATATTATTAGCACCTTGCTGCAATATGTTGTAACCTATCTTGGACATAAGCTGGGGGTAAATATCGAAACAGACATGCGTAATGAACTGTTTCACCATATACAAAAACAGTCATTTCGCTTTTTTGATAATACGAAGACTGGACATATGATGAGTCGGATAACTACGGACTTATTTGACCTTGGAGAACTTGCTCACCACGGACCAGAGGACTTTTTTATTTCGATTATGACATTTTTTGGTGCGTTCTTTATCATGTTCATGATCAATCCATTACTTTCACTTATTATTTTAATTGCAGTGCCTATACTGATTTTCCTCATCACCTATGGAAATATTCGCATGAATCGTTCCTGGAAAAAGATGTACGAGGATATTGCAAGTGTCAATGCAAGAATTGAGGATTCAGTTTCAGGTGTCCGTGTAGTACAAGCTTTTACAAATGAGAAATTTGAAATGCAGCGCTTTGAAGAAAATAATCGCAGCTTTAGAAGAGCTAAAATTGGTGCTTATAAAGTAATGGCGGTTGTACATTCTAATATTTATTTATTAATGCGTCTGATGACATTGCTTGTACTTGTATTTGGAGCATGGCTCACGTTTAATAATCGTTTAAGCTATGGGGAGCTTGTAAGTTTTATTTTACTAATGAATGTGTTAACGAATCCGATTAATAAGATTACGGCCTTGCTTGAGATGTATCCAAAGGGGATGGCCGGATTTAAACGCTTTATGGAAATGCTTAATGTAGATCCAGATGTGAAGGATCGTCCTAATGCCGCGGATGTGGATAATCTTCATGGAGATATTGCGTTTGAACATGTAACATTTGGCTATGAAGAGGATAAGACAGCGGTACTGAATGATTTGAGCCTGCAGATTCATGCGGGTGAGACAGTTGCCTTTGTTGGCCCATCAGGAGCGGGAAAAACAACAATTTCTTCTTTGATTCCACGTTTTTATGATGTCCAGGGCGGAAGCATTAAAATAGATGGGATGGATATTCGTGATATGACAAAGCGCTCACTGCGCAGTAATATTGGTGTTGTACAGCAGGATGTTTTCCTGTTTACAGGGACATTGAAGGAAAATATCGCATACGGCAATCTTGCCGCAACAGATGAAGAAATATATGAAGCAGCGCGCCGTGCGCATATGGAAGAATTTATCAATGAGCTGCCAGATGGCTATGAAACGCAAATTGGGGAACGCGGCTTGAAGCTCTCTGGAGGGCAGAAGCAGCGGATTGCAATTGCACGGATGTTCTTAAAGAACCCGCCCATTCTAATTCTTGATGAAGCGACATCTGCACTAGATACAGAAACAGAGCGCATCATTCAAGCATCGCTCAATGAATTAGCGAAAGACCGTACGACACTCGTTGTTGCACACCGCCTGGCAACGATTCGAGATGCAGACCGCATCATGGTTGTTACGAAGAATGGAATTGAAGAGCAAGGCACACACGACGAACTGCTCGCACAGAACGGCATGTTTGCGAAGCTGCATAATGTACAAATGGGTTAAAACAGAACTGGGATAATCAGGGTTTCTCCCTGCCTATCCCAGTTAAATGATTCATTTGATTTAGACTTTGAACTTGCCAGGTGTTATTAATAAGCTGGATATGATTGATACAGCCATTAAGCAGGGCTGTTTTTTTGTAATTAATTTCTTCTTTCAGCAGCGAGGAGAGAATTAAATTGATGACGAGCCCATGCGAAATAAGTAAAATATGCTGGTCAGCATAAGCCACAGTAATTTCAGCAAATCCCTTCATCACACGCGAATAAAAAGCTGTCTCCTTTTCCGCATCGGGATATGCTGCACGAGGATATTTCCGCTGTCTTTCTTCTTTTGATAAACCCTCCGCAGCGCCAAAAGCGCGTTCCTGAAAAGCATCCATCTCAAGCAGTGGCAGCTGTAGATAATGATTAATAATCTTCGCTGTTTCCTTTGCCCGGTTTAGCGAGCTGGTAATAAGCATATCGAAAGCTTCCTCATTAGCAGCCAAATATTTACCAGTAGCTTTCGCTTGTTCCCGTCCTTTGGAATTAAGGCTTATATTTTGTTGACCCTGAAGGATACCTGCATGGTTCCAATCTGTTTCTCCATGACGAACGAGGCAAATTTTTGTCATTGAAAAACCTCCTCACTTAACGATATATTGGATAAAAAAGCATATCAAACACAAGCTAAAAGGAAGGAGATGATTTTATGTGGAAGCTTGCTTTCGTTTTTATGTTAAGTTTTCCTTCCATCCAGCCACCTTCCATTATAGCAACAGATATGCCAAGCGCACTAGAAGAAGCGCCACCCTATGCAAAATGGGGGAGAATCGCCATGCAACAAGTAAAGAAAAAATACCCTAACACGGCAATTGTTGACTATTTGCACATTGGCAGGGAAATTAAGGGCGATACAGCAACAGAGAAATTCAAGCTATGGCTGCGCGCGAAAGATAAAGAATTCGGGGTATATGTTAACATTCAATTTAAACGAAAAACAGATGAAATTATAAAAATAACTTTTAAAGAGACTTTTGTTTAATGATCAATCCCGCTCGATGCGATGGTATTTCGCATGATAGGTGGCATGAATGTTGTGATATATTTTATGAAAAGATGCAAAGATTGGGATTTATATTTATATACTCGTTCCTGCGCGCGTCGAATCGCCAGACCCGCGCGTCAAATGCATATCGCCGCGCATCAAACACTCGTCCCCGCGCATGAAACAGGATTAGCCGCGCATGAAACAAGGTTAGCCGCGCATGAAACAAGGTTAGCCGCGCATAACCACCATGTATGCGCGGCTAATCAGCATTCACGCGCGGGTTTGGCTGTTTCATGCGCGGCTTTTTGTCGAATGCGCGCACCCATGGCTACTCCACGGGTGTGCCTGCCTAAAAAACTTGTCAATTAACATGAAAAGAGCATTCCCTTTAAGAGAATGCCCCTAAACCACATTACTCCCAATCCTCCTGAAGCATGCTGTAAATCACATGATCAACAAAATGATCATATAGCCATTCTGCTTGGCGAATGATTCCTTCTTTTTTAAAGTCGAGCCGCTCAGGAATTGCACGGCTTTTCTTATTTCCAGTTGCTGCCCGAATATCGATACGATTGAGCTCGAGGTCGTGAAAAGCATAATCAATCAATCCGCGGACTGCCCGTGTCATGATGCCATTCCCTTGGAACTCTTCCGCCAGCCAATATCCAATATAGCCAATTTGATTTGCCCAATCAATGGAATTAAAGCCGGCTGTACCAACAAGCTTTCCATGATAAAATATTCCACAGGTTAAACTCTTTTTTTCCTCCGCATTTTTCACAGCATTCTTAATGAAATCAAGCGAATCTGCTTCTTTCTGTGTACCATCAAGCCATGGCAGCCATTCTTTTAAATTTTCCCGTGAGCAATCTGTCAGTTGAAATAAAGCTTTAGCATCTTCCTCACAAAAAAGCTTTAAAGTAATCTCCTCATCCACTTCATACTGAAACATGAAATTCCTCCTTTTCACGACCTGCTTCTAATTTTCACTCTTAATCGCAGTGTAACTGGCTGTAGCTTCCCATTTCAAGAAATAAGGAGACACATCCATTCTAAGTGGTGGTACATCCAACAACCAGTAACGGCCCGATTGGTTCAAATAACGTTCTGTGGAAAATCCCCATTGCACCCAGGTTCACTTTATCATACAGCTTTCTTCATCAAAAAGAAACTGTAATCAGAATAATCTTTGCGGAAAAAGGTAGATATAATTTTATTTTCAAGCATTCTAGTTTATTATAGAAGTAATAAACTTTTTATGGTTTTAGTCTGAAAAAGGAAGGTAACGCATGAGCGAAGAAAATATAAAGCGAATTGAATTAGATGATAAGGAAATTATTCTGATTGGTACCGCGCATGTTTCAAAGCAAAGTGCAGAGCAGGTAAAAGAGGTAATTGATGCCGAACAGCCTGATTCTGTTTGTATTGAGCTGGATGCACAGCGCTATCAGTCCATTTCTGAGGGTAATAAATGGCAGGAAACAGATATTTTCAAAGTAATTAGAGAGAAGAAAGCGACACTCTTATTGATGAATCTCGCTATTTCCTCTTTCCAGAAGCGAATGGCTAAGCAATTTGGTATTAATGCAGGCCAGGAAATGATTCAAGGAATTGAATCCGCCAAGGAAATCGGCGCAGAGCTAGTACTTGCAGACCGTAATATCCAGGTGACCTTCTCAAGAATCTGGGGAAATATTGGGTTCAAGGGAAAAGCAATGCTGCTGACCCAGGTTGTATACAGTATTTTCAGCAAAGAGACGATTACGGAAGAAGAATTGGAAAAAATGAAGCAGCAGGACACGATTAATGCGATGCTGCAGGAGATTACAGAGAGCTTTCCCAGACTAAAAAAACCTTTAATTGATGAGCGCGACCAATATCTCGCACAGAAAATCAAAGACGCACCAGGTAAAAAAATCGTTGCTATTTTAGGAGCAGCTCATATACCAGGAATTTCAAAGAATATTCATGAAGACAGGGACTTACACGCACTCACGAAAGTACCACCTAAGTCAAAAGCGCCAAAGGTGATTGGCTGGGCAATTCCCATTGCCATTATCGCATTGATTGCAGCTACCTTTTTCATGAATCCAGGTGCTGGTGTACAGCAAATTACCAGCTGGTTACTATGGAATGGCTCGCTTGCAGCAATTGGAACGATTATCGCTTTAGGACATCCGTTGGCAGTGCTGACCGCTTTTATCGCAGCACCATTCACTTCTTTAAACCCATTACTGGCTGCCGGCTGGTTTGCGGGCTTTGTCCAGGCATATACGAAGAAACCAGTCGTACGGGATTTTGAAACCTTGGCAGATGATGTGACAAGTGTGAAAGGCTTTTGGAATAATAAAGTAACACGGGTATTATTAGTTATCGTGCTGGCAAATTTAGGCAGCGCCCTTGGAACTTTCGTCGCTGGCGCAGACATCATCCGACTATTCATCCAAAATCTATAGAGCGGGTGAGACAGCAGGGCCTGTCCCTGTTGTCCCCCTTCAATTATAAGTGGAATCTATGAAGGAGGAAGTTTCTTGTGATCATTGCGATCATCGTATTATTATTCTGTTTATCATTTTTCTTTTCAGGAAGTGAGCAAGCACTTACATCACTAAGCATGGTAAAATTGCAAACGCGAGCAAAAAATGAAGATAAAAAGGCAGAGAAGCTGCTTAATCTGACAGAAAAGCCAGAAGAGCTATACACTACAACGATTATTGGTAATAATATTGTTGATTTAACCCTTGTTGCGATTATTGTACTGTGGGCGATGAAAAATGATTTTAATATAGCTTTAGCCGTTGCCATTGCAATCACGGGAATTATTATTTTTGCAGAAATCATTCCAAAGGCAATCGCCCGAGTGATCCCAACAGAAATTGCTTATCTGGTTTCACCAATTATTCGTGGGATTATTAAAGTTTTAAAGCCGATTATTTGGTTATTAAATAAATTAGCTGCGCTTATTACAAGCCCCTTTGCTAAAGAACAGGTTGATGAAGTTTCTGTCTCTAAAGATGAGCTCAGAACATTAGTTGATCTTGCTGGTCTTGAAGGTACATTCCAAGCAGATGAATCCTATCGTATTAAGGGTGTGCTTGATTTTCAAAATTTAAATGTAAAAGACGTGATGAAAACCCCGCGTGTAGATATCGTTGCCCTGCCAATTTCTTCTACCTATGAAGAAGTCAGGGATTTTGCCATTGAAAATCGCTTCACACGCTTTCCAATATTCGAGGAAGATATCGATCATATTATTGGGATTATCCATACAAAATATCTTCTTTCCTGGTCAGTCAATCCAGAGCAGCATTTGTCGGAGTTTATCGATACGGACCCAATGATTGTGTACGAGTTTCAGCCAATCGAGCCGATTTTCCGAAAGATGACGAAGGAAAGAAGACATCTTGCAATTGTGCTTGATGAATATGGCGGAACAGAGGGCATCATTACACATGAAGATATTATTGAAGGTATGATTGGGCTGGAAATTCATGATGAGATGGATCTATCTAGTGAGCTATTAATTGAGAAGCTCACGCCGACAAAGGTCATTTGTGATGGGAAAGTAACATTGCATCGCTTAAATACTATTTTTCAGACGGAAATCCCCGAAGAGGAAGATGTGCTTGCAGCTTATCTCTTAAATGAGTTTAAAGGTTTTCCAGAGACAGGTGACGTGCTGGAGAGAGACAATCTTACATTTAAAATACTAACGGTTGAGGACCACTCGATCAGGCGCGTGCAAATTGTGAAATAATATAAATAAAAAGATAAAACCGAACGAGCAAGCTGCATGTTCGGTTTTATACTTTATTAGGCATAGGATAGGTTGAGTGGAATAGAGTATTTGTGACTAAAACTTTAAATGCAATCCATATTCCATACGTTTACAAAATGGGTGGTTCATCTATTTTATTAAAGTCTTCCTATGCCACCCTACTTATTTTGATTGAGTATCTCTAATTCATTAAGCAATTTGTCGAGTTGTTTGGACGTTTCTATCAGTTTATCGTAGCCTGCATTATTTTCATATGCCTGGTACATATTTGTTCGTAATTGCTCAATTTGGATTTCCAATCTGCTTCTCCAATGTTCCAAAGTAAAACACCACACCTTCATGCTTTAATCATATAGTTACCTATATTAAAAGAAATTAAACGATAAAGCACGTAGAATGTGTTAAACTAGCTTAAAAACAGGCACGTAAAGGAAGATGATATGAAAATAACGATTATTTCTGTAGGAAAGTTAAAAGAAAAATATCTTAAGCAAGGCATCCAGGAATATTTAAAACGCCTCTCCGCCTATGCAAATGTAAATATCGTCGAAGTTGTTGATGAAAAAGCACCCGAAAATATGAGCGAAGCTGAAGTGCTTGCCGTCAAGCAAAAAGAAGGCGAACGCATTCTCCGAGCAATCACTGCCGATACTTATGTGATTACATTGGAGATTGAAGGAAAGATGCTGACATCCGAGGAACTGGCAGCGAAGATGGACCAGCTGGCGACCTATGGAAAAAGCAAGATTGCTTTTGTGATTGGCGGGTCGATTGGGATTAGTGAAAAGGTGAGGAAACGGAGTGATTTTGCATTGTCCTTTTCGAAGATGACGTTTCCTCATCAGTTGATGAGGCTGGTGTTGGTGGAGCAGGTTTATCGGGGATTTAGGATTTTGAGGGGGGAACCTTATCACAAATAAGTAGCGGTTTTCTTTAAAATATAAGCCCCGAAGTAAGATTGGGGAGTTGTTAGTTATCGTATTATGTAAGGGGGGATTATTGGCGCCCCACCTTTTGGTATATATATCCTTGATTTTCATCTAATAATCTAATGCAACGCTAGTGTTATAATCGTTACTAATAAAGGAGCAGTTAAAATGAAAAACATGTTCGAAAGCAGACTAAAAGCCCATAAGCTTATTGGTGCGATTAAGGAACCGAAATCAATTGAGCTGGCAATTAAGTATAAGGAAAATTTGTCTGCTGTTATCTTAATGACTGGGAATATCTTAACAGTGAAACAATATGTCGATGTCTTACATAAAGATGAAATCCCTGTTATTTTACATTTAGAGAAAATAGATGGACTTCAGTTGGATGCGTATGGTATTCAATTTATAACTGATTATGTAAAACCTTTTGCTGTTGTCACAACAAAGCAAAACCTCTTAAAGCGTTTTAAAGATCGAGGAATGTATGTCATTCAGCGCGTCTTTTTGATTGATACGGAAGTTCATCATCAAATCTTAGCGAGAATCGATAAGCATCCAGCAGATATGGTAGAAGTAATGCCTTGTCGCGCAACAGATTTTATTCAATCTCTTGCTGAAAAATCACCAATTCCAATTATTACGGGAGGGCTACTTACAACAATCAATCATGCTAAAGAAGCTCTGGAATATGGTGCAAAAGCTGTCACTACCTCAAACATTGATATCTGGAAAGAAGGAACAAATTAAATTTATCACATTAACGGACTGTATTCCTCATCTCTAAACATGATGTTCATCCACACTTGTTAAAGTGGGGGATAAACAGTCCCTAAATCTCCTGATTCTGTTCAATTAACAATGAAGTTTCTATTTTATAGAATAATTAACATTCTGTTTATACTAAATTAATATTCATATAGTATAGTCATAATTGAAAAGTAAATAGATAACCTGGTGCGATTAGAGAGGCCGTAAAAACACTTATATTATTATATAGGAGTTTTTATGGTCTTTTTGGATGGAGGGGAGGCAGGAATACATACCTATAGGAAGTAAGTTATTCACAAAAGATAGGATGCAAATTGGAAGTAATGCAAAATAAACGTATGAAAAGGAGTATTGAAATGAATAAGAATAAAATTATTAATAAGCTATTTATATTAGCTATCGCATTATTCGCTCTAGTTGGTTGTTCGACTGGGGACTCATCTTCTACGGAAGAAACACGGAAGACTTCAGTAGAAGCGAATGAAGAATCTTTACAAGACGAAACATTAAAAGTTGGTATTGCAGCATTGCCGGCTCAACTTGACCCAGGCTTAGGGATTGGAATTGCTTCAATCAAAGTATTTTACAATATTTATGACACATTGTTTTATACCACTAAGGACGGTGAAGTAGAAGGTCGATTAGCTGAAGATTGGGACTGGATTGACGACAAAACTTTAGAAGTATCAATTAGAGAAGGTGTTACTTTCCATAACGGTGATCATTTAACTGCTGATGACGTCAAATTTACCTTTGATCGTATATTAAGTGACTTTGGTAATGGAACGATTGCAGTTCTTTATGAAACCTTAGATTCAGTTGATAAAGTCGATGATTTAACTGTACAGTTCAATTTAAATCGATCCGATGCAGCCTTTGAACAAAGATTGGGTTCTATTTGGGGAGCAAATATTGTTCCGAAAGATTATGTAGAAGAAGTTGGAGATGAAGCATTTCAAACCGCTCCAATTGGTACAGGTCCATATGAATTAGTGAAATATTCACCAGAACGTTATACTCTAGAGCGTTATGAAGATTTCTGGAGTGAACTGCCTGCTGCAAGAAGTATTGAGTTGATTGAAGTACCAGAAGCATCTTCTCGAATGACTGGCTTAATGACTGGTGAATTGGACATCATTAATGATATTCCTTCCGATCAAGTAGATACAGTAAGTGATGCTGAAGGTATTAATGTATTGAGTACACCAATAAAAAATATTCATGTCTACACTTTTCAAACAAAGGACGAAAACAGTATTATGTCTAACTTAGCATTTCGTCAAGGATTAAATCATGCAATAGACAGAGAAACGTTAGTCGATATGCTATGGTATGAGAATGCTCAAGTTCCCAATGGTCATCAATTTGAAGCTTACGGTGATTTGTATATAGAAGACTACCAAGGTGTTGGGTATGATCCAGATTTAGCAAGAGAATTAATTGAAGAATCGGGTTATGACGGAGAAGAAGTTATTACGATTGAAATGGCTGATGGCTACTATACAAATGGTAATGAAGCAGGGCAGACGATTGTAAGTATGTGGAATGATGTTGGAGTTAAAGCAGAAATTCAATATACAGATGAATTTTCTCATTTAGCAGACGTTAGAGCTTGGTCATCAGCATCGCGCTTTGACAACCCATTAGGTGCATTGTGGTTATTATTTGGAACTGGTTCAGGACCTGCAAACGAAGAAACAGGAAACTGGACACCAACAGACCGTTTTGTTGAGGCAGGGAATACATTAATTGATAGTCGAGAAAATGATGAACAAAGAAAAGCAGCTGGAGAACTTCTTGATGAATTTGACACATTCGTTCCGGGAACCTATTTATACCAAGCAGAGGATATTTTCGGTATTCGTGATGGCATAGAGTGGGATTTACATTATGCTGAAAATCAAGTATTACCTTTCCGTGCAGGCGATATTCAATTTATAGAATAAAAAATCGGGAGTGAATAGAAAGAATGATACCTGCTCAATTGAAGGAACAAAAGTCAAAAATTATCTTAGAGGTAAGAGATTTAGAAACACAATATTTTACAAAAAATACAGTTACAACTGCTGTTAAAGGTGTAAGTTTAGAACTGAAACCAGGAGAAATTTTAGGAGTTGTAGGTGAATCGGGTTCTGGGAAAAGTACGCTCGCCCATTCTATAATTGGTTTGATTGACAAAAATTACACTAGAATATCAAATGGAGAAATTTTATTTAATCAAATGGATTTGGTTAAATTATCAACAAAAAAGATGCAAAACATTCGTGGAAAAAATATTGCAATGATTTTTCAAAACCCTTTATCTGCTTTAGATCCTGTCTATACAATAGGTAATCAAATTATGGAAATGATTTTAATACATGAAAGTATTTCTAAAGTTAAGGCATATGAACGTGCAATAGATTTATTAAAAAGAGTGAGACTCGATTCACCTGAATTAAGAATCAATCAATACCCTCATGAATTATCAGGTGGTATGCAACAAAGAGTTATGATTGCCATTGCTTTAGCTTGTAATCCTGATATTTTAATTGCTGATGAACCCACAACGGCTCTTGATGTGACAACTCAAGCAAGTATTTTAGAGTTAATTCGAGAATTACGTGATGAGTACAGGATTGCAGTGCTTTTTATTACTCATGATATGGGAGTTGTCGCAGAGCTTTGTGATCGAATGATGGTAATGAGAGAGGGAGTCATGGTTGAAGAGGGCGATTGTATAGATGTATTTGAAAATCCTCAAAAAAAATACACGAAGGGTCTGTTAGCAGCTATACCGAAGTTGACAGAAGATCAAGAGTGGCTTTATACCGTGAATGATTTTTAAAGAATTAATTGTTTGCCAAATTATAGTAAACCACTCTGCTTTAAAAAATGTTTTTAATAGAGTGAGTATCTATGTTTGTCCTTTTTATGCAGAAGGAGGCTATAAATAAAATGGAGCAGAAGAATACTATTTTGGAAGTAAAAAAATTAAATAAAGTTTATAAGATTAAAAGTAAATCTTTCTTTTCAGCAACGCTTAAAGAAATTCAGGCAGTCGATAATATTAGTTTCTCTATTAAAGCTGGAGAGACACTCGGTATTATTGGTGAATCGGGCAGCGGAAAAACAACCTTAATGCGTTTAATAATCGGGTTAGAAACATTAACAAGTGGAGAGATTACTTTTAAAGGAAGAGATATAACAAGAAAAAGAGATCGAAAATTAACCAATGATATTCAGATGATTTTTCAAGATTCTTATGCTTCTTTAGATCCAAGAATGTCTATTAAAAGGATATTAGAAGAACCTTTTCGTATTCATTTTAAAGGTTTATTCAAAAAAGAAAAAAACATTCGAATAAAGAAATTGTTGAATGATGTAGGCATGCCTGAAAATTGTTTGGAAAAGTATCCTCATGAACTTTCGGGTGGCCAGAGACAAAGAATCAATATTGCTCGGGCATTAGTGACAAAACCCTCTCTAATTGTGTGTGATGAACCAACATCATCCTTGGATGTTTCGATTCAAGCTCAAATTTTAAATCTATTCAAGGAATTACAAAGAGAATATAATCTCACTTATTTATTTATTTCACATGATATGAGCGTGGTTCGCTTTATTAGTCATCAGGTTATGGTAATGAAAGATGGGGAAATGGTGGAATTTGGTCATAAAAAAGAAGTTATAGAACATCCGAAAAATCCTTATACCCAGTTGCTTATGCAGGCCGTTCCACTAGCGAATCCTCGTTTGGCAAGAGAAAAGAGAAAGGGAATGACTTTAGGATTAAGTAAGGGGAGCTACACATGAAATCTTATACAATTCATCGCATTATTAAAGTAGTATTAACAATCTGGTTTGTTTACACTGTTGTTTTTCTTTTAACAAGAGTGACAGGTGACCCAGTTGAATTTATGACGGTTGATGGGGCTACTGCGGAAGCTAAAGAACAAATACGAATAAATTTAGGATTAAATAAACCATTAATCGAACAATATATAGAATCCTTTGTGGGGCTGTTTACCGGAAATTCCGGAAATAGTTACTATTATGCTCGCCCTGTCTCTGATTTATTTGCAGAACGTCTTTGGCCAACTGTTTTATTAGGACTTGTTACAATTGGTGTGACAATTGTTGTAGGAGTTCTTTTAGGGATTTTAGCAGCTGTGAAAAATAACACCATATTTGACCGTATCACGATGACTTTAACAATTATCGGTAATACTGTACCTAACTTTGTGTTAGGAATTATTCTCATATTTATTTTTTCTTTGCATTTAAGAGCTCTACCAAGTGCTGGCATAGGAGGCATTGAACATTTAATTATGCCAGTCATCACTATGTCCGTGGGTCCTACTGCAAAAGTAGCTCGATTAACTAGGAGTTCATTATTAGATACATTATACCAAGATTATTTAGATACTTCTCGTTCTAAAGGAATGGCCGAATGGCATGTAATTATTAAACATGGTTTAAGAAATGCCTTAATACCAGTTATTACGATTTTAGGTGCTCAATTAAGTGCCATTATCGGAGGTTCGGTGGTTGTTGAGACAGTTTTTGCTTGGCCGGGAATTGGAACATTAATTGTTAATGCTGCCCAGCAAAGAGATTTTCCTGTCGTCGTATTTGGTGTATTAATTATTTCTATTTCCGTTACTGTCCTGAACTTCTTAGTTGATATGTCCTATGCGTTATTAGATCCGAAAATTAGACTAGCAGATTAGGGGTGATAAGTTTTGAAAAATGATAAGACGATTATAACTCAGCCGAATGAAATCTTTGAAAAGGGCAATAATTTCTTTAAGAAAATTGGAAGTGTAAGACCCTTTATTGTCTTTATATTCACAGTGTTATTCTTGATTATTAGTATATCGCTTTTGGCACCAGTTATATTTCCTGTTGATTTAGCTACTACTGATTTATCCAGCCGACTTATTATGCCTAGTTTTATAGAGAGTTCGTCGAATCATCTTCTTGGAACGGATCAACTTGGAAGAGATGTACTTACTCGGGTATTTTATGCAACTCGTTCAACTATACTCATATCCTTTACAGGTATGACTTTCGCTGCCCTTTTAGGTTCAACTCTTGGTGTTATAGCTGGGCTAAGGGGGGGAAGAGCAGATAATTTCATTTCATTTTTGACTGATGCAATGTTGTCTGTGCCAACAACATTTATTGGTATTTTAGGAGCAGTTATCCTTGGTGCTACACCGATAACAACTATTTTAGTCATTACATTTTCTGGCTGGGCTTCTTTTTGTCGAATTGTTCGGGGACAAACTCTTCAAATCAGAAATTCTGAATACATTGAAGTGAGCCGTACATTAAGTGCAAGCAAATTTCGTATTGTTTTTGAACATGTAATTCCGAACATTGCTTCTCCATTAATAGTACATGCGACTTCAGCATTAAGTGGTTTCATTTTACTTGAAAGCACCCTTTCATTCTTAGGGCTGGGTATTCAACCTCCTGGAACCTCGCTTGGAATAATGGTAAGTGAAGGAAGGGATTTCATGCTTACACATTGGTGGTTAGCGATTACTCCGAGTTTAGTGATTATTATATTAATTTTAGCTATTTCTTTACTTGGAGATTGGTTAAGAGACAAGTTAGATCCAAAATTAAAAAATAAATAATTAAAAAGGTAGGTTTAATAATATTGATTATGAAAAATAACCAACGTTTTTGTGCACATCGCGGTTTTAATACAATTGCACCTGAAAATAGTATACTTGCTTTTTCTAGTGCAATTGTACTTGGAGTTAGTGAAATTGAACTTGATTTGTGGCCGACAAAAGATGGGAAGTTATTAGTCATGCATGATTCTACAGTAGATCGAACTACAAATGGTAAAGGTATGATCTCAGAATTAATAAGCTCAGAGATTAATAAATTAGATAATGGAAGTTATTTTTCAAATTATTTTGCAGGTTTAAGAGTATCGTACTTTGAAGAGGTACTTGCAGCTTTTGATAATAAAGTAACAATGAATATTCATGTAAAATCTTTAACTCAATCAGATAAACATATTGCAGAAATGATGAAACGGTATAAAAAATTGGGTTATGATTATACTGAGCGCATTTACGAGAATCTTTTTAATGAAGAAGTAACAGTGAATGTGAACGAAGCCTATGAAGAGAGAAGAGTTAAATCCTATGATAAAAAAAACATGCAAAAAATTGTTGATTTAGTATATGAATATGGCTATCAAGATTCTGTTTATATCACAGGTGAAAAAGATGTCCTACAAACTGCTTTAGAGATTGCTCCTGAAATTGAAAGATGTTGTTTAGAAGGACATATGAATTACACAATTGTAGAGAATGCAATAAAATACAAATGTAGTAGAGTACAGTTTTGTAAAGGTTATGTGAATGAAGAGATGATTACGTATGCGCATCAAAATAATATAATTTGTAATCTTTTTTGGAGTGATAACCCAATTGAAGCCAAACAGTTTTTTGATATGGGAATTGATGTTATTCTAACGAATGATTTATTAAGAACTTCAGCCTTAAAAAACACTTGAATTATCATTCACACTGTAATTATCATGAAGTTTCAATCCAATTGGGCTAATCAAACTTGTCACAGATTTTGATTGGATCGATTTATCTTCTCTTAAAAATAAGGTTCCATGAATTAAAAGAAGAAAAAGGTGAATACTGCCACCAGAATTTACCACCCTCGCCATGTTATTTACCAATAAGATGGCAGAGGCGGTAAATTTCGGTGGCAGTAATCAATAAGATACTTTCTTTACAAATAATGCTATAATCTCCATTCAAATTATGTAGTGAAAATGGAACTGTGTGGAGATTTACCTCATTAACTTAGTAGCAATATAAAACTATTAAGTTTCTCTTACGCTCATTATTTCAAGGCTATTTTACTATGAATAACCTTTTTGTTTACTCATATATATTTGAAAAATAAATGGTTTCGAATGAAAGATTTATGTTTATTCAAAGTGTAAATAGTGGTATACTTATAATAGTAAAAGTAGTAAGATGCGGAGATGCCTTAATGGAGGTGAAAAGATGAAAAATACATATATACGTACTAAAGATATTTTAGAAGAATTTCAGATATCAAGACAAACTCTATATAACTGGAGTAAAAGTGGGTTTTTAACTGAACCGAAGAAGGATTGGAGAGGCTGGAGAATGTGGACAGAACAACATGTAAAAGAAATAGGGAATATAATAAGGAAAAAAGAAAATGAACAACTTTCTCTGCCAATATCAGAACAAAAACTAAAAATTAATAATAGAAGGTATCTAGGGAGTAAGTATAAATTATTAGATTTTATTTGTAAGGTGGTTGAGGAGAATTGTACCGAGGTTTCTTCAGTAGCGGATATCTTTGGAGGAACTGGCGTAGTTGCTGATAGATTTAACAAACAAGGGAAAGATATCATTGTAAATGATATCTTATATTCGAATTATCTAGCATATTTAACTTGGTTTGGTAGCGAAGAGATTAACGCTACAAAAATTGAAAGCCTTATTAAGGAATTTAATGAATATGAACCCACAGAAGAAAATTATGTTTCTATTAATTTCGGAGGTACTTATTTTACTGAATATAATGCAAGAAAACTTGGTTTTATTAGAGAAGAAATCGAAAGTATTACTAATGAATTAAATAGTAGGGAAAAAGCAATACTAATCACTTCTTTGATCTATGCAATGGACAAGGTTGCTAATACTGTCGGGCATTATGATGCATATCGACGAAAACTAGATTCCCTAAATGAATTAAAACTATTACTACCTGAGTTTACTGATGAATTAAATAGTCAAAATGAGATATATAAGGAAGATGCTAATGAGTTAGTCAGGAATATAAGTGCTGATTTATTTTATATAGATACACCTTACAACTCAAGACAATATGGCGATGCATATCACTTACTAGAAAATATTGCTGAATGGGAAAAGTCAGAATTGGTTGGAGTTGCGAAGAAAATGGTTGACAGAAACCATATTAAAAGTGACTATTGTACAATGAAGGCAACTAGTGCCTTTGAGGATTTAGTTTCGAATATTAAAGGAAGGTATATCCTAGTGTCATACAATAATATGGCTCAAAAAGGTGTTGGACGTTCCAATGCAAAAATCTCTTCTGAAGAAATAATTGAAATATTAGAGACAAGAGGCACAGTAAAGATATTCGAAACTAATTTTCAGGCTTATACTACTGGGAAAACGAATATTGATGATCATAAGGAATTACTGTATCTTTGTACTGTGGATAGGTGATAAAAGTGTTACAAATTGAAATGGAATTTCTCAAATCTTGCTTGAATTACACTGGGGGTAAGCATAAATTACTCAAACAGATTATTCCTCTTTTCCCCAAGAATATTGTTAATTTTATTGATTTATTCTGCGGAGGTGCAAATGTTGCAATAAATGTGAATGCCCAAGGATTAATGTATGGTATTGATAATCAAAAAGAAGTAATTCGTCTTTTTAATACCTTAAAGCAATCTGATATTGAAGAAGTAATAAATATTATTAATAAGATTATTGTTGATTATAACTTATCAGAAACAAATAAGTATGGGTACACTAAGTATGGCTGTGAATCTAGTGCTGGACTTGCTGCTTATAATAAAGAACACTTCTTAAATTTAAGAAGTGATTATAATAGTCGTACAAAAGATAACTCGTATCATGATCTCGTATTTTATCTTTTAACTGTATACGGTTTTAATAACCAGATACGGTTTAATAAAAAGGGTCACTATAATATTCCTGCTGGTAAAAGAGACTTTAATGATAAAATTAAGAGCAATTTAGAAAAGTTTATGACAAGAATAAAAGAAAAGAATATTAAATTTATAAATGCTGACTTTAGAGAAGTAAAAATGGAAATGGAAAAAGGTGATTTTCTCTATGCAGATCCTCCTTATTTAATCTCGACAGCAACGTATAATGAACAAAATGGCTGGACTGAGAAGGAAGAAGAAGATTTGTTAGGGCTTCTTGATAGCCTTAATGAAAAAGGAGTAAAATTTGCCTTATCGAATGTTCTAGAACATAAGTGCAGAGAGAATACAATTCTAAAGAATTGGGCAAAAAACTATAATGTAAACTATTTAGATTACAATTATCGAAACTCTAACTACCAAATTAAAGAAAAAACGTTAAAGACATCTGAAGTACTTATTACAAATTATTAATAGTAAAATCTTACCTTCTCAATTTAATTGAGGAGGTTTTTTGTGGTGTATTTATATAAAGTTATTTGATAAATAAGCAATTTGGCTTATGATGGTATTAGGGTAATAGATTCTATAAAGAGGTGATGAATAAATGTTGTACACTATGGATAGAGTTCAGTATTCAAAATCAAATAATCAATATTATTTTTTTGAGTTTATGGAAATAAATAATTTACATAATCTAATTGGACCTGATGGTAAATTGATTGAGTCCTTCTGGCCTACTTTAACTACACTGATTACAGGCATCGAAAAGGAAAAAATAGCATTTATTTCGAGTATCAATCAAGTTATAAAGATTTTTATATTTTACCAACGCGGCTATGATAGATATATTAAAATTGAAAATAATCCATTTACAAATAATAACACTTGGTCTGTATGGGACTTTACTTTTCTTCAAAACTGGTTTAAGTCGATAAATAATATAGACGGTCAAAGTAAATCTAAGGGTCTAGGGGTTGTAAGAAGTAACAATCAGGATCATTATGTAACTGGATTACTACAGCACATATATAATGACAGTTATTTTAAAGATGACAATGGGCTAGAGTTAACAAAGGCACTTCTTGCTAATGATACGACAAAAGGATTTGATTTAGACTTATTTCAATATATTCCTTCAACTAAGCAGTTTATAATCTATGAATTTTTAAAGCGGGAAAATCAAAATATCAATAATATTCAAGCCCATCCAATGAGATATAGTTGGACAGGGTATAAAAATGACAATAAACAAAAGTTTATTTCATTGTGGAGTCTGAAAAAATATTTAAATGCAAGGTTAATTTTGGTTAACTATAGTGACAACCCTAGAGAGAAAATCTCACTTATTGAAGTATTAGATATGGATAATAATAATGGTATTACTGCCGAGAATAAATATACTATGAGTAGAAATTTATTCCAAGGTTGGTTAAGTGATATGGCTAATTACAAGTCGAGTAATTCCGATTACTTTTCGGATTTTAAGTGTGTCCAATATGACTCTAAATTCTTTAATGACTTTAGTAAAAATAAGAAACAATATGGTGTAGAGTTCCCAAACATATATATTTAGAGAGGGTGTTTATGAGTGCCAGGAACATGGAGTATAAGTACAACATTGAGAAATCCAGAGCGAATTCTTTCCTTTCTGAGAGTTCTTTCAAGATTTGAAGGAATGGAATTTAATAATGAAACACAATCACTGTTTTTTAAAGAACTCATTAAAACCAAGTTGTATACACCAACTGGAATATCAGAATACTATAAGCAGAAATTTGAAGACCCAGAGGAGTTTACAAATCAAGAATTGAAAGATATTCTAAGTCAGGTATTCTACGAGAACAAAAGTTTTAATAACGATCAAGAACTCGCATATGCAATGAGGGGCAGAACGGCAGTTAGTAATATTACTAAGATGGGTTTAGCGATTGCAAAAGAATCGATGGGCTCAGTTAAAATTACTGATTTAGGTAAGAGTGCTTTAAGTGAAGAAGTAGATTTGGTAACTGTCTTTTTTAGATATTTTTTGAAGTGGCAACTGCCGAACCCTACTGATATGGGATATAAAGAATTTGATATAGTACCTTTTATAGCAGTAATGCACGTTATTTATAAAGTTAATAAAAAATGGAAGAATATGGGGTATAAACCTGTTGGTGTCTCAAAAGAAGAATTTTCGTTATTTTTAACCACATTGATAGATTACCGGGATATTGACGATAGAGTATCTCAAATTATTGAATTTAGAAAAGAAAAAAGGTCATTAGATAGAAATGCAGCACACGAGTTTGTTGAAAGAAGATTTGTTGAGACTGCAATGGAAATATATGATTTAAATACTGATGAAACGAAAAAAATAGAAACAAAAGTAAATAACTTACATGATTATGGTGATTCTGCAATAAGATATTTTAGGCAAACTAAACTATTTTATTATAGAGGAAATGGGAGGTATGTTGATTTAGCGCCTACTAGAAGAGTGGAAATAAAACGAATCTTAGATAATTTTAGTGGGAAGGCAATTTCCTTTAGGAATGCAGACGATTATCTTATTTATATGTCTAATATTAATCAACCGGCTTTACCGTGGGAAAACATTAATGACTTAAAATCTGTATATGAAAACCTACTTGAACAGGCTAAGGGGTTACAAGCGAATATTAACAATCAATATAGGGGACATGCATTACACCAATTTAATTTAAGTAAAGTTAGTCTTAGTAGTGTAAATGACTATAATAAAGAGATAACAAGATTAAGAGGTATTATTAGAACACTTAATAACGATTTAGCAATCCTTAAAGAAAGAAGTTTAGAAAACATCGATTTATATATTAAAAAGTTAACGGAATTAGCAAGAAGAAAAAGAAGTATAAGTGGACAAGATCCATTAAACCTCGAATATTATACTACATTATCTTTAATGGCTTTGGATGATGCGCTGGAAATAACACCAAATTATTCAGTAGGAGACGACAATTTGCCCCTATTTACTGCACCAGGTAATAATCCAGACATTGAATGTAAATACAACTCTTTTAATATGATATGTGAAGTTACTTTATTAAGAGGACGTGACCAGTGGTATAACGAGGGGCAACCAGTGATGAGGCATTTAAGAGAGTTTGAAGATAGGGATTCAAATAAGTCCTCTGATAATTATTGCTTATTTATTGCTCCGAATATTCACCGGGACACCTTGAACACATTTTGGATGAGCGTAAAATTAGGATATGAAGGTAGAATTCAAAAGATTGTCCCATTAACTATTGAACAGTATGTAAGTATCTTAAAGTATGTTAAAGAATTTAATGAGAAGGGTATTAGAGTAAACCAGAATGATTTAAAGCATCTCTTGTCTGACATATTTAATAAAAATGAGGGTGCTGGAAATGATTCGACAGAATGGCTAGCGAGTGTTGATGATGTTATTGAACAATGGGCTAATTCATTAACTGGTTGATAAAATTAAAAAGCACCAGAGGCAATACTAATAAGCCTTTTAACAAGCAAATTCGCATAATAATATATAGAGATTGTGTTTAAAAAACTTGGAAGTGATATTTAAGTAACAGGTGCTTTAGTTGAAGGGTAAAAATAAAAGGAATTAGAAAACGCTTGGAGAAATCCAAGCGTTTTGTCTATTACTAAGAGTGTTAGTGTCGTAGTTTGTTGGTATTGTAAATTCTACTCTTATTTAGTGTAACAAAAGAGTTTTTAAGAATGGATACTTATTGATTATTTCTATGAAGGTACCAAAATCTTTAATCTCCATTTTTGTTTCGCATTGTTGATGAGTAATTGTATTGAGGAAATCTAAGTGTACTTTTTCGTAAAAATCTACTGGATTTCTGCAAATAGGACAATGTAATATCTCAATCATAATATATCCTCCTTTATCGTTATTTGCATACAGATTAGCAAGTTTGAATACTTTTGACAAAAGGCTAAACTTGAATTTTGGAGGGTATTTACACCATCAAAATTCAAGTTTCCCTAGGAGAGAAATTGAATTTTTGGTCTGTTTTCCCATGCCAAAATTTAATTTTAATAAATCATTCGACAAATAAAGACTTTGAAGATATGTAAGTAACGGAGCGTCAGTTAATGAGCATGTCAATAAATTTATAAAGTTATTTCGCTTGTTAATTTGGATATTCTACCTCTGAACCGAATTATTTAAAGGCAATCCGGTGCTTTTTAATATTTTTTTAAAGACTTAAGTCAAGATGTTTATCGGGTAGATCCAAGACATAAAGGTTATGATTCCAGATTAAAAGAAGGGGTAATTATAGAAGGAGTAGACTTTGATTACCAAATCCTCAAAACCGAAGACAACATCATCAACGGAATGCAAGCAATGGCAGTTGCACCTGTCGGCAAGGATGGCAAAGCTGTAGAGAATAGAAGAAGGCTAGACATAATTATTCCCGTTAACAAATCAGAGAAAGGGTCAATGTCATGAATAAAAAATGGCTGATTGTTATGATTGTTTGTTTACTAGTCGTCACAATAATCGGAGTAGGGGGGAAGGCATATATGGATAAAAAGGCAGAGCAAAAAGAGGTGGAGAAGATTGAGGCAGAGCGTATGTCTGTTGAAGCTTTAAAGAATACCTTTGCAGATATAAAAGCTGTAGAATTAAAGTATACTTCTTATGACAAGATGGTTGGTGGATATTTCATGACTGTTAGTATGATGAATGCAAGTGGGCAAGAGGCAGAATTTCGTTATTCATACTCTAAAGGGGATGAGAAAATAACAAGCTTTAAAGTTGTTGATAAAAAGGTTCAATCTAAAGGTCAGACCACTAAGAAGATAAAAGTTACTTATTCAAACGGAAAAGGGGGAGAGGTATAATGGTTTCTGAATTAACATATAAAGATTTAAGTGCTGATGTTTATCTGTTAGACTCAAAACATAAAAATCACGTTCCTTTGGAAGTTGATGAAATTGGAGAGTTTGGAAGCATAGAATACCAAATCCTCAAAATCGTGATTACTGCCACCGAAATTTACCGCCTCTGCCATCTTATTTACCATCGAATGACAAGAATTTTACCACCGATTGCCAAACTGTTTACCAGCTTAAACCTCTTATATAATTAGTGGGCACACTTATGGTAGTGTGACACTTTTATATAGGGGGTTTTTTGATTGATTCATTATCGAAAGATTTTGGAATTACATCATGACAACATCAGTCTAAGAAGCATCGCCGCAAGTACGGGTAACTCTCGCCCAAAGGTAACAGAGATCATCGAGAAAGCCAACAAGAAGGGTTTAGGGTGCCCATTGGAGGATGAAATGACGGATGATTGGATTGAAGAATTTCTCTTTCCAGAGAAGAGTATGGAGGGTTCTGGGAGGCAACCTTTGAATTTTGATTATATTCATGAAGAGTTAGCGAAGCCCAATGTAACACTTTCGCTTCTCCACTATGAATATGAAGCTGAATGCCGAGCGAATCAAAAGATACCCTATTCATACCGTAGTTTTGCACGTCACTACAGTAAGTATGCGGAAAAGTATAAAGCTACTTTACGTATCCGAAGAAAACCAGGTGAAATCATGGAGGTTGATTGGGCAGGTTCCACAGCTTTCATCATTGATAGGGATACTGGGGAGAAAGTTAAGGCCTATATTTTCGTTGCGACATTACCATGTAGTCAAATATCATATGCGGAGGCTAGCTTATCAATGGATTTACAATCATGGATCACTGCTCACAACCATGCATTTAAGTACTTTGGTGGCGTTACGCAAATTATTGTTCCTGATAATCTTCGTACTGGTGTGACAAAACATACTTCGAAGGAGTTAATCCTTAATCCTACTTATAGGGAAATGGCAGATTACTATAATACGGTGGTGATGCCTGCACGTGTGCGTTCACCAAGAGACAAGGGAAATGTCGAAGGAGCTGTTGGGGTTATTTCTACGTGGATTATTGCGGCATTAAGGAATACTCAATGCTTCAGTATGGATGAATTGAATAAAGAAGTATGGATGAAATTAGAAGAATTTAATCAACGACCTTTCACTCGTAAAAAAGGATGTCGGTTATCGGCGTTTGAAGAAGAGGAGAAATTTGCCCTTTCCCCTCTTCCAATCACACCTTACAAAATGTCTAAGTGGAATACTGTGAAAGTGGGACCCGATTATCATGTATCTATCGAAAGTATGTTTTATTCGGTCCCGTACGAATATATCAATCGACAAGTGGAAGTTAGGCTTTCAGAAGACCTAGTAGAAGTTTATTTCAATCATATGCGAATAGCTTCTCACAAACGATTATATGGGAAGTTCGGCCAATTATCCACTATTCATGATCATATGCCTGATAATCACAAATTATTTGTAGATCAAACACCTGAAGCTGCGATTGAATGGGCTGAGAGTATTGGCGCATCAACATTGGACGTTATTCAATACATTCTAGATACTTCTCAAACTGAGAAACTAGCATTACAATCTATATTTTCATTAAAAAAGTCTGAGAGAAGATATTCAAAATATGAAATTGAACGTGCATGTAAGATGGTTATTTCTATGACCAAACGACCCACTGTTAAAAGTATTCAAACCATATTAAAGAACAATAAAAAGAATGATGCGGAGCAAGAACTAAAACGTAAGACAGAAACAAGCGAAAATAGCTATGGTTTCACACGTGGAGCTGCATATTATGGAGGTAAACAAAATGATAAATGAACAAACGTTAACAAAATTACACGACATGAAATTAAGTGGTATGGCCGAAGCATATAAAGAACAGGCTTCGAACAAGGCATTCCAAAAGATGAGTTTTGAAGATCGCTTTTCCTTACTCGTTGACATAGAACAATCTCGTCGTCAGAACAATAAGCTTCAACGATTAATAAAATCAGCTGCTTTTCTAAATTCAAATGCATCTATCGAAGATATAGAATATCATGAGGATCGTAAACTAGATAAAGAGTTGATATTAAAGTTGGCCAGCTGTACCTATATCCATGATAGTCATAATATTATACTAAAAGGACCAACAGGCTCTGGAAAGACATTCTTAGCTACTGCATTTGGAATATCCGCTTGCCGACAATACTACAAAGTAAAATATATTAGATTACCAGAATTACTAGATGAATTGTCGCTCGCAAAGTTAGCAGCTGACGGAAGTTACCGAAAAATCATCAAAAAATATACGAAAGTCGATTTACTACTCCTTGATGAATGGTTACTAACGGATTTATCAACCGATGAGGCAGCAATTCTGTTAGAAATCACCGAAGCTCGTCATAAGGTAGCTTCAACCATATTCTGTTCACAAATCGACCCCAGTGGTTGGCATTTAAAATTAGGAAACGAAACAATCGCAGAAGCAATTTTAGATCGTATTATCCACGACTCCTATCAAATTCTGATTGACGGGGAAGTTTCAATGAGAGAACGTCATGGATTGGCGGTACCCAAATGATTCCAATAGAAGTCGAAAATCGTATAGCTAAGTATTTCTTTCACAGGTATTTACCTGAGGGAGTGATGATTAAAATAGAAGATAGACTGTTACCCACCTGTATATGGACCGAAGAAGAAGATTTAGATCACGATGGACTCGTTCGTTGGGCCATTGAGATAATTAATAAGCAATTAGAAGATAAAAGCTTTAAATAATAATAACAAACAGCCGTTGGAAACTAAACAGTAACGCACAGCTGGCTCAATCTATCCGCAATAATCACAATTGCAAAAAAGCCCTACAACTCATTAAAATGACCTCTGTAGGGCTTCTACATATTCTTGGTAAATGCATTGGCAATCGGTGGTAAATTCCGTGGCACTTGGTGGTAAATAACATGGCAAGGGTGGTAAATTCTGGTGGCAGTATTCAGATAGGAACTTTTTTAGTAATTTTTCAATCAAATCTGGCTGGATTACCTTTGAATCTATAGAACCTAATTGTATTGCAACCTCATTTTTCTCTGATTCTAATTCTCTTTTTTCATTGGAAACCTTTTGTAAACTTTCTTGCAGTATATCCACAGGGAGAGTGTTTTTCTCGAAGGCTTCCATATATCTTGCCTGTAATTGTTCAATTTCCTTTAACCGCCTTTCAATCTCTACTAGTTCTTTATTAAGTTGGTTTATCGAATGAGCGGAATTAGAACTAATGTCTGTGAGAATCTTATATAGCCTCTTCTTATTAGGACTAAGTTGTTCAATTTTCTTGATAACCGTTTCTTCCGCTTCATATGCCTTAATGGAATTAGCTTTACAAGCAGCGGATCCTTTATTATGAAAATCACTACAGACGTAATAACGATGTTTTCGTTTCGTCCCATCTTTTCGAGTATATGTTGTAATCGATGGCACCATTCCCTGACCACAATCAGGACAGCGTAAAAGGCCACTGAGTAAAAATGGTTCGTTTGATTGATGCTGTTTAAAGGATTTACTTTTTCTTCTTGCACGAACAACGCTCCATAGTTCATCAGAAATAATAGGTTCATGCTTCCCTTCTACTAGGATGGGATTTGGATTTTTCCCTTTTCTTCGTTTTGAATCCCAGTTTTCAAATTTTAGCCAACTGATTTTACCGATATATATTACATTGTCTAGGATTTGTGCGACTCCATTGATGGAGAAATAACGATTACGTTTAGTTTTATACCCAGCTTTATTTAAATGGTTTGAAATCGCTCTTAGTCCCTTGCCATTCGCATACATATGATAGATTAGCTGTACTACTTCAGCTTCCTTCTCATTGATAACTAGTCTCTTCTTAACAGTGTCATATCCAAATACAACTCCACTGTTCCATCTCCCTTCTAAGGCACTCTGTTTCATTCCAAGCTTAACGTTTTCCGCTAAAGTATTTCGCTCCATTTCAGCGATCGAGGCCATAATTTGAAGTACTAAGCGCCCTATAGGAGTACTGGTATCAAAGTTCTCTGAGTAAGATATAAATTTTACGTTATATTTTTCAAACTTATCTAGAGTTATGAGTGTCTCTAGCATATTTCTTGAAAGTCGAGAAATTTTCCAAACTAGTGCAGCATCAAATCTTTCATTCTCAACATCTTTAATTAGTCTTTTCATTTCCGGCCGTCCTTTTACGGATTTACCGCTAATTCCTTCATCGACGTGTTCATCTACTAACTCCCAGTTATAGATTTGCGCATATTGCCGAAGTGTTCGAAATTGAGCTTCTATACTGAAACCTTCTTTTGCTTGTTCTTCTGTGCTTACGCGAGCGTAGATGGCTACTCTTTTTATTTCTGTTGTCATAGTTGTCCTTCTCCCACTTTTACCATACTATGAAAGTAATTGAAGGGGAAAATGGAGTTAAACACTTCAGAATTATAGTTATCAAAGTAACCGTTTGATTAAAAGATTAGATTTTTGAATTAATGCTCTTAATATTTATATTGGAAAATACAAAGTTTGTGAATAGGTGATCTTAAACTATAAGGGCACTTTGTTTAATAGCAAAACTTTAATTTTTCTAATTCGTATAGTTGAGAGCAGCAACTTTCTTCATTGAAATCGTTTAATGAGTAAGATTGAATATAGTAATTCATAGATAACATTTGATAGTCAAAGGGTGAGTGTATGGAAAAAGGGATTCCTAAAAGAATACATATTATAGGTTCGATTGGAAGTGGAAAAACAAATTTGGCCAAGATGCTTTCTGCTCAATTACAAATACCTTATTTTGAATTAGATAATGTCGTTTGGAAAAGGTGTGATACTGGAGATATTAGACGGACAGAAGAGGAAAGAGACAAATATTTGAGTACAATCATAAAATCTGATAGCTGGATTGTTGAAGGAGTCCACCATAAATGGGTTTCTTCCAGCTTTCAAAATGCTGACGTTATTTTATTTTTAGATACTAAATTGTCAAAAAGGCGATTTAGAATAGTCAAGAGATTTGTTATGCAGAAAATAGGTTTAGAAAAAGCAAACTATAAACCAACTATACAAATCTTAAAAAATCTGTATAGCTATAATACTGTTTTTGAATATAAAATTAAGCAAGAAATTTTTGAGATTCTAAGCTCTTATGATAGCAAGCTGATTGTCTTGAATAGTAACGCTGAAATTATAAACCATTTCAACTAACGGTAGCTTTACCGCAACAATGAGATCGTCATTATGACGGTCTTTTTTTTATTAAAGAGAATTTTATTTAACTTGTTAAGTATCGGGTGATTATTTCACGCAAATAAGTCCATCAATACATGAAGGCGAGTCTTTTGTTTTTCAATACGAGTTCACTAATATTCAATTGAGGTCCACTGATTACAGACATCTGATTGAACCAGTTGTGCCCTCTTTTTGATCCACGAACTAGAATATTATTCTATCTGAACCACAGCTTTAGCTGCTTGCCCTTGACCGCCGTGCTACTTCTTAGTGATCGCTGGAAGGGGTCGGGGCCCCACCAGCGGAACTTAGAAGTGATTGTCCGTGGTACGCTGCTGATGCGGATGGAGCCCTAAAGGCTGCTTTTTCACCATCCGTCATCAAAACCACTACCACGGACACAAACAAGGTCGAGGGTGGTGGCAGTGGTGCTCTATACCTAGGCTGAGACAAGTCGCTCATTTATTATCAGTTGGTAGGTGGACTTGATTCATGTAACTGAGGACTCCAAGTGCATATTCAATTTTAGTTCAGGTGGACTTAATTGGAAAAACCGGTGGACTCGATATGAATATAGGTGAACCTGTTTATGTGAAATAATCATCGGGGCCATAATATAGAATGACAATTAATTCCTAGATATTTCTATAATCAATCACTTTATGTAAGGTGGTTTTTTATAGGTAAATATAAAGTATATATTTATTTATGGAATTTATATATTGAATTTTGTAATTTATATGTTACAATCAAATTAGGAGGTGTTCGAAAGCATTGAATAATAAACTTAAAGTAGCTCGGGTTGAAGTGAATCTAACTCAACAGCAATTGGCTGAGAAAGTAGGTATTACTCGGCAAACAATTAGCTTAATCGAAAAAGGAAAATATAATCCAACTTTAAAATTATGCCTTAATATCTGTTATGCAGTAAACAAAACATTAGACGATATTTTTTGGATAGAAAGGGGACGACAACAAAATGATGAAAATACAAAGAATTAATGATGAACGACTAATAATAAAAAATCTGAAAAACATACGCATTACCTATGCTTTTCAAACACTCGGGATTCTGTCTATATTAGGCTACTACTTTGTTACTAATGGAATTGATGGTATAAAAGCAAATCCTTTATGGATTGTATTTGTAATATCAACAATTATATTAGCATTTCTATCAAAGTCTACCGATGAGCGTCTTACACTAAAAAATTTACAAAAAATACGTATTGCATATGCTATTCAAATGGTCGGTATTGTGGGTGTATTAGGATATGATTTTATTGCTTCAGGTATGGGAGAAGTGAGAGAAAATCCTTTATCGTTTGTATTTATAATGTCAGGGACTATACTTGCATTTTTATCAATGAACAATAGTGTTGATCACGAAAATGAGTTAACTTCGGCAAAGAAGGGGCTAATTATTTCACTTATTGCATTAGTATTGATTAGTATCATCATCACTATTCCTAGCAAAGATTAGATGAAAGGAATTAGAAATATGAATAAAAAATGGTTAATTGTTATGATCGCCTTGTTCGTAGTTGTTGTAATAATGGGAGGGAAAGTGTATATGGATAAAAAGGAAGAGGTGGAAAAGATTGAGGCAGAGCGGATGTCTGTGAAGGCTTTGAAGCTTATCTTTGCGGATATAAAATCAGTGGAGATTGAACAGAGTACTTACAACAAAATGACTAGTACGAATGGAAAATTTGTTAAATTTATTTTTTTGTTTGCGACCAATCATCCAAATGAAATAGGTGCTTGGGGGGGTTAAAGAAAAGGAAAATGTGCAAAAGAAAGGAAAAACTAAACATAAAGTGAAAGTGATTTATACTAATGGAAAAGAAGATGAAGTGTGATGATTACTGAAAGCAATAAATGGGACATAGAGTTGTTGAGAAAGAAGACATAACTATTCCTGTAAAAAATCAAGGCATATGCTAACGTATTTGGTGAACATGAAGATATTGTTACACCTGCCGGCAAAATTCCTTATGTGAGTCCTGAAGATGTAGCAGAGCGGACAGAGATTCGAGTCCTGTTTGCTAAGGATGCTGTATCAACAGGTTGGGACTGTCCACGTGCTGAGGTTATTTATTCTCGTCGTAAGCGTACAGACCCGACATATATTGCTCAGCTGATTGGTCGTATGATTCGTACACCGCTTGCAAGAAGAATTGATTTAGTCGAGGAATTGAATACTGTTGCCTGCTACCTTCCTGAGTATGACGCAGTGACAGTCGAAGGCGTAGTTCAAAAGCTGAAAGAAGACAACGTGGCTGTTGCGACTACAATAATTTTGAAGAATCCAGCTGATGTAAGTTTCTTCGGTAATACGAAGAAAAAGATTGAACAGAAGCTGGAGAAGAAGCATCAGCAGTCATCAACTGGTACTGCGACACCTACGCAAACAGAGCCTGCAGATAATCCTTCAGTGACAATACCTGAAGATCCTGCGACACAGGAGTCGGCGCAGGAAACTGTCGCTGAAACAGAATTCGCTGTGAATACAGAGGACGAAGAATTCTATGTTGCAGATATTGAAAATGTCACTGAGACTGAGGAAGAGCTGACAGCTGCGCTGGAACGAATTCCAAAGGTTAACAGTGAAGATATTAAGGCAAGTTTTGAAGGAATTATTACACGTAGGGTACGACATGATAAGCCGAATCATTTCCTCGACCTGTGGGATTGCGTTGACGTGATTACATCTGATATTGATAGTGATTATGATACAGCAAGCCAGATAGATGAGGATTTCTATAACAACGTCGAGGGCGAGATTAAGCGTCATCCTGCTGCTTATAAGCGCGCATACACGGATATTAGCAATACGACAGTGATTGTGAAGCGTATTGACCCGTTGACGGGAGAAGAATTTGAAGACCGCGAAGAACTGGTTCAGAATGATGCTGAAAGGCTTGTATCGTACTATCGTCGTGCAGTCAATGTGTTTGCTGGCGCTTCTGATTTAGTGAAGTATTTTATCAACAGTCGTCAAAACAAAGAATTCGACAGTGATGCTGAGGCGATCAGCCGTATTTCAGCAGTTGGTGCCTGTATTGAGATTATTCAGACACTGGAAGTTTGGGCTGAGAACAAGACAAATGAGCTGCTGAGCATTTATGGTCCGCAGCGTTATGCAGTGTCTGAAGAGAATAAGGAGAAGTGGAACCGCATTGAAGGTAATACGAAGCCTTATATCGAACGTAATCTTAACATCCAGGCTAGCATTACTCGACAGAACAAGGATTATGATGCTTATCCGAAGCACATTATTAGTGATGGGGATGGCTGGGCATATCTGAATCTGAATGATTTGGAGAAGAAGGTCGTTCGAACAGAGCTTTCTCGCTCGCTGAATGTTGCATGGTACAGGAACCAGTCAAGAAACTTGAACGCTGCGTTGTCGATTCCGTACATGCTGAACGGCGTATGGGAGAACATGTATCCTGATTTCATCTTCTTCCAGAAGTTGAACGACGGTAGTATTGTTCCTGCGATTGTTGACCCGCACGGCGATTGGCTTGGCGACAGCGTTGCAAAGCTACAGGGATACGTCACATATCTGAAGGACCATCCTGATACGTTTGGTTCCGTCCAGGTAGTTACTGATGAGAAAGGCGGCGAACTTCGTTATCTTGACCTAATGCTTCCAACTGTACAGAATGCTATTGAGACATTTGCGGGGACATCTGCGAAGGAACTCTTCACTGGTCCTCTCAGCAAGGTGTACAAAGTAACAGCAGAATAAATTTTTACGAAAAAAAGGGAGAGCATGTTGTTGGATGTTCTCCCTCATTTTTAAGGTTTATTTTCTATTTTACATCACGTCGATAATGTATCCGTGGTCAGTAAGTTTCTCTTCGCACATTACTTCTGTAGCAAGGACATTGGATTAAGGTTTCCGAATAAATTTGTAAAAAGGAAATCAGGAGGTTCTGTGGAGTTCTTCAAAATATTAGGTTATTCAATTTTTGCTTTTGGATCACTGTATTTCTTTTCTTGTGGGAGTGATTTTGCTGAAAAACCAAGAGGAAAACACTTTAGAATCATAATGATAATCAATGTTCTTATATTAAGTAACTATTAGTGGTTTCCACATAATAGCCTACTCCATTATCGGGCGCGATTGTTGAACATCAAATGCCTAATTCCTCGCCAAGGACAGGCAGGAATTAGGCATTTTTATCCTACGTTATTGTAAATCCCCCAATTGGTAAATACAATGGCAAAAGGTGGTAAGTTCTGTGGCAATCACTGGTAAAAAAGACGACACAGGTGGTACATGTCCTTGGCCGTAATCAGTAAGGGATTGCAAGCTTAAGTGATATCCTATTTTACATTAAGTCTTATAGAAAATATTGATGAGTGGTTTTACTTGATTGTGAGTCATTTTCTTTAATCCACTGGATGGCATTTATGCAAAATAGGCGCAGATCCTTAATCTAGAAATGCGCCTGATTGTGGGGGAGAGATTTAAGATAAACCAAGTTACTATCATTTAACTATTTATAATTATTAACCTAGTAAATTATATGCTCCAATCAAGTATCTCTGCTATCTCGACGTACTCCTCATTGTACTGTACCTTGTTAATGTGTTCTTTTAATTCATTCTCAAGAAATTCTGTTATAACATTGTCCTCAATAACAAAGAACTGAATATAATTTTTTTTAATAAATGTTGCTAAATGTCTTGGAAAACCTAAATTTTGTAATTCGATTATTATGCTGTCTGTTGTCCCGTATTCTAAGTACTCTGACCAATCAACACTTCTGGGAAGACCTCCACTTTCTTGGATTTCATTGTTCAGTAGAATATAGTTTGAAACATAATTCTTCACTTTAAATCTTAGTACATTTTCTATGTCTGATATTGCATTATTTACAACCTTATTAATATGATATCTATTATTAGTATCAAATGGCTCGGATATATTATTATTAAGAAATATATCCTTTTTATTAGAGACATAGTGCTTAATTATATCTTTAATTATGAGATTCAAAGGTTTTGAACTTATCCAGGAGTTCATTAGCACTGCATAGTAAGTTAATATTTTCTTATTTTTGGCTAAAGGTTTAGTTCCGCCTGATTCTTCGTCTTTCCAATTATAGTAATCATAAAGTGTACTAAGTAATGCTAAACAAGAATCGTAACTTACCTCGTCAGGTACTTTTGGTAACATCCTTCCCATTGTTAAGATATCATTTTGATATTTTAATTTGATATTCATACTTTGTGCTAATATCTCTTTCGGGACTTCATTTTTAACATCTATCTTATTAAGTATCTGAGTACCAACTTTATTATTGTCAATAAACTTACTTCTTAATATTGAGTCTGTTTTAGATAAACCATGGTATGCTAATATATTCGCATATGACTCAAGCATCTTTTTCTCATTCTCTGATAGGTTTTTTCGGGTGAACGGTTTATCCTCAATTGAATTGCCAATATTAGTGTAAAACTTCCCCTTATTTGTCATTAAAATCGATTCAACTTTACTTGTCTCTTTTTCTTTAACTACTTTGAGGTCTTTCTCCGGTTTATCCCATCTATTTCTTTTGTTTATTAATCTTAGACAAATAATGTTTCCGCTTAAATCCTTAGTTAATCTTCCCGCGCGACCTGCTAAATTCCAAAAATCCACATCAGAAAATTTTCTAAGTCCAATAGCATTACTTAATATAAAAATATTCTTAGCAGGTAGATTAACACCTTCTAAAAGAGTAGAGGTACAAAAAATATGGTCTATATCTTTATTACGAAATAATGTCTCAATTTTTTCTCTTATCCTTTGGGGTAAACCACCAAAATGGAAAGCAATACCTTTTCTTAAACAATCAACTAAATAATATTCTTCATGCATAGTTGTTCTAACTAAGTCAACTAAGGAATCTAAATTAGGATTGGGTTTAATCTCTAAATTTAATGCAAAATTTAGTGCATAGTTTATTGTGTCATCAACCGTATTACAATATATAATATTTTGTACCCCTCTACCTAGAGTGGTTATTGCATTTTTTAGATTTTCATGCTCACTTGTATTAAAAGAGTTATATGGAATACTGATTTCATTTCCGTTTTCAGAAAACATTATTGCTCTTTTTTCTAGACAGTCTATGAAAAATCGATTTTGTGCAACGGAATTTTCTGTTATACTTAAAGTTTCTTCAGTGCTGTTTCCGAACAATTGTAAGAAAATATCACTATTCTTTATATTTGGTGATGAAAAATATAAGTTAACACTCTTCCTTTTCGCCATCATTAAAGCATGATAAAATAATGGTGCTCTTGAATCATTTTCAGTTATGAGTTTCTGTGCTTCATCGACAAATATATAGTTAATTGCTGGATTATCATTTGATAAATATGAGATTAATCTTTCAGGTGTAAATACAAAAATATATTTGTTCCCTTTATTTTTATACAGTAATGGTACAGTTGGGTGGGATAAAACTTTGTATTTTTTATCTGTAATTTCTTTTTTTAATTTGTTTTTAACCTGGTTTATTAAAGCTCTAGTAGGTACTAGAATAACTATATTATCAGAAGCATTTCTTTCTTTAATAAGATACTTAATAAATGATTCAATAATGAAGGATTTTCCAAAAGAAGTTGGTCCTGAAAAGCTAAAATGATTACTATCTTTTAATTCTTCAAAAACCTTATATTGAGCATCAGTAAAAATATTTTTAGAATCAGGTGCAATTTGGTAAACTTCTTTTATTATAGATTCTGCTTTTATTTCATCTAGATTAAACTCATCATTATCAATAGCAAGTTTAAGTGAAGGAAAATTACCTAATTTCACTAATACAGTTGTAGCTTGCATTTTGAAAAATTTATCTTCTGAATAGAAGTTAAATAATAGACTAATAACTTTATATGCAAGATTTCTCGCTTCGGTCAAATCTGACCTACAAAGTATATCGCAAAATCTCAATAAATCTGTGTACTCTTTTCCATCTAATAGTTTATTCACAGTATTACCTGCAAAATTATAACCATATATCTCTTCTAATTTATAAATTAATGACTCTAAATATGGGTCAATCAGTGCTTTTCTAGCAAGTTCATTAAGAAAACTCATATAGTTAATCCTTTCATTATCTCTTCCCTTGCTTTGTCAAGTTCAGTAAAAGGAAGAGCGTAGATATAAAAAGAATGTCCGTAAAGTTCAAACTTATTTATTAAATCTTCTATGTGCTTCAATTCCTTTAGAAGTTGATCCTTGACATTTGCTTCTATCTTCTTTCTATAATCAGAATTACTTAACTTTCTTTCTTCCTCGCTTGGACTTATCTGAAATCCAACGAAAATCCCAAATGCGTCATCTACATCAAATTTTTCTTCAGAGGTTGGATAAATTAGTTTTGTTAAGAATTCCTTTTCCTTTTCTGACCAACTTTCGTGATCAAGATTATCACTAATTAATCTCTTTTCGAAATTAATTCCACTTTTTGTAGCACCCTTGTCATTAATTTCATTAATGAATTGATAAATTGATCTAAAAGCGTCATACATAGCATTTCCTAATAATTTAATTGTCTTGGACTCACCAAATACTATTTGGTAGTTTTCATCTGAAACTTTTAAAAAATGTACCCCGTCTGATCCATTTACATACATACTTGTCGATGTTTTCATTTCCAACTTTGAAAATATTTTGGGTGCATTTAAATGTCCTTCTAGAAAGCAATATAATAAGAACTCTCCAAGTTCACCCGTATTCTTTTTATACTCTACAAATTTCTCACGAGCTACTTTTGAAAGCTTCATGGGCTTATTAGAATATGATTTCTTTACTTTTCTTGAAATAGCAAAGTCTGCGACAGGCTCAACTAGTTCTTCAATGATTCTATTGTAATCAAATTTATTTGCATTGATAGGACATAAGAATAAATTAACTTTACTACCAGTATTGCTAATATCATGAGTATCAAGGTGTTTGAAAACTTTTAAGAAATCATCGGAGGTAATACTTAGATTCATAATAAATTTCTCCCTACTATTGCACATTTATAAATAAGTTTATTCTATTGTTATATTTTATCAAACTATGTAACAATCCTCCAAAGTAGATTAGAAAACTTTGATTATTAATATGAAACTTACTTATCATAAATTTAATCCTATTGTGGAACGGTATTTTATTGAAGTCAAACAATTAGCACAATAAGTATAACATTTTTGTTCATCCAAGACATTGGCTAAAATCTAAAAAACAGTCTATTTTACCTTTTAGCTACCCTCAAAGTGTTACGGTGAACCGTATCATAAGTGATGGTAAACAAGAAAAAAGAGGTTACGATACATATGGATAAGTTAGAGCAATTAAGGTGTGAGCAAGGGAAATAGGAATTGAAGATAGTGTGGCAGCTGGTAAAGAAATCTATTTAACTACTAAGAATCAAAAACAGTATGTAATGGATTGTAACTTTTTTAACTTATTGCATTCTGTTTCTTTTCCGTATAAGGTTGCTAGACTGAAGAAAGATATCTGTAAGAGAATTTCCAATGGAAGATTAACTTCAAGGATTTCTAGGAGAACTGGACAGTTAAAAGTTTCCACCTCTAAGAAGCCCAAGAATCCTCATCAACATCAGGAAATGACTGCTTAGCTCGAATTATTTGAGTTACGGTCAAATGCGGATTTAAGGCAAACATGCGAAAAATAGATCGGCGTAAATACGCCATCACGGTAGCTTCAGAAACAATCGACTTGGAGGGTGTTCTCAGGTAGCGGAAGAAGAGCCCAGGCACACGTGAAGAATAACGAACAGCTATCATTTGTAATAAACCCATAGCGATGCAACAACACATGACATACCCTTCAATGGCTTTGAGCGTCAACTGAATGTTTTCTCTTTCTTTTTCATCTGTGACGCACTCGATAGGATGAGGCTCTCCCTTTTTTAAATATCGTTTCAGTTTGGGTATCGATTGACTCCAAAATTGATAACCAAAGGCACTGAGACCTTGTTTCTTTTCACGGAAAGTACATTCAATTTGAAATCGATGAATCTGTGCTCACTAAAATGGACAATTGGTCTCCCAATCGTACTAGGACAAAGCGCAATGGCTTATACCGTCCTTGTCCCCATAACAAATCAAGGCAAAGGTATTGAACAGTTTCTTCCTTGCCATAGAGGGTGACTTGATCGGTTTGAAAATCATCCGCACGAATTTTGAAATAACATTTTTAGTTTCACAGCGCCCCCTTTTTTCCGAGGACGTCCTCGCCTTTTCTCTTTGATTTTTGGAGGAGGAGCATAAGCCACAGCGTTTGACTTAGCTTTGGTGACGCCATTTGAGTGTTAGGGTCTGATGCATTCCACTCTTCCAAACGGTCGAGAGCTGGGGCGGACAAGAAATAACGATCAAGCAGGAGAAGAGACTCACCGAATGCTTGAGTCGCCATAAATCCCTGATCAATCATTTGAACGACATGAGATTCTTGTCGTTTAGCTGGCTCTTTCCAACTGAAAATCCGTTTCACACCATCTTGTAGATTCATGGACAAGGGCAAGCAAAAGTGTTTTTCGGTAGTTCTCATTAAGACACCAACGGTCCCAAATAAATGGCCGAAAATATACGCAGCCTTTGAAGAGTTCTCAGACTCTTGATGAAGTTTTTTAACACCAGGCATGCGCCGTGCTTCCTTACCTTGTTTCATGCCGTCACCTATCAAAACAACACGACCATTGACATAAGTGAGGTGCTTTGTCCTTTACCACTTTAAGCCGAGTGGTGCGAAGGGCATCTAAAGACCAAGCCTTAGAACGAAAAAGTGAATCATACTTTCATAGACACGGGGTTTCAAAGACAAATCTCAGATAATCGATGTTAATCCTAACTGATCTGAACGGATCATCAGACCGACAATAATGGTGATAAACTAACAGTAGGTGGCATTTCTAGAGAAGCAAGCATGAAAATATTGTAAAATGGAATCGATAAATTTTAGCATCGTTGTGGTCAATCGCACCGAAATGGGGTACAATAAAGCTGTAACCCATTTTGCGATTTTGATCTCCCTTCTAGTGATAAGCGTACCTTTAGGATATCACATATCGTGTAAATGGGTTATTCTTTTATCTAAATTTTTATTGTTATTAATGAGAACTTTTGACTGTCCAGTAAAATACATGAGTAAGCGTAATGATTGCTCTAGTTACTGTGATGAAGTCATTTACCCTCAATTGTTTATTGGAAAAATAAGATACTATGAACTGAAAAAAAGAGGCATTGGAAATGCTTGGAAGGAACTTATATGGCTTATTTAGCGAAAGAGGCTATTCGTGATGGATTGTATTCTTGGCTACTTTTCAATGGTTTATGCAGACTGATTTTTATTTAGGATTGGTTGGTTCCGTTAATTTTTGGCTATGGGTGTTAGGAAGTCTGTTTATTATTTTATTTTTCGATTTTGTGCAAATGTCGCATAGTAAGAGTCTATTGAATAAAGTTGTATCATAATACCCCTTTGGATATAATTGTCTAAAGGGTTCTTTATGATGGAAAATACATGAAAGGTGATACAAATGGAGGATATTATTAAGGATTTAGAGGATTGGTTAGGTAATAGACCTTTATGGATTCAATATGCTGCAAATAAGCTATTACAAGGAAATATAAAAGAAAAAGACGTAGAAGGTTTTGTAAGCATTTGCAAAATGGAAATTGAAGATGTTGATAAAAAGGCAATAGATACTTTTAAATTTGAAAAAGGGAAAATTAAAACTGGCGAAGAAAACATTGATTTAACAGTTGAAGGTCTTTCGAATATCCAGGGTATTAATGCGCTATCACCGCGAAATCCATTAAAATTAAATGAAAACTTAAATATAATATATGGTCAGAACGGAAGTGGTAAATCTAGTTATGTTAGACTATTTAAACATCTTTGCGGCTCGAAAAATAGTGGATCTTTATATGGAAATGTCTATAAAGAAGATACTGAGCAAAACTGCAATATAAAGTATAATATTAATGGGGAAAAAGTAGATATAAACTGGAGTCCACATCAAGGTAGCTTAGAAGATTTAAATCATATAGAAATATATGATGCTGATGATGCTTATACATATGTGAATGATGAAAATGAAGTTACATATGAACCATTCGTTTTGAGATTAATAAGTGATTTAATTGAATTATGTAATAAAGTAAATATGAAGATTAGTCAAGAAATAGAAGGACATGTTTCAGTGTTACCTTTAATGCCTAAAAACTATGATAAAACAGAATATGCTGATTGGTATAAGAAAATCAGCCATAATGTGTCTTTAGAAGAAGTTGCTGCGATTTGTGAGTGGGATAATGAGCTTGAAGAAGAACTTATAGAGCTTGTAAAAAGAATGTCTGAAAAAAATCCCATGGACAAGGCAAAAGTGTTACGGAAGACTATAGTTGGTATAGATAGAGTTGATGATACAATTAATAAAATGTTTTGTGAATTATCAGATGAAAAATGCGAGACGATACTTACTGCAAAAAAAACAGCTGAATCTAAAAGAAAAGCAGCAGAAGAAGATGCAAAGAAAGTTTTTAGTAATGCGCCAATTAATACTATTGATAATGAAAGCTGGAGGTTACTTTGGGAACAGGCAAGACAGTTTTCAGAAAGATATGTTTATGAAAGTGTATCATATCCTAACGTAGATGAGGAATCTTTATGTGTTCTTTGTCAACAACCCTTAAACGATGATGCTAAGAGTAGATTAGTATCTTTCGAAGCCTATGTACAGGGAAATTTAGAAATTGAAGCAAAAGATGCAGAAGATAAACTAAAAAAAATGATTGATAATCTGCCCGATATACCAGAAATTGAATCGTTTAAATTAATACTTGATTCAGCTTGTGTATATGAGGAAGAGGTTAGAACCAATCTAATATCCCTAATGGATGATATCAGTGTAAGAAAGGAAGATTTACAAGACTTTAAAGATATCAAAAATATAAAACAGCTACCTGATTATGATTTTAAAAGCTATTTGAATGCAGAAAAGTCCGAACTAGAAAAACAAGCCAAATCATATGAAGAAGATAGCGAAGAAGAAAGTAGGAGTATATTAAACAACCAAAAGATTAGTTTAGAAGCAAAGAAATGGTTGAACGAACATAAAGAGAATATAGTTGAAGAAATACATAGGTTGAATAATATACATAGCTTAAATGAGGCGAAAAAATTAACTAGAACACAAGGGTTGTCAACAAAAAAGTCTAATATATCAGAAAGGTTAATCACTGATGCATATGTTAGACGCTTTGACCAAGAACTTGGATTGCTTGGTGCATCCTATATAAATATAGAATTGGTAAAAACACGCACACATAGGGGACAAGTTCTTCATGAAATTAAATTATCTAATCCTAAAAAAAGTGTAAAAGCTACCGAAATATTAAGTGAAGGAGAGCAGAGAATAGTTTCTTTTGCTGCCTTTTTAGCAGATATAAGCGGGAAACAAGTAAAATCCCCGCTTATATTGGATGATCCTATATCGTCTTTAGATCAGGAATACGAGGAAGCAGTTGTAGCTAGATTAGTAGATTTATCCCTAACTAGACAATTAATAGTATTTACACATAGAATCTCTTTATTATCTTTATTAGAAGATGCAGCTAAAACCACAGGGGTAAATACTAATATAATAGGTGTTAGACGCGAAGATTGGGGCTCAGGTGAATTGGGTGGAACTCCTCTGTTCGCCAAAAAGCCAGATAGTGCATTAAATGTTATATATAATGAAAGGTTACCTAAAGCAAAAAAAATACTTGAGGAAACAGGTAGGGAAGAATATGATTTAATAGCTAAAGGTATTTGTAGTGATTTTAGAATAATTCTTGAGAATACAATTGAAACTTATTTACTATCAGATATAGTAAGAAGATTTAGACGTTCAATAACAACAATGGGAAAAATAAATAAATTATACAAGATTGAGCAAAGTGACTGTGAAATGTTTGATAAATTTATGACTAAGTATTCTAGATATGAGCATTCTCAGTCAATTGAAGCCCCTGTACCGGTGCCTAGTCCTCAAGAATTAAATGTTGATATAGAAGAGATAATGAGTTGGACAAAAGAATTTAAAAAAAGATAGTTACAAAACACTCTAATTTCTTCAATATATGAATGCAGTAGGTATGTAGACCGTTATATTAATCACATTAGCGAACTTTTCACGAACATTTACCGAACAAACAACGGACAAAACTCTATAAAAACGGTGTTAAAGTATTAGTATCAGGAAGTTTAATACTTCCAATTAACCCTTTTCTTTTACAGGAAAAGGGTTTTTATTTTGCTCTTTTTTAGGGAGGTTGTTTTAGCTAAGCGAAATAGACCAGAAGTTGACGGCTATGTCTGACCAGAAGTAGACTGATAATATGACCAAGCATAAAATTCGAAGAAAGGAAAAGACGTCTCTATTTATGTGAAACTGCGAGAACAATTTCACTAGAGACGTCTTCCAAAGCCCAATATATGGTTATTATATCAGATTATACGTTGGTTGAGAAGATGGATGAACCAGAAGTTTTTTGTTAGGAGTACGGAAAGCAATCATTGCCCTTGTTGTGAGGGCTCTTTGGTAGTAGTCGGTAGTCGGCGAAGAGTGTGGTACAGAAATTCAGGTGCCAAAGTAAAACTCATTATACGTCGTCTTTACTGTAAACGATGTGATCTAATACATCATGAATTACCAGATGTTTTAGTCCCATTTAAACGTTATGGGGTTGAAAGTATGGAACAAGTTCTTGATGATAGATTGATAGATGTTCCAGCTGATGAATCAACACTAGGACGCTGGAGAGAATGGTTTCGAGTCTGGGGACCTTATGCTGTAAATTGTATCATTTCTATTATCAAACGCTTTCATTTGAACTTATCTGTGGGAAGCACGTCCGATCCCCCACGGACCGTACTCCAAAGAATCGGACATGACGGAAAATCAATCGAAGGATGGCTGGCGAACATTGTCCGTCCCATAGTTAATGTTCATTTATGGATACAGACCCGTTCTGCATTCCTGTTCAACAGTTCTTAAGATAGACTCATGTTAAATCAATGAAAAAGGAGGATTTTAACATGAGAGATCAAAAGAAAGCACAGGAAATTGCTGCTGAACGAGTACAATTACTATCTCCATTGTTGGCAGATGGTTTAGATGTTGCCAAAGCTAGACAAATCAGACGGCAAATTTGTGAGGCGAGTGGTTTGTCTGAAAGAACCATTCGAAGATATTTAGCACAATATCGACAAGCTGGCTTTGAAGGGCTAAAGCCACAGGGAAAGCGTACGCAAACCAAAGTAGCTATACCTGATCATTTATTAGAACAGGCGATTATCCTACGGAGAGAAGTACCCACACGCAGTGTTGCACAGATCATTCAAATCTTAGAATGGGAAAAATTAGCTGAACCTGGGCAGTTGAAGCGAAGTACGTTACAGGAGAAATTAACTGAAAAAGGATATAGCGCTCGACATATGCGCATGTACAGTGACTCTGGTGTTGCCGCACGGCGTTTCCAACGGAAAACACCTCCCCTTTATCATTTTTTTACAAGCAAATTGAAAAGACTTTTATGATTCATATTCCTTTTCTTTTATTAACTGGAAAAAAAAGAAACCTCTATTATCTATAGAATAACCATACAAGTAGAGGCTCCTCTTACCGCTCAAATTCATTTCTTTTATTTTCTAAACCTTTATGCCCGCTATTTTTTATATCTTTTTTTACATCAGAAGTCGTATCAAGTCCTGCAAAGTAATGATTTTTTGATTGATCATTGATGACTTCCTGAAGCATTGTTACACGTTCACGAAAAGCAAAACAAATGGCATCAGTTCGTGCTTCATCAACAAAAAGAGAATCCTTTACCATTTCTCTAAACTCTTCCTCTATATTTTTAAGAGAAGATAAATCGATCCAATCAAAATCTGTGACAAGTTTGATCTGATCCTCATGGTTATTTTTAAATGGTTTACAGTTTATTTTGCCATCTGCGTTTATGAGTGACACTGGTTTCGAATACCATAAGGAAGTTCCACTATCAAATACAGGTGCAGCACCTATCCATCCCAAGTTCTCTGCATTGCGAAGGACTCCAAAATTGTTTTGATGTCTATCCTCATTCATCACTAAATAATCAAGCACTAACATTTGGTTTATCGAATCTTCTACGTTAGGTATTCCTAAATGGTTACAACAGTTTAAATAATGCTGATAAACAGATATATGATTTTGTTTTTTCTCTGTCTGCATGACATACCACGCACTAATTAATTCTGTGTTTGAAGTAACAAAATTTTCACACACACTATAGGGATATTCTTCTTGCTTCATTAAAGAATACGGTATATGATGAATACCTAATCGTTCGCATATTATACTAGCAAACACTTCATTATAAGGTTCTTGCCTGATTGCTCCACTTCCACCTTTTATCAAACAACGCTTGCCATTAATAATTGTCCATTTCTTTTTCAACCATCCATCTGATGTATTGTCAGGAGACATTAAACTTATTTTTTCACTATCTGTATGAAAACCGATTAGTATATTACCTACATCTTCAGAAAATGTATTTTCAAAAAAGTTCACATCAGCCCACTTTATATCAGACCCTTTAGGACAAATCCAATATTGATCGGATAGACTTAAACCTAAAGATTTCTCTAATAACTTTTCGGTTCCTATTATGTTTAATTTTTCTAAGGCTTCCCGAATACCATCTCTACTTGCTGGGATTGATCTTGATTTCCACCACTCATTTAATGACGCTCGATTAACCTTACCCTTCTTCACTTCTATGCCAATTGGCACATGTTTTTCATCATGTATCTCACCTATTTTTGCAATAGATGATGTTTGCTCGTCTAGGTTTATTTCAACTACTGGTGTTTTTTTATGCATCAACGTATATTTCAATTTCTACACCTTCTTTTAATTGATGATTAAAAACATAGTAAAAAAATTAATCTATCAAAGCATTCCCTTTGTAAACATTATATATAACATAGCTAAATAATAACACAAATATACTATTCACGTCCTTCAAGCATTCTATTGATAACTCAAAATAAATTAGCGTTATTTTTAGTTGAAAAATACGAAGGCGTGAAAAGAATTAGGTTCCATGAATTAAAAGAAGTGAAAGGATTAGGCTATACTTCTTGGAGTGTCACCGTAGATGTAAATGAAAGTAACATGATTAGTTTTACAATGGAAGATCTTTCAAAAGTAGAAGATGCATCTATGAGATATAACCCTAAGACATTTCATTTAAAAGAGCGCGATAAAGAATTATCAGAAGGTCTGGATGATGTGGAAATAATTTATTGGGAGGGATCGTAATGGCATCAACGCAGCAAGTCTATCAAGTTGAAATTAAGGGAACAGGGTAACCTTTGCTGAAGGATGATATCATAGAAAACAAGAATTTTACTCATTCATACGAAATCCTCAAAACCGAAGATAACACTTCCAACGGTAAGCAATGGCGGTTGGCCCTTAAAAAATGGAAAAGTAGATACATCCGAGGTGGTGATTGCTTATGCAGGGACGAATCCATCTGATGTAGTGGATGTACAAACAGTTATAGCTGGAAATAAAGAAGTGTTAGATAAATAGCATGGGCACCCCATATATGATCAATTGAAGATAGTCAAATTGTGATTTCAGTTACATAAAATTTAAAACAATAAATCGGAATACTTAGGTGATAGGGAAGGTTCACAGATATTATTGTCCCCTTAATGTAAATATAGTATTTTTATACTCAAGAAACATAGAGTTGTTAAGAAAGAAGTACATAACTATTTCTGTTAAAAAGCAAAGTCAAATGAAAGGACTAGAGATATGAATAAAAAAGGTTTGATTGTTATTGCTTTGTTAGTAGCTGTTGCAATAATTGGCGTTGGCGGGAAGATGTATATGGATAAAAAGGAAGAAGCAGAAAAAATTGAGGCAGAGCGGATGTCTGTGAAGGCTTTGAAGAATACCTTTGCAGATATAAAATCGGTGGAGTTTGAAAGGAGTAATTATAATAAAATGACAGGTGATTATAGCATGATTGTGATAATGACTAACATTGATGGATACTCTGTAAGATTTGATTATCTATTTGCGGCTAGCTACCCTGATGAAATAGGTGGTTGGAAAGTGGTTGACGAGGAAAATGTTCAAAGAAAAGGTTGCACGGACCACAAAGTTGATGTTATTTATTCTGATGGAAGCAAAGGGGGAGTGTAATGTTTTCAGACTATACATTTCAAAAATGGCAAAGTAGACACATCTGAAGTAGTGATTGTTTATGCGGGGAAAAATCTATCCCACACGACATACAAAAGGCAAAGTGAAAGTGATTTATACTAATGGAAAAGAAGAAGAAGTGTGATGATTATTGAAAAATGGACATAGAGTTGTTGAGAATGAAGACATAACTATTCCTGTAAAAAATCAAGGCAGATGAAAGGATAAGGGATATGAATAAAAAATGGTTAATTGTTATGATTGTTTGTTTACTGGTCGTTGCCATAATTGGAGTAGGAGGGAAGGTATATATGGATAAAAAGGAAGAGGCGGAAAAAATTGAGGCAGAACAGATGTCTGTGAAGGCTTTGAAGAATACCTTTGCAGATATAAAATCAGTGGAGTTTGAAAAGAGTGCATATAACAAAATGACTGGTTCATATAGAATGTTTGTACGAATGACTAATCAGTCAGGAAAATCGGTGGAATTTTCATATAGTTATTCGAAAGAAACTCCTGGTCAGACAGGTGGTTATATGGTAGAAAATGAGGAGGTACAACTCGAAGGTGTAACAACAAATAAAGTACAAGTAACCTACTCGAATGAGGAGGATGATGAAGTATAATGTCTAATGAAATAGATTATAAAATTTTAAGTGAGCACGTTTACTGGTTAGATAAGAAACATGAGGGTTACGATCCATCTATAAAAGAAGCAGGAAAAATAAAGGGAAAAGGCATAGAATACCAAATCCTAAAAACCGAAAACAGCATCATCAACGGCATGCAAGCAATGGCAGTTTCCCCTTTCAAGAATGGCAAAGTAGACACATCCGAAGTAGTGATTGCTTATGCAGGTACAAATCTATCTGATGGTGCAGATATACAAACAGACATACAAACGGTTATAGGTGGAAATAAGGATGTGTTAAATAAACCAAATGGACACCCCGGATACGGTGGTTCTATTTCAGTTGAGGATAGTCAGATAAGCACGGCGGAGAAATTTGCAGGCGAGGTTAAAGCGAAATATCCCCAAGCTAATATAACTACGACAGGCCATTCCCTAGGCGAATATATTGCTTTATATATAGCTGCAGAAAATGAGTGGGGCAATGTTGGATTTAATGGTCCGGATCCTTATGATATATTGTCACCTGAAGCCCAGCAGTGGGTTGAGGCCAATTCGGGTATGCTTTTTAATTACCGGAACAACAAGGATACCATCGGAAATTATGGCGGCAATGGTACAGGTGCTGAAATTCGCGTTGACATGGATACGAAGCGGTATTAGGGAGCAGACAGTCATGAGATAAAAAGTTGGGAATTGGATGAGGAAGGTGAAGTGATAAAATATACTGTTGTATTTGAATCGGTATAGGTAACAGGGTGTTTAAAAATATATTATTGTTATGGGGAATCCAGGAAATAAATTTCTGATATTTCCGTAGATAATAAATATTCGTAAATGTTATAGTAAATTTAATATAAGTGTAGTATTTTAATACATAAATGGAATATAAAACTACAGAGAAAAAGAACACAATTCCTGTTAAAAGTGAAAGTCAGACGAAAGGATTAGTGATATGAATAAAAAGTGGTTGATTGTTATGATTGCTTTGTTCGTAGTCGTTGCAATCATCGGCGTAGGAGGGAAAGTGTATATGGATAAAAGAGCAGAGTCGGAAAAGATTGAGGTAGAGCGAATGTCTGTGGAGGCTTTGAAAAATACTTTTGCGGATATAAAGTCAGTGGAGATTGAAAAAAGTGGGTTTGATAAAAAGACAGGAGCCTTTGATGTATTTGTGAAGGTGACGAATCAAAAGAACGCATCGGTAAATTTTGGATATACCTTTTGGATAGAAGAGAAAAAGCTTGGTGCTATTATAATTAAAGACGAAAAAGTGCAAATTGACGGGCATACTTCAAGCAAAGTTCAAGTAATACATTCTAATGGTGAAGAGGGTGAAGTTTGATGAGTAATGAAGAGAATTATAAGGATTTGGCTAGAATTGTTTATTAAATAGATCCAAATCATAAAAATTATAATTTTGATATAAAGGAAGGAACAAAAGTAAAAAGTAGGAATTCGAATTACCAAATCCTCAAAACCGAAGACAACACCATCAACGGCATGCAAGCAATGGCAGTTTCCCCTTTCAAGAATGGCAAAGTAGACACATCCGAAGTAGTGATTGCTTATGCGGGGACAAATCTATCTGATGGTGCAGATATACAAACAGACATACAAACGGTTATAG
>DAMDKS010000005.1:0-156285 GCA_032085455.1 Oceanobacillus sp.
TAGCGAAGTGGCTAAACGCGGCGGACTGTAAATCCGCTCCTTCGGGTTCGGCAGTTCGAATCTGCCCCCCTCCACCATTTTCTTTAAAATAACCTGAGAGGGTTTATTTTTTTGAAAAGATAACCATACTAGTAAATATTAATGGGCTATAGCCAAGCGGTAAGGCAACGGACTTTGACTCCGTCATGCGCTGGTTCGAATCCAGCTAGCCCAGCCATTTTTGCGGAAGTAGTTCAGTGGTAGAATACAACCTTGCCAAGGTTGGGGTCGCGGGTTCGAATCCCGTCTTCCGCTCCAATAAAATTTAATATGGCGGCATAGCCAAGTGGTAAGGCAGAGGTCTGCAAAACCTCTATCACCGGTTCAAATCCGGTTACCGCCTTTAAGGTTTTTCCCTGCCGGTGTGGCGGAATAGGCAGACGCGCGAGACTCAAAATCTCGTTCCTTCACGGGAGTGTCGGTTCGATCCCGACCACCGGTATTTTCTAGATTGTTTATAGCAGATTTTTAAAAAAAGTAATATTGATCGCAAACCTTGATATTTATAAAGGTTTGCGATTTTTTTGGTGCGCCCAGCATGGGCTATAACTTGGTGGTGAAAGTCCACTACAGGCTTTGCAGTAGGAACTGTTAGCTGAAAGCAAGGGTGTCCATTGTGAAATGGAATCTGAAGGAAGCTGGAGGCAAAATCCCGAACCAACGTACAGAAACTGTATTCAAGGCTGAATTGGAATGGATGAGTTTGCTAAACAAAACAAAGTCCGATACTGCACGAGTTCCATACAGTAAATACAGTGGTTACATGGGAGGAAGGTTATAGTTTCTTACCTGGGGAGGTCTCACAAGGGGTATTAAATTAACAATTGTATTAGTGATAATGCAATGAATTGTGAGAAGTCAGCAGACGCCATAGTAGTTTCCGTGGAAATGAAGGTCTGAACAATCTTAAATCTTGAAGAACAAGGAGGTGTAGACATCACCACCTAAACGCAGAAAATCATCGTGGCATTTGCCGAAAAGATGACTACCTATGGAGAGAATAGTTGGAAACGAAAGGGTACATAGGAGAGCGTAGGGATGTCGCATGGATATGAAGAAACAAGATGGTATCAACTTAATTGAAAAAGTAGCTTCTGATAATAATCTATGGACAGCATATAGGAAAGTATATGCAAACAAAGGTGCACCGGGAGTAGATGGAATAACGGTTGATGAACTTGAAAGTCATATGCTTCAATATTACGACTTACTAAAACAGAAGCTTAAGGATGGAACATACAAACCCCAAGCTGTTAAGAGGGTAGCGATTCCAAAAGCCGATGGAACCAAAAGATACTTAGGTATCCCTAGTGTACTAAGGAAATTGACCAGTCGAAAACGACCAGGTACATTTCATGAAATAATCACAAAGATAAATCAAACTACAACAGGGTGGATTAATTACTATGGTATTTCCAATATGAAAAGTTTTATAAAAGAAATACAACAATGGTTAAATCACCGATTAAGACAATTGATATGGAAAAGGTGGAAACTCGTACGTACGAAATACAAAATACTTCGTAAATATGGAATTAACCATGAGGATGCGATGAGGTTAGCGAATTCCCGAAAAGGGTATTGGCGAGTATCACGCAGCGAGATTATGCACCGTGCCATAACAAATGAAAGGCTCACAAGATGGGGTCTAAAAGACTTATCCATACTTTATGAGCTAAGATACTCAAAAGATTGAACCACCAAGTACGTGACCCGTATGCTTGGTGGTGTGAGAGGTCGACTAACCAATTAATGGTTAGTCACCTACTCGATTCATTATAATACAGTCTATTTTATCAAGATATAATTTAACCGTATATGTAAGTCATTCTAATTGGAAGAGTTAGATACGGCCTGATATCCGGATTGATGCGTATTTTTGATGTACAGTTAATAATCACATACTTGGTCTTTACATTCTTTTTTTCTTTCAGGGAATCCTTCTTTTAAACTAATACCAGCAACTGTATAGTCATCATTTAAAGTTATAGAAAACCCTCCTTGACCGTTTACAATACCATCTATTTTTGTTGCACCCATTTTACTTATATAAGGATCATCCATTTTAATTGACTCTATTGTTTCAAAGTTACTCTTGACGTAACTTTCGGTAACACTTTTAAACTTTGTGATGGTTTCATCATCAAAAGAATCTTTCATCATGCATGCGCTAAGTGCAATAGCAGCAGCGATTATGATAAACAAATGTGTTTTATTTCTATACATGCTATCACTCATTTTAAAAAAGTCAATAATCACATATTTGGTCAATACATTCTTCTTTTCTTTCAGGAAAACCTTTTCCCATGCCCATGCTTGGTATGTTGTAGTTATTTTCTATCTCTACAGTCATATCAAAGTTTGCATCCTTATTATCGTTTACATAACCACGAACCGTAAATCCTCCCATAGGACTTTTGTGATCATCGCTAAAGTGTATTTTCTCAATATCTTTAAAGTTGTTTTTAATATAGTTTTCCGCTGATTGTATCGCCTTATTGATTGTTTCATCATCATAATCTTGATTTTTTGTATTCACAAAGCATCCCCCTAATAGTATAATTATTACAATAGTTAAAGTTAATAAAAAAGAAACTTTTTTCATGGTTAGCACTTCCTTAAATTATTAATGAAATGGATTGAATATAAATGTCAATAATAACAGAGAAGTCTTTATCACTTATATCAGAGCGTACATACGCTGACATTGAAAAAGTAGAAGTTACCACTTCTGATGGATTATTGGTTTGGTATGTTATCGATACCATCAAAGATAAAGATACTGGTCTTGATGGTTATGTCCTCCAAAAAGAAGGTACAGATGAACTTGTCATTAGCTTTCGTGGTACAGAATTCAATGGTCTTGGTGATTTTGACAAAGGTGATATTAGGGAAGACATCCACGGAATTATTCTTGGTAATTCTGATTATACCAAAAATTCCCGCGGAAATACAACGTTTGTTGGAAGTCCCGGACAGGATGCCTTGATGGCCTCTGGTTCAGCTAAGTTAAATAACGATGGAACTTTTTCTCATTTAAATAAAAATCAATTTACCGAAGGAGATAAAGTTGTTCGTACATATGTAAAAAAATATGGAGCGGAAAATATTACATTTACTGGTCACTCTTTAGGAGGAGGACTTGCTCAGTACTTTGCCGTAAAGTACGATTCTCATGCAGTAACATTCGCTGCTGCAGATGTATTTAATCTTTTAACAAAAGATGAACAAAAACAGGTTAAAGATGGTGCGTTCAAAGATCAAATTATCTCCTATATTCATTCTAAAGATTTGGTCAGTACATACTATCAAGTCCCTATTGGCAGTATGTACTATATTAATAATCCCTCGGATACGAGAGGTTTAGGTTTAAAAACACATGGTATCGCCAACTATTTAGATTCAGAACTGTTTAACGATAAGGGTTATTTTAATCCTCAGTCATTATATGATGAAACGTTGAAAGGTCAATTATCACTAGCTGTAAACAAATCACCATTGGAGTTTAAAAACTCTGGAATAAGTGGATTTTCAGTTCTAATTCAATCCAAGTTAATGAGCTTTTATGCTAAAGGAATGCAAATTAGTGAAGAGGTTTTAAAGATTCGCAAAAGATCTATTGAACAGTTATTAGATATGCACTTCAATGAGATGGATGAACTTAAAAAAATGTACATGAATTCGACAGGTGCTGGTAACTATGATAGGTTAACACCGGCAGATGTGGAGGATGTATTTCGAGAGCTAGTAACGATGGAGAATGGAACACCAATGTTATTTGATCTACATGATATGGAAGATATTCTTGTTACATTACAAAGAATACAAGAAGATACTGGAGAGATAGCATTTAATATGGAAAAAATGGCTAATGATTTTGAGAATACAGATAAGATACTTGCTAATTGGCTAGGCCTAAAGGGGTGATGCTGTATGGAAGGCTTTGAGGAATGGTGGAAAGACCAATTAAAAAGAAGAGAACAAAAGAAAGCAATTAAAGAACATATAAGAGCAGCGTTAGAGGATAAAGCAAATGAATATAAAAAATCATTTGATGAATGTTTTCAAGGGATAGACCTCTATGATAAACACGAAGAGTATTTCGATTCTATTCGTGTACAGTTTGATGGTAAAGCAAAACAGGCATTGATAGAAAGGTTGAATAAGAATTGTTTAGACCTTGCATACCTTAATATGAAACGTCAGGTTACACGTGATAATATTAAATTATAATAACAATGCATCTGATGATTTCTTTCGGCATGTTAATTGTTTTTATCATGTCCTATAGAAAAAAATAAACTCTCATGTGCTTGCACGGCGCTCCTGAGAGATTATTCCTAAAAATGTGAGCCTCTTGAAACGGTTTGTAATTAATTGAAGTACATTTCCTTTTGTATCTTCAACTTTTACGAGTCGAAAGTAATTCTCAGCACGATTTTGTGTTGTCCCAATTAACACCATTTGATCCGATAGAACCGTTGAATCTTCAGGTCGTTTAAAGTCATCGCCAACTACTCGTATAGAAGCATTTTTTCGTAGTCTTGAAAGGAAAAAGCAGCCATCGTCTGTCATGCGATCAAAACGCTCATAATCAAGGTAGCCACGATCAAACACATACATGCATTCTCTATCATCGACTAATACTTCCAGCTGGTTGCGGTCGTGCTCTTTCGCATTCGTGATAACGGCCTTTTCAGGGTAAGACAATCCTTTTGCCATGAATACAAGTTTTAGATGCACTTTCACACCAGCTTTTGTTTTGCGAAATTCAGCCCATTTGTGATTGGTTAAATTCAGTGGCAATGTAGTTGAATCGATGATTTTAAGTGGCATCGCCAGATTTGTATTGTGTGTTTTGTTATGAATTTGAGTGACTAAATCAAGGAATAGTCTCTGAAAGATATCCGGGTTCATACCGTTTAAGCGACGAGACAGCTGAGAAATGCTAATCGAATCTAAATTGATTTCCTTTTGGAGTTGGTCATTGAAAAGATAGTCGTTTAGCTCATGTAAACTTTCAATTTCTTCTAGCTGTGCAAAAAGGAATAACTTTAGAAATGATTCCGTTGTTAATTTTTTCGTATAGTAATCTAATTTCATGGTTTTCACATTTTCTTCAAATAATTGAATATTAATTGGTGAAAACCATTGTCCAAATGAAGTTTTTGGTGTAGTCTTGTCCATGAGTTTTGTCCTTTATTTTTGGATTTGGACGGTTACCACCTGACTATATCCATTATAAAGGACTTTTTCTTTGTAAGATAGTAAATTAGCGAATATTATGTTTATTTTTAATTTTTTGTCTTAATTAATGCAACGCTAGTGATATAATTGATGCCTTCTTATAAATCAATGCACTAGCATGAGTGTGTCGTGATCCGTGAGCAGTAATTATAGTTTTTATACCTAAACTTTCTAGAGTCTTTTTAAGAGACTTATTAATAGCGTTATTACTTAAGCATTTATATTTTGAGGATGCACTATAGAAAACTAATCGCTGAATATTATCTGGCATTTGCATGAATAGTTTTTTAAATTCTTTCATCACTTTAGGATCTAAACTTATAACACGCTCAGACTGTGTATTTTTAGTCGGTCCAAAACCTTCCTTCATTTTGTGACTGTATCCCCATACTTTATCTATATTGATTGTATTGTTGTCGAAATCGAAGTCGCTCCTGGTTAATCCAACCAACTCTTCGAATCGCATACCTGTTACTAACAGAAGTAGCACACCGTAATAACTCAATCCTGTATGCAGCCTTTTAAACAGTTCGTCATAGAGCATTTCAATTTCTTCAAACTGCAGATATTTCTCATCCTTTTTCTTTGGTGGTTTCCCAGTAACTTTTACTTTTTTAGCAAAGGTAATTCTTATGATTTCATCCTCTACAGCATGATCTACTGCAGCCTTTATGTGCCCGTGTACCTTTGACATGGTTTCTTTTGAATATTTTTCTCCGTATTTATTTAAGAACGCTTGATAATCATTCTGGTTATATTCTGTATATTCTTGTCATAGAAATAATCTTTGATGAACCTCAATGTATCTTTGTAGTGGCTGAATGTCTGAGGCTTTACATCTTTTTTGTACAAGATGTACCAGTCCTCAAAATATTTGGCAAGAGGAATCGGCTTTATATTAATCCGCTGCCCACTACTTAATTTATATTCGATTTCATCTACAACAGTTTTAGCTTCTTCCCTTGTTCTAAAACCGCCTTTACGAATCGTGGTAAAAAACGTGCTAATCTTCATGTTTTGCGTGAATCCAATATGCCTGGGGTATTAACCGAAAATGGTTTCATTGATCATGCTGGTGATGCAGCAAAGCTAAAATCAGATTCATATTTAAATCGTATTGCACTTGGCCATGCGAATGGTATTGCTAAGGCACTGGGACTTAAGAAGAAATCTAAACCAGGTAAACCTGCTAAGTCTAAACCAAAGACAAAGCCATCTGGCTATACAGGTGATAGCTTAGTGGACTATCTCAAGTCAATCAAAGTAGATTCTAGTTTTAGTAATCGGGCAAAATTAGCTGGGCAATATGGTATTAGCAATTACACAGGTACAGCAAATCAAAATACACAGTTGTTAAATAAGTTGCGTGGTAATTCCAAACCTGCAGCTAAAAAAGGTGATCAAAAAAACTAACAGTGTTGTAGATTATCTTAAGTCAATAAAACAGGATTCCAACTTTGCAAACAGAAAAAAGTTGGCAACTAAGTATGGGATAAAAAATTATAGCGGAACTGAGTTCCAAAACAATCAGTTGCTTAAAAAATTAAGAGGATTAAAAAATTTATTATTTTTATGGTGCAAGTAAAAAAGCTCTCTTGCGGAAACAGGAGGGTTTATTTTACTTCCACTTATCATACCAATCCACAATATTCATAAATACTTCGATTATCTTATTTTAGCATTTACAACACCACCATTAAATTCGACAAAAGAAAACAAAGTAGGAAAAAGTCCTTATGTAGTTTTAAAGTTTCATTACAAAGCTCTTAAATGCATTATTTCTATTTGACTTTAATTATGTAATTAGATAAGTTAAATACTGTTTTAACATATAGAATGGGGGGGAGAAAGACAAATGAAGAAAAGCTTTAGAAATATCATGTTTTTATTTATTCTGACCGCAATAGTAACTTTAGCAGCTTGTGGTTCAGGCGAAAAGGTAACACTAGAAAGTGAAGAAGATGGAATGAGTCAAACGATCACTTTCAATGCTAAAAAAGATAAGATAGAGAAAGTAGAAATGAAAGTAACCCAATCATATGATTCTTTAGGGCTTGGATCTAAAGATGAGGTTGAAGAGGCTATGGGTGGTTCATTCGAAGCGGAATTTGAAGAAGTTAATAACACTGATGGCTTAGAGGCTAACGTTGATTATCAAGATGAAGAACTTGTTATCGAAGCAAAAGTGGATTTCACAAAAGTTGATACGGATAACCTTGATGAATTAAATGTTGGCTTCCTACCTGGGTCTTTTGATGATGAAGACTTGAGTTTAGAAAAAGCTGTTAGTGAATTAGAAAGTCAGGGATTTAAAAAAGTAGATTAACAGATTTTAGATAAACAAGATATTTTTTATAACAAGCTTCTGGCTAGTTTTATTGCCCAGAAGCTTGTTAACTCTTTATGATTACCTCCTTGCCATTTAATGATTTGTGGACTTTTTTTATCGTTATACATTTCGGGAATGTAGGATACATGCTATCACTCATTTTAAAAAAGTCAATAATCACATATTTGGTCAATACATTCTTCTTTTCTTTCAGGAAAACCTTTTCCCATGCCCATGCTTGGTATGTTGTAGTTATTTTCTATCTCTACAGTCATATCAAAGTTTGCATCCTTATTATCGTTTACATAACCACGAACCGTAAATCCTCCCATAGGACTTTTGTGATCATCGCTAAAGTGTATTTTCTCAATATCTTTAAAGTTGTTTTTAATATAGTTTTCCGCTGATTGTATCGCCTGCCGGTAAAGTAGCAATTATTACTGGTGCAGCGAGTGGCATGGGTTTAGCTGGAGCACAAATTTTCGCTAGAGAAGGAGCGAAGGTAGTAGCAACTGATGTAGCGAACACGCTAGAGGAAAAAGTAAGTGAAATTGTTGCAAATGGTGGAGATGCGATTGCTGTTCATTTAGATGTATCCAAACCGGAATCATGGAATGAAGTCATTGAAAAGACAGTGGACAAGTATGGAAAAATTGATATTCTCGTTAATAACGCTGGAATTAATATGGCAAAAGGGATTCTGGAAGCTGAGCTGGATGATTGGAATAAAGTAATGGCAATTAATACAACTGGTGTTTGGTTAGGAATGAAAGCAGTTATACCACATATGCAAAAAAATGGCGGGGGTTCTATTGTGAATACTTCTTCAATCGCTGCAATTGTCGGTGGGATTGCTGATGCAGGTGGTGCTGCTTATAGTGCTTCTAAAGGTGCTGTCCGTGCATTAACAAAGCATGCAGCTCAGTGGTTTGGAAAAGACAATATTCGTGTAAATTCTGTACATCCAGGTGCTATTTATACAGGGATGGTCGCAAATACAGGAATAAAATCACTAGAAGAAATGGGTGCTAATTATGAAGATAAAGCAGCATTAAAACCATATGCTGGTGAAGCAATGGATATTGCTAATGCATATTTATATTTGGCGTCAGATGAATCTAAATATGTGACGGGATTAGAATTAGTCGTAGATGGTGGGTGGACTACAAATTCGTAATACTTTTTAAAAAGATATAGAGACTTAAAGTATTCTTCAACTGATTTTAGAGCTTGGGACAAAACCTCTTTAAATATAAATAACTTAGGGTTGGCGCCCGGTTATGTCCCAACTCTTTTTTCTTATACCCTATCCATCCATTCCCGAAGACTATGCACATAATAAGTAGGTTTCACTTGGAACTTCGGATATTCTGTAAAAGGCGTTACACCCGTAAAAACCGTGAGCGTATCCATCCCAGCATTAATCCCCGCTTTAATATCAGTATGATAATTGTCTCCCACCATTAATGTATCTGTTTTAGATAATCCCAGTATTTTCAATGCTTCTTCCATAATAATCGCCTCTGGCTTTCCGATAAAAATAGGACTGACACCTGTACTAACGGTTACAACAGAGGTAATGGCACCATTTCCTGGTAAGAGTCCTCGTTCGGTTGGCAGGGCAACATCCCCATTAGTTGAAATGAATGTAGCGCCATTACGAACTGCTAGACAGGCCTTCGTTAATTTTTCATAATCCACATGTTGATCAAGCCCTACTACAACATAGTCTGCATGTTCATCATCCTCTACAGTTAAGCCTCTCTCAATGAGGGCTTGACGAACTCCTTTTTCCCCAATGACAAATATTCTTGCCTGGTCTGTTTTATGTTTAATATAGTTCGCTGTAGCAAGACTTGTTGTTACAACTTGTTCTGGGGATGCTTTTATCCCCATATGATTTAACTTATCCGCGACATCCTCTTGTGTTTTCGTGGAATTATTAGTTACAAATAAATAGGGAATCCTTTTTGCGAATAATGTATCAATAAAATCTGCAGCTGCTTCAATAGGCTCCTTACCAAGATACATTGTCCCGTCTAAATCAATTAAATATCCTTTATAATGTTTCAATCCTTTTGCCTCATTTCTACATGCTGTTCTTATTACAAGTGATATAGCGACATAAGTGATTATCACTCGTGATAAAGGAATGTGCTGCTACTTTACTTGTTGAAGTCCAAGCAATTGTTTTTGCTTCATTTTTACCATATAATTTGGATATGTCTTTTAAGGTGATACATTATAAGTATAAACTTATTTAAACGAAAGACAAAAGATTTTCTTCGTTTGCTTCTAGCTTGATAGATATTTGCATTACATAGATTATCCACTAGAATAATGGATAGGGATTTTATATCTATCATTGCATTTTCAACTGCATAAGCGATAAGTGTTCATTTAAAAATTAAAGGAGACAAGCACAACATGAATAATCCATATTTACAAGTAAAAGAATTTCACAAGGCATTTCAACATCCGCAAAATGACAAGCCAACACCAATTGACGAAGAAACTGCATTAAATAGAGCAGTTTGGACTGGAGAAGAATTGGTTGAGTTTTTATATGCAACTGTTGAAGGAGATGGGGAAAAATTTGAACAGGTATTTGACCAATTTTTACAGGGATTAAATAAAGCGAGGCAAAAGACGATTGAGAAAAATCAAGATGTATCCGATAAATTGGTTGCTCAAGCGGATGCATTAACGGATGTAATGTATTTCAACTATGGTTCCTTTGCAATCTTAGGCGTAGAGCCACAGCCATTATTTGATATTGTGCAGAATGCAAATATGGGTAAATTATTCCCGGATGGAAAACCAAGATTTAGGGAAGAAGATGGAAAAGTGATTAAGCCGCCCAAATGGGAAGAGAGCTTTGCACCAGAGCCGAAATTAAAAGAGGAAATCGAGCGGCAATTAAAGAAAAATAAGTCCTTAACAAGTGGATATTAAGCGGTAGGCAGTGATAGAAAAGGGAAGACACTAGCCATAAAATGAGCCGCAGCCTCCAGTAGGGAAGGTGAACTCTACTGGAGGCTGCAGCTTTTTATTCCGAATGAACTGACAGTAAGACACCACTTCATGAATTCGAGGTGAAAACGAGTTGCAAGTGGGGGACAACTGCCAGTAAATTCCCGATTGGTTCAGGCTAACATTCAGCAGAGGATGAAAAACCCCCACTGGATGAAGTTTCACTTTATAAGTCAATTTTTCGCTCAACTAGATATGACGTTCCAACAAAGAGAGCAATGACTACAATTACTGAGTAAAATGTACCAGCGATATTAAAAGTTGTTAATGGAGCAGTTATATTAAAATAAAAGTATTCATTTGCATATTCCATATTTTGGAGTGTTGCCAATTGTTCAATGGTACCAAAGCTAAACAGATTGAAATCAAAGTAGTAGGGGATAGCATCTGTAATCATTGTTTGAAAACTCATGATTAGAAAAGTCAGTACCAGGAAGATAATAAACCAGAATCCGCCGATTCGCTTATTACGAATGGTTATTCTTCCAATTGTCATGGAAAAGTAAATTGTTATTAATAGACCAATACCAACAAAAAGTAAAGATATGAACCAGAACAGTATACTTTTAAATTGAATAAAAGGACTAATTGCTTCTATAATTTGGGAAAAGCCCGCCTCGATATCTGTAAAGATGAACATCATTAAGAAATTGTATAGTACAGTTACGGTTCCTAATAGTAAAAACCAAAATAAGGCAATAATCAACTTTGATCCAACTAATTGATATCCTGTCATGGGTAAAGTGAATGTCAGATAACCGCGATCCTCGTATAATTCCTTTTTAAAAGAGTTGACAATAAAGAGAAATGTTGCAAGCTGTGTACCAAATAATACAAGGAAGGACAGACCGATAAAAATCCCTCCTAATGCAGAGCCTTCAACCCCCATATTCGTGGTATAGGCATAAATTCCCGTAAATAACCCTAAGACAAGAATCATTACACCTAACATAAATTTATAGGTTCCCTTGATTTCATATTTCATATATTTAAACATTTACGCTCACACTCCCTCACCAAATATATCCTTATAAATCGCTTCAATTTGTTTTCCTTTTTCTGCACGTAATTCCTCAGCATCTCCCGATAACATAACATGCCCATCTTTTAAAAATACGACTTCATCCAGCATTCCTTCCATATCTCTTACTAAGTGAGTTGTAATAATCATCGAGCTATCTGGATTGTAATTATTAATAATTGCATCCATAATTTGATCCCTGGCAACAGGATCTACTCCAGCAATCGGTTCATCTAAAATATATATCATTGCTTTTCTTGCTAAAACCAATGATAAATTTAGTTTTTCATTCATTCCTTTCGAAAGGGTATCAATTTTCATTTTACGATCCAGATGCATGAAATGGAGGAGCTCTTGAAACTTTTCTTCATCGAAGTCATCATAAAAATCCTTATAAAAAGCTTGCGCATCTTCAATTTTCATCCATTTATATAAAAAGTTCCGATCCGGTAAATACGATACAATTGCTTTTGTTTCCTTTCCAACTTTCTTGCCGTCAATGTGCACCTTACCTGCTGTTTGTCTTAGTAAACCTGTTAAAATTTTAATTAATGTCGTTTTACCACTTCCATTTGGTCCTAGAATTCCTATTATTTTTCCTTTTGCAATGTTTAAATCGACATGATCCAGTGCTAACTTATTTTGGTACTTTTTTGTGAGACCTTCCATCTCAACGATATGATTCATTCTATTTCCTCCTTCTCTTTCCAATTCATTATCATTTCTTTTATTTCATCAGCAGTGAAACCTAAACCTTTCATTTCCTGGAAAAATTGTTCAATCAAACCGGATGCACTTCCTTTTTTAAGGTTCTTTATGATTTCTGCATGATCGGTTACAAAAGTTCCCATCCCTCTTTGGGTAAAAACCAGATTTTCTCTCTCCAATTCCTGATATACTCTTTGAATGGTGTTGGGATTTACTTTTAATTCTTTCGATAATTCACGAACGGAAGGTAATTTGTCACCACTATTTAGTTCTCCAGCAGCTATACGTTTTTTGATTAGCATCATGATTTGAATATAAACCGGCGAATTACGATTAAATTCCATTCCTTCACCTCCGTTTGCTAGTTGTACTGGTGTTCTATTTAAATAGTACACCAGTACATAGATACTGTCAATAGTACTTTAATCTTTTTTATTTAGAAAAGAAAACCCTCACTGAACGCAGTTTACTTTGTAATTTCCCAAATAAAGTATGCATCAGGTTGTTTTTTTGTTTTAATAATACACTTTATAAATTAACACCAATCAAGTGGCTAGTACAATTCAGGGAAGCCACATAAATCATTAGGGAGGAGATTGATGATGAGTAAAATTTATTTGGATCCAGGACACGGTGGCACAGATGCAGGAGCAACGGGAAATGGTCTGCAGGAGAAAAATGTTACTTTAGCAATTGCTTTAAAGGTACGTGATACCTTAAACAGAGATTATGAAGGTCATTCGATTCGCATGAGTCGTACGTCAGATACTACGCAGAGTCTTGCACAGCGAACGAATGATGCAAACAGCTGGGGAGCAACTTATTTTGTATCTATTCATATCAATGCGGGTGGCGGAGTGGGCTATGAGGACTTTATTTATAATGGCAGTGTGACTAATAATACAGTGGCGTACCGCGATAAAATTCATGCCGAAATTATGAAGCAAGTGGACTTTACGAATCGTGGCAAAAAACGGGAGAACCTTCATGTATTGCGTGAATCTTCTATGCCTGCAGTGTTGACTGAAAATGGTTTTATTGATCATGCTGGTGATGCAGATAAATTGAAGTTAGATGCATATTTAAATCGTATTGCACTTGGTCATGCGAATGGTATTGCTAAGGCATTGGGACTTAAGAAGAAGTCTGGTGGAGAGAATACGTATACGGTTAAAAAAGGCGATACGCTTTGGAGCATTGCCCAAGCCCACAACATGACAGTGCAGCTGCTTAAAGATTTAAATGGTTTAACGGATGATACCATTTACCCTGGACAAGTTTTGAAAGTTACAGGCAGCGGTGGTTCCAAATCGAAGTCATCAAAAGCTGGTAAAACCGTTCAACTTAAATAGTCTGTTAAGAGATGCATAACAGACAAGTCTATTGCAAGCTCTACAAAAGAAAAAAGTAAAAGATGACTCAGGTAAAAAGTTCCCTTTTTTATCCAGAATTAACTGGCAGTAAGACCCCACTTCAAGAATTTGGAGTGAAACTGAAATGGTTAGTGGGGGACAATTGCCAGTAAATACCCGATTGGTTCAACTAACGATCAGTAGGGGATGAAAAGAATACCCCCACTGAACGCAGTTTCACTGATAAGTTATGAATACAAATTACTTGTGAACTGATAAAAAAATTTAATAAAGTAAAAAGCCTAGGGAATCAGTAACCTGGGCTTTTTATTTGTTTATAGAAAAAATTAAGACTAGAGTTTAGTAGCATATACATGTATTATAAAGTATAATTTGAATAAATTAAAAACCGACAGATAGACGGTCTGAATGATTAAAGGAGTGTTATTAGTGAGAATTGTCAAGGGGGCGCAGGAGAGACGCAACGAGATCCTAGATGTAGCCGAGACATTATTTAACGAACAAGGATATGACAAAACAAGTACCAATGATATCTTAAAAAAAGTTGGAATTGCTAGAGGCACCTTGTATTACCACTTTGAAAGTAAAGAAACAATAATGGACGCGATTATCGATCGTTATAACAACAGAATAATCGAAGAAACACAGGGAATTGCCGAAAATAAACAAATACCTGCTATTGAGCGATTACTTAAGATGATTACTTCATTGGACATAACTGGGGCTGTTTCTGAAGAATTGATGACACAAATTCATAAACCACAAAATGCCTTAATGCATCAAAAAATGCAAAAGGTATTATTTACAGAAATCACACCGATTTTTACAAATGTTATTAGAGATGGGATGAAAGAAAAGGTATTTAATACAGCTTATCCCTATGAAAGTGTGGAGATGCTGTTAGTTTATGTTTCTACAATTTTGGATGATGGAATTATGGGGCTGAAGCGAGAAGAGGAATTGCAAAGGATGACGGCTTTTGCTTTTAATGCAGAAAGATTACTAGGTACAGAGCAAGGGCAAATTAGTGAGCAGCTGATGAAAATTTTATTACAAGAATAGGGGGAAAGATATGCTTTTTCGAATGATAAGCAATGATCTTTTAAGAAATAAGCTGATTAGTGTCACGACAATGCTATTCATCACTGCTGCAACAGCACTTGTAAGCCTTGTAATGATTTTAACTGTTAATCTTCTAGGTTCGATTGACACGTTAACGAAACAAGCACAAGTGCCTGATTTCCTGCAAATGCATAACGGAGAAATGGATAAGGAAAGACTGGAGGATTTTGCAAAAGAACAAGAAAATGTAAAGGATTTTCAAGTATTAGGTTTTTTAAATATTAATAACTCCGACATCCAATTAGGGGAAAATAGTCTAGTTGATAGTGTCCAGGATAATGGCTTTTCTACACAAAGTCATTCTTTTGACTATCTGCTCGATTTGGATGGTCAGCCAATTCAGCCGGCAGAAGGAGAACTATATGTTCCTATTGGTTATATGAAAGATGGAACAGCCCAGATAGGAGAGAGAGCAAAAATTGCTGGCAAAGAGTTTAAAATTGCCGGATTCCTCAGAGATGCACAAATGAATTCAGCTTTAGCTTCTTCTAAACGTTTCTTAGTGCATGAAAAAGATTATCAGAATCTGCTATCAGAAGGTGAACTGGAATATTTAATAGAATTTCAGCTGCATGACACATCAAGAACAACTGAATTTGAAACAGCATATTCCAATGCTGGATTAGAAGCGAATGGTCCAACATTAACCGGTGCTTTGTTTAAAGTAATCAACGGGCTATCTGATGGCATTATGATCGCGATTATCCTAGCAGTAGGTATTTTGATTGTACTTATTGCCTTTATGTGTATTCGCTTCACACTATTAACTAAAATAGAAGAGGATTATCGAGAAATTGGAACCATGAAAGCTATTGGTATACAGTTGGCAGATATAAAGAAAATTTATTTGGCTAAATATGCCTTCATTGCTTTTATTGGCAGCTTCATTGGATTATTATTATCTTTTATTTTTAGTAATCCTCTATTGGAGAATATTCGGCTTTATATGGGCGAAAGTCAATATAAAGACTGGAGTATTTTTCTGGCAATCCTGGGCAGTATCATTGTGTTCCTGCTGGTGATAGGCTATATTCATTTCATATTGAGACGTTTTAGAAAAATTTCAGCTGCCTCTGCCATTCGTACTGGCAGTCCAGACGAAAAAAAGGCTCATAAAAATTATTTATCGTTATACAAAAATACGCTATTGCCAACTAACATGTTCTTAGGGATTAAAGATGTTTTATCTCGGAAGAAGCTTTATGCAACGATGCTTATTGTTCTTCTGCTTTCCTGCTTTATTATGATTGTTCCTTGGAACACACACTCTACTGTAACAGCACCAGCCTTTACAAAGTATTTAGGTTTTGGAGAAATGGATTTGATGGTTAGTATGTATCCATCCGAGGATCCGGAAGAAAAAGAACAATCAATTGTAAACTATTTAAATAGCGAAGATTCTATTGAGCAGTTTGTTCAGATTAGCTCTAAATCCTATAAAGTTAAAAATAAGGATGGATCTGAAGAAAAAATAGTCATTGAACTCGGAGATCATGATGCATTTCCAATCGAATATAGTACAGGGGGAGCTCCTAAAGAGCCAAATGAAATCGCTTTATCCACTTTAAATGCGGAAGAGTTTGGAAAAAAAGTTGGAGATACCATCGAAATCATTACAGATAGTGGCCTGGAGAACTTTATAGTATCTGGAATTTACTCTAATATTTTAAATGGAGGTAAGACAGCAAAAGCTACTTTTACAGATGAAACTGCCCCAACAATGTGGCTGAATCATTATATTAAACTTAACAATACCAAGCAAATAGCTGTTATCGCTCAAGAAATGTCACAAGCTTTGCCCTTTGCCAACGTTACTGATGCACATCAGCATAAGGAGCAAGTATTAGGTTCTACAATGGATTCGATAAAAACAGCTGCGAATGTAGCATTAATAGCCGCTTTATTCATTACAGGATTAGTAATCTTGTTATTTATGAAATTATTAGTGGCTAAGGATCAGCAGGAAATCGCAATTTTAAAAGCGATAGGCTTCACTAATGAAGATCTTTCTAAACAATATATAACGCGGGGAATCTTCATTTTAATTATTGGTATTGCTGGAGGAAATATATTGGCAAATACTATTGGTAAATCCATTGCAAGGATGGTTATGTCTTCATTTGGTGTGGATGCACTTGATTTTGTAAGTCAGCCTCTTGTTTATTTGGGATTCCCAGTATTGATGTTGCTTGTTACTTTGATAGCAACAATTTTAGGAACGAATAAAGCTGGTAAAATTGCAATTACAGAAAATATAAAGGAGTAAGTAATGAAAAAAATAATTGATGGGGAACGAATGAATAAATCTTTTGACATTGAAAAGGAAAAAATGAAGGTTTTACGTGATATATCTGTAAGTATTTATGAAGGCGAATTTATATCGATTATGGGTCCTTCTGGCTCGGGGAAATCAACTTTACTCTATGCTTTAAGTGGAATGGATACAATTGATAGTGGAAAAGTAATTTTTGGTGAACAGAACCTCACAGCATGTGGAGAAACAGATCTCTCGGATATTCGTCGCCAACAAATGGGGTTTGTTTTTCAGCAGTCATCATTCTTGAAAAACTTAACAATTATTGATAATGTCATTCTCCCGGCTATAAGGGACAATCGAAAAATGACAAAAGAAATAACAAAGAAAGCGCAGCTGCTTCTGGAGAATACAGGAATTGGAGATTTAGCTTATCGCATGACAAATCAGGTTTCCGGAGGGCAGCTGCAAAGGGCTGGAATTTGCAGGGCTTTAATTAATCAGCCCAAAATTATCTTTGCGGATGAACCGACTGGATCTTTAAATTCGAAAACCTCTCAGGAAATAATGACTCAATTTCTTAAGATTAATCAGGAGGGAACATCCATCATGTTAGTGACGCATGATGCGAAAGTTGCTGCTCAAAGTGAAAGAGTGTTGTTTATGAAAGACGGTCAAATTGTCGACGAATTACGATTAGGTAAGTTATCTAATCAGGCAATTGAAAATCGTACAGAAAAAATTACAAAGAGGATGTTGAATATAGAAATATAAATAACAAATCTAAAAAACATGCATGGTATGCATTCATTTTTGTATAGGAGACTTAAGCTTAAAGGTATCTTGGATTTTTTTCATACAATTATTAGAAGAAACCTTGACTAGAGAATTATTTTGCGTTATATTATCATATAGACCGACAGTCAGTCTATAGGAATTATGTCAGGAATGGATAATCAGGATGATAAAAAAGTTTTAAAGAAAGAAGTAAAATGTGCGGGTGCCACAAAGAAATTGTAAAGGAGAATATAAATGAATAATTATGAGGTGTTACAGAAAGTATCAGAAAATACTGGTATTGATGTTGCTGATTGTGAAAAGGTTCTAAATGCTTTGGAAGATGTTTTAGATGATGAGCTGTCAAATTCCAAAAGTGCAGGAGCAGCATTTGAAAAAGTATACAAGTTGATGACTTACTTTAATAATAAGGGGAGGTCATGATGGGGAACATCATTGCTGTAAAGGATTTCACAAAAAAATATGGAACATTCAATGCAGTAGATAATGTTTCTTTTGAGGTGGAAAGTGGAAGTATATTTGCTTTTTTAGGACCGAATGGAGCAGGAAAGAGCACTACAATCAATACGCTTTGCACTATACTTGATAAGACTTCCGGGTCGTTAATGATTGATGGAAAAGAAGTTGAAAAAAATAAAGATTATATCCGGAGTATTATAGGTGTTGTATTCCAGGACCAAACCCTTGATGTAAAAATGACAGTAGAAGAGAATTTAAAAATGCATGGTCATTTTTATAGCATACCCAAAAAAGATATTGACGAGAGAATTGATTTTGTACTTCATTTAGTTGATTTAACTAAATGGAAAAAAGCAATGGTTAGCAGTTTATCAGGGGGGATGAAACGCAGAGTGGAAATAGCACGTAGTTTAATGCATTTACCAAAAGTATTATTCCTGGATGAACCGACTACGGGGTTAGATCCCCAAACGAGATCTAATATATGGAATTATATTCTTAAATTGCAAAAAGAAAAAAATATAACCGTATTTTTGACAACACATTATATGGATGAAGCGGAAATTTGCGATAAAGTAGCAGTTATGGATTATGGAAAAATAATAGCTTTTGACAATCCTGAAATATTAAAAAAACAATATACACGGGATAAAGCAATTCTATCAAGTTCTGATCCAGAGAAATTAAAGGATATACTCATACAACGCGATATGACGTATACGGAAGATAATAACCGTTTCACTTTAGAAATGAATGATTTATCTAAACTAACGGAAATTATTTGTGAACATCAGCTGTCGATTACAGATTTAGAAGTACGGAAGGGAACGTTAAATGATGTCTTTCTTGAAATCACTGGAAAAAACATTAGGGAGTGAATAGAAATTCGTATAATATCCGCGCTATGCATGAGAAATATCAGGTTGTTTTTAAGAAATCGTGTCCAGTTAGTTTTAATCTTAATTATGCCGTTTTTTTACTTGTATCTATTGAGTACCATTTTTAAGAGTACAGATATATCTGATCCAACGAACTATGTATTATCTGGAATTATAATAATTGTTGTATTTCAAACATCATTGAATATCGCTACTTCAACGATTGATGATATTGTATCAGGATATATGAAGGAAGTGCTTGTTAGTCCAGCAAAGAGAATACAAATCGTTATTGGACAAATATTATCATCTACGATTATTGCTACGTTTCAAGGAATTCTCATTATGATAGTTGGTTACTTTATTGGTTTGCGGTATGAATCAATACTTACGCCTTTGGCTGTCTTATTATCGATGATATTTGTTGGGCTGGTGTTTTCAGCTTTTGGTTTATTTTTGGCAACGTCCATCAAGAATTCTCAAACATTTCAAATTGCTTCTGTAGCTGTTACGACACCGATAACATTTTTGTGTGGAGTGTACGTACCGCTTAGTCTTTTGCCAACAGGATTACAGTATATTGCCTTTTTAAATCCCATGACATATGCAGCTTCCTTTTTTAGAACATTGAGTCTTGAAAAGTTTTCTCTGCCTTTAAATGATTTAATCTCTGATCAGTTGGCATTTAAGGTAGGCAGCTTAATCATAACACCGCAGATTAGTTTCTTTGTAATTTTATTATTTGGTATCTTATTCTTAATTCTTTCAACAGCTACATTTACAAAAGTAGATTTTTCACGGATTAATAGAACGCAAACAAGTAAAGATATTTACGATCAATAGAGAATGTTGGATGTGTGTTGTGACAGAATTAATAATTGCTCAACTTAAATTATTTCCCCAAACCCAATTGCAATTTAAATTGCAATTGGGTTTTTTTAACTCCAGAGCACTAGCTATTGATGGAAACTAAATGAAGATACCACTTTACATTCGACAAATTGCTCCTATAAAATACTGGTTTATACATAAAATTCTTTGAGAATGCATGACTATTCTCATACTATAGCGAATAGTCGAAAAGGGTGATGAGGATTTATGAACTTGATACTTATGTCATGGTACTAAATTATTGTGTTAGAAGCTAAATAGGGAAGAACAGAAAGAGAGAATGTTAAATAAGATGGTTAAATGAGTTTTTTTTCCTATTTCTAAAAATGTTAAAGAGTGTTATGTTAGTAACAATTCTTTAAAGGATATTCGATTGAGCTTTCTAGCTTTGATGGCTAATAAAGCTTATTAAGAGGGAAAATCCATCCAAGACTTAACAACCGCTTAGATTTATTTTCGTAAAGAAAACTCCCCCAAGACTGAAACAACTACCAAGATTATTTACAAAAAACTACCCTGGAAACTGTCGGAATTGACAAAATTAGAGATTTTTCAAGAAAAAACGCATACTTATTCGTTTAACAATGATGGAGAAAGAGTGGCAGGTGAATTTAGTATAGATTTATCGTAAATTAACTGGCAGTAAGACCTCCACTTCAAGAATTCGAGGTGAAAACGCGAATTGTTAGCGTGACAACTGCCAGTAAATCCCCGATTGGTTCAACTAATATTCAGTGCGGGAATGAAAAAGACTCCTTTGAATGCAGTTTTACTTTATCGCAATGTAACTGGATACGTAGCACCTATTTCGAGAATGGGGAAAATTGTAAGGTGACAGGCAGCCAGTCTGTAGTATCGCAATTGATTTTACTGCTTATCATTGGGCTTTGAAAGAAAAACTCCCCACTGAATGAAGTTTCACTTTATGAATGTGTTAGATGTACTCATTTTGATTATCTGTATAAATGTAAAACTTATACTATGATGATATAAAAGGTAAATATCTCAATTTAGTTAAAACTAATTTAATATTAAGAATGGAGGAAAAACATAAGCAAACATTATACAAAGTGAGGTGAAATAGTAGTCTGCAGTCGTATGAAAGAAAGTTTAAAGCTGTATAAATTTTATTTTAAAGGGGTCTAGTTATGGCGTTTTTAATATTGTGGTTATTCGGAATTATTTCAGGTATAATTCATTTATTTATTATAGGTTTTCCAGATAGTATTAGTGAAATAAGTACTATTCTGTTATTGCATCAATTCGTAGTAACATTTGGTTTAGTTGGTGTAATTGGAGTCATTGTAAATATTATTACTGCAGATAAAACTGCGAAGAAATTAGGGTGGCCAGGAGGTCTATTTCAAATAAAATATGGCTTTTCTCAATTGGGTTTAGGTGTAATGGGGGTTATGGCCATCTGGTTTGGCGGTACATTTTGGGTTGGTGTACTAGTATCAATGTATATTTATGGACTAAGTGGTTTGTGGAGCCATACGCAAGTGATGATTGAGAATAAAAAAGTAGATGCTGATGGTATCGGAAATATAATAATGGATTTAGCATACCAGGCTTTTATTACGATCCTTTCCATATTAGCTGGAGGAATATGGGTCTTAAGCTCGCAAATCTAATTTATCCCGAATTAACTAGCAGTAAGACCTCCATTTCAAGAATTTGAAGTGGAAACGAGAATTGCAAGTAGGGGATAACTGCCAGTAAATCCCCGATTGGTTCAACTAACGTTCAGTAGGGGATTAAAAGCCACACACCACTGAACACAGTTTCACTGATATAATAAGTCCAAAGTTGATAGAGGTGTGAAATCATGATTACAAAAAAAATTGAACTTTCTGAGACACAAAAGGGAATTTATGTGGATTGTCAGCTTGATAATCCAATATCTTATAATGTTTCTGCTACGATATTGTTGGATAATTTGCAAGTAAACCATTTTGAGAATGCATTAAAATTATTGGTTAAAGAACAGGAAGCATTACGAAGTAGTATTCAAGTAATTGATGCTGTCCCATTTTTGTCTATACATTCGCATGTGGATTGCAAATTATTGATGGAAGATATTTCTGATATAAAAGAAAATCAGAAAAGTAAACTAGAAAAAATGATTAGAAATGAAATTAGCAAATCTTTTGATTTTAATGAAGCTCCACTATTTCGTACAAGCTTGATTAAAGTGGAACCCAATAAGCATGTATTTCTAATATGCATTCATCATATTATTTCAGATGGTTTATCTTTAGAAATTTTTAAGAAAAGACTATTAGCCTATTATAATAAGCTAGTTAATAAAGATATGATTATGATCAGGCAGGACACAAGCTTTGGAGATTTTATAGAACGGGAGAATTCAAAACTTGAAAGAGATGAATACCATGAGCAGAAAAACTATTGGCTGAAAAAGCTGGAAAATGCAGAACCATTGCCATTAAAAGCAGATTTTCCTCAAAGAACAAATGATATTGGTATAGGCAGGGAAAAAATTTTCGAGATACCTCAAAAGATGTCGGAAGATGTTAATAACCTGGTTAAAACGGAAGAAGTAACTGATTTTATGTTCTATTTAGCTGCTTTTAGTGTTCTTATGAATCGATATACACATAATGATGACATTATTTTTGCATCACCATTTTCAAATCGTCCAGATTTAGATTTTGAAGATACAATTGGTTATTTTGTATCCATGCTTCCAATGCGGTTTAATGTCAAAAGAGAAGCGACTTTTTCATCTGTACTTCAACAGGCACTTAAAGAAATCATTAATATTTATCATAATATAGGATATCCAAATAATTTAATTATACGTGATAGTAATTTAGTTTCGATGCCGGGATCTCCATCAATTCTTGATGTATCATTTGTATATGACAGTTATAAGGATTCAGAAACAGAAATCATTGATCAGGAGTACGTAACATTTCCAGGGAATTTAATGATTATATTAAATAAAACTCCAAATAAAGATATGATTAAAGTCCAATATAAACCGGATGTATATACGGATGAAACAATTGAATTGCTGGGTCAGCGATTTATAAAGTTAATTGATTTGTTAGTTTCGAATGTGGAGATAAAAACAAAAGATATTGACATTATGTTGCAAGATGAAGAAAATAAAATATTAAATGCGTTTAATAATACCTCGTATTTTAAATATTCTCCGCAGACTATTATTGAGGTGTTTAACTCTAAGGCAGAAAAACATCCAACTCGAATCGCATTGATTTCAGGAGAAGAGATGGAGTCTTATGAAAGTGTTAACGCCAAAGCAAATCAGTTAGCCAGGAAAATTTTAAAACAGAAAAAAAGGGAAAACGAGTCTATTGGTGTCCAGTTAGAACGGTCAAATAATTTAGTAATTAGTCTTTTAGCTGTTCTTAAAGCGGGTTGCGCCTATGTACCAATAGATTACAGCTATCCTGCAAGCAGAAAAGAATTCATTTTTGACGATGCTAATATTTCTCAATTAATAACTTCCAGCAACCTGCAATATGATGCAAATTGGGATATTGCTTTTCATTTTGTTGATAACCCAGATACTTTTACAGGGGATAATTCAAATCCATCCATAGAATTGGATCCTCATAGTTTGGCTTATATTATGTATACATCAGGATCAACTGGTAATCCAAAAGGTGTTATGGTCGAGAATCATAGTGTAGTAAATACATTACTGGATTTGGATAGAAGATTTCCTCTGGGAAGAAATGATATTTTTATGTTGAAAACCCCATTTACATTTGATGTTTCTGCTACAGAACTTTTTGGCTGGTTTATGGGAGAAGGATCGTTATTCGTTTTAGATAAAAATGGAGAAAAAAATCCAAAGCTGATATTAGCTGAAATTAAAAAACATCATGTTACTCATATCAACTTTGTACCTGCTTTATTCAGGTTATTTTTGGATCTATTTGAAAAAAAGGAAAATATTCAGAAGCTGCAGTCACTGAAATGGATTTTTGTAGGTGGAGAAGCAATTACTCCAGATATAATTCAGCGGTTTAAGTTGTTAAATACTGATATTTCTCTTGAAAATGTATATGGTCCTACAGAAAATACAATATGGTCTTCACACTGTTCACTTACGAATTATACAGGAAACAAGAATATATCAATTGGGGAACCACTTAATGAAATGCGCTGGTATGTCGTAGGTGATGAAAATAGTCTGCAGCCAATCGGTATTTCGGGTGAACTTTGTTTAAGTGGTGCTGGTTTAGCCCGAGGGTATTTAAATTTAGAAGAATTAACAAGGGAACAATTTGTTCCCAATCCATTCTATAAAGAAAATGTGGATCTAAAGCATTATCGTTATATGTATCGAACGGGTGATTTGGCACGTTGGCTGCCAGATGGAAGTATAGAGTATTTAGGAAGAAATGACTTTCAAGTAAAAATTCGAGGTATTCGCTTGGAAATCAAAGAAATTGAAAACGCTTTAGAGAAATATGAGGGAATTGGTCAGGCTATTGTAGTTGTTAAAAAGCAGGATGGTAAACCTTCTGTTCTATGTACATATTATCGTTCAGAGGAAGAGATATCTCCATCTAAGCTTATTGATTTTTTATCTGAAAAGTTACCATTTAACATGATTCCTTCGTACTATGTGCATAAAACTAAGTTACCGCTAAATAGTAGTGACAAAATTGATAGAAAAGCACTGACCGAGGATAAATCATATTTGAATATTTATAGCACAGATTCCAACTCTAGTGAAGCAATGACAGATTTAGAGAATACAATCTCTTCCGCTTTTGAAGAAGTGCTTTTTGTTTCTGGAATAGGGGCAGATGATTCCTTTTTTGAAATAGGCGGTAACTCGTTATCCCTTATTCAATTGCATAATAAACTTGAAAAGTCATTGGGAAAAGAATTCTCTATTACTCTATTAATGAAAAAGACGACGATTAGACAACTAGCAGAACATTTCTCAAATGAGGAAAAGGAAATCGACGTGTCCGATAGAGAGAACCAATTTAAGAAAAAAGAAAATATCACACAGCAAGATGTCGCAATAATTGGTATGTCATTAAATGTTCCGGGAGCACAAAATATACAAGCATTTTGGGATAATCTAATCAATGAGCGGGAAAGCATCTATTTCTATGATGATAAGGAATTGGAGGAGTTGGGAATTCCGTATCATACTTTATCTTCTGCCAATTATGTTAAGGCAAAAGGGAGAATAGAAGGGATCAACGATTTTGATGCAAATTTCTTTGGCTTTTCGCCAGGTGAAGTAAATAAGATGGCCCCTCAATTACGGTTTCTATATGAAGGGACTTGGAATGCGCTTGAAGATGCAGGATACTATCCAGGTTCAGATTCATCAAAAATCGGATTGTTTTTAGGCGGATCAGATGATTTTCAATGGTATCGAAAGGTCCTGTTTGGAGAAGCTGATTATAGCAGTAAGTATGAATCTTTCACCTTAAGTACCAATCATTTTTTGGCCACAAGAGTGGCACATAAGTTGAATATCAAAGGACCTGTCTATACAGCATTAACGGGCTGCTCAACAACACTTGTTACTCCTCATCTGGCAAGACAATCTCTTATTTTGGGTGAGTGTGATATAGCTGTTGCAGGAGGAATAACTATTGAACTTCCAAACGAAGGTGGATATTTCTATGAAGATGGAATGATGTTTTCTCCTGATGGACATTGTCGTCCCTTCGATTCTAAAGCACAGGGTACGGTTTTTTCAAATGGTATGGGACTTGTTGTTCTTAAAAGGCTGAATGAAGCAATTGAAGATGGTGACAATATTGTTGCGGTTATAAAAGGGTCAGCGATTAACAATGATGGCGCTCAAAAGATTGGATTTTCCGCACCTAGTGTGGAAGGGCAAAAGGAGGTTATTCAAGAGGCTTACCGTGTAGCTGGAATTGATCCAGAAAACGTGAGTTATATTGAAGCACACGGTACAGGTACATCTCTTGGTGATCCAATTGAAGTAGAGTCCCTAACAAAAGCATTTTCTACAAATAAAAAGCAATTTTGTTCTTTAGGCTCAGTAAAAGGAAACATCGGTCATACGGATACAGCTGCTGGGGTTGTTGGATTAGTAAAAGCAGCATTAAGTTTAAAGAATAAATATATACCTGGTACCGTCAATTATCAGAAGCCGAATTCCAAAATAGATTTTGAGAACTCCCCTTTTGTCATGAATGCAAAAGGAAAGAAGTGGGATTCCATTGGCACACGATACGCGGGGATTAATTCATTTGGAGTAGGAGGCACAAACGCTCACATGGTTTTAGGAGAGTACTCAGAAAAGAGGGATAGCAGCCCAAAAGACAAAGTGAACGTATTCGTTTTTTCGGCTAAAAGTCCAGATGCACTTCGTAATAGCTCGCAGCAGGTGCTGGAGTATTTAAGCGATAATCCAAATGTTAATATGTCTGACGCAGCTTGGACCTTACAAGTAGGCAGAAAACCATTTCCATATCGAAAATCGATTGTAGTCAGGGAACAGACAGGTGGAGATATAGCTGATATTTCCGAGAAGTTAGATGCAGAAGCAGTATATGAAGTAAAACCGGAAGATAAGAATATTTATTTTATGTTCCCTGGACAAGGAAGTCAATATCAAGGTATGGGAAGGGAGCTTTATTTTTCTTCAGATGAGAGTGCTATATCAAAGTTATTTAAAAAACATATGGATCAAGTATTAGGTTATTTAACAGAAGATGAACGAAATAAGTTTATTGAAATAATCTATGGCAACGAAGATCCTAATATAATAAATCAAACAGAATTTAGTCAGTTTGCTATATTTGCAACCAGCTATGCCCTATCAAAAGCAATGATTGAACTTGGTATTGAGCCAGATGGAATGATTGGTCATAGTATTGGAGAATTGACTGCTGCGGCTGTTTCTGGAGTGTTCAATCTAAAGGATGCAGTTGAAATAGTAAAAATTCGTGGTCAGATGATGCAAAAACAGCAATCTGGGATTATGCTTTCTGTTATGGCTTCTGCAGAACAAATAGAAAATGAACTTGGAACTAACGTATGGATCTCACTTAACAATACGAAAACAAGTTGTGTGGTGGGTGGAAGCGAGAAGGCAATAATTAAGTTTGAAGACAAGCTAAAAAAACGCAGTATAAAATTTATGAGACTAAGAACATCACATGCCTTTCATACTCCAATGATGAAAGAAGCGGCGAGGGAATTTGGCGAACAGCTCAAAAAATATGATATGAAGGAGCCCCATACGCCGATTTTGTCAAATGTTAGTGGAACGTGGGCAGAGAAAGCTGAATTATCAAATGCGGCGTATTGGCAAGAGCATATACTGCGAACAGTCAGGTTTTCAGACAATTTATCGGAAATACGAAGTGATGAAGAAAATGTGTTTATTGAAGTCGGGGCAGGGCGCACTTTAAGTACACTTGCTGTTCAGCATGATTCAAGTGTTGTCGGTCAGCCCTTTATAAACTTAATTCGTCATTCAAAAGAAATGTATAACGATGTCGAATATTTAAATAAAAAATTAGGTGATTTATGGAGCAATGGAGTTAATATTGATTGGAATGTTCTAAAAGGAAAGAAACAGCGGAAACGTCTTTCTCTGCCTGCTTATGTATTTGATAAAATGCATTTTCCGGTAGAACTGGGCAATGAAGGACAATCTGAAGCAGCCGCTACGGAGGCAGTTGAATTAGCAGCTCATAATAAAACTGCTGTATTAACAAACATCTCTCAGTCGGAGTTAGAAGAAATGATTATAAAAGCGTATAAAGATGTGTTTGAATTTGACGCCATCGATGTTAATCAGGACTTTTTCTCTCTTGGCGGTGATTCATTAAAAGCAGTAAGTTTAGCTTCTGGTTTAAATAATAAGCTTGCCGTCAAAATAGATGTTGCGAACTTATTTAAATATTCAACACCTAAATCCCTTGCTGTGTTTATCTATGAAAATAAGATTGATGATGATACAAAACATGAAAGGATAAAAACTGTGCCAACAAGAGACTATTATCCTTTGTCATCAGCGCAAAAGCGTATGTACGCGCTTCATTTATTAGATAAAGCCAGTACTGCCTATAATCTGCCTTCTGTGACGGAGATTAGGGGGAATTTGGATAAAAATCGTATTGAGAATGCAGTAAGAAAGCTGATTCATCGTCATGAATCTTTAAGAACAGATTTTACAATTAAAGACAATCAGCCTGTTCAATTTATTCATTCGAATGTTGAAATACCAATCAAGTATTCGAAATGGACCATTTCAAATGAAGAAGACATGAAAGAATTGGTGAATTCTAAGTTTATAAAACCATTCGATCTTGAAAGAGCACCCTTGTTTAGAATAGAGATTGTGCAAATTGATCATGAACGGTATCTTCTTCTTTTAGACTTACATCATATTATCGCAGATGGTACATCTGTAGAAATCATTACTAGAGATTTCAATGAATTATATTTTGGAGAATTAGATGTTCCTGAAATTCAATACAAAGATTTCGCGGTTTGGCAAAATGAATATTTTAAGACCCCAGAAATGCAGGAGCAAAAACAATATTGGATGGAAATACTGGGAGATAATCCGCCAGTTCTAGATTTACCTGCTGATTATGAAAGACCGGCAATTAAAGACTTTCAGGGCGATCGACTTTACTTTACTTTTGGACAGGAGCTAACCAGTCAGCTAAAGAATTTTTCACATGAATCAGGAGCAACGCTCTTTATGATTATGTTAAGCGCCTGGCAAATCCTGTTAGCCAGGTATGCTAATCAAGAAGATATAATCGTAGGGACCCCCGTTGCTGGAAGAACAAAGGAAGAAGTCAAAGAAACGGTTGGTATGTTTATAAATATGCTGGCTATGAGAAATCAGCCTAAAAGTAATCAACGCTATATTGATTTTTTAAATGAAGTAAAAGACAATGCGTTAAAAGCGTTTGAAAATCAAGATTATCAATTTGATGAATTGGTGGAACAGCTGGATTTATCAAGAGAATTAAATCGCAACGCATTATTTGATGTTTGTTTTGATTATCAAAATATGAATACTTATAGTCTGGATTTAGAAGGTACGCAATTTATTCAACATAATATGGATACGAATACTTCCGCATATGATTTAGTTTTAACTTGTCAAGAAAACAAAGAAGAATTGGAACTGGAAGGATATCTTGAATACTCTATAAGATTATTTGATAAAGAGACTATAGAAAGAATGGTTCAGCACTTTCAAAACATTTTACTGGATATTACAAGGGACAAAGAAGTCAAAATTAAGGATATTAATTTTATTACTTCAGAAGAAAAACAATTTATTCAGGAGGATTTCAATTCCACTAAACTTCAGTTGGATGAGAACCTGCTCATACAAGATATGTTCTTGGAGAATGTAGATAAGTATCCAGATAAAACAGCATTGATCGTATCGAGTGGAAAAGCGTTAACATATCGTGATTTAAATGAAAAAGCGAACGTTTTGGCCTGGCATTTAATTGATTTGGGAATGAAGAAGGAATCACTTGTTGGAATAATGACAGATAGGGATGAAAGTTTAATTATTTCATTGTTAGGTGTATTAAAAGCAGGAGCTGCTTATATTCCAATTGATCCGAATTTTCCGGATGAAAGAATTAATTATATGTTATCTAAATCGGAAGTTGATGTACTTATTTGCCCAGATAAATATCGAAAGAACATCGTTTTTGGCGGGGAGATTGTAAATGGTCAATTGCTTGAAAGAAACACCAGCAACATAAAAAATCCTAAAAGAGCAGGAACACCAGAAAGTTTGGCAAGTGTAATATTTACATCTGGTACTACAGGAAATCCAAAGGGTGTTATGATTAATCATTCGTCTATTGTGAATTTCATTCATGATATAAAAAATAGAGGAATTTTCCAAAGCGATTCTGACAGGGTTATAAGTGTGACCACATTATCTTTTGATATTTTTGGTTTTGAATCATTAACGCCACTGTGTACTGGTCATTCTATTTATCTGGCAAATGAAAGTGAACAATTGGATCCTGCTTTAGCTAGTGAAAAAATTGTTGAATATAACTGTACGCATATTTTAAGTACAGTTTCACGAATTAAAGTATTTGTGGAAAATCAGGAGTTTGAGAAGGCACTAAATCAACTTACTTGTATATTAAGTGGCGGGGAAAATTATCCTGTCCCATTAAGGGATAAACTTAAAAAAGTTTCCAGCGCCAGACTTTATAATATGTACGGTCCAACTGAAACAACGATATGGTCAACAACAAAAGAATTGACTGACTCCAGTCCGATAAATATTGGCAGTCCAATTGCTAATACGGAGGCATATGTAATAAGTGAAGGTGGAAGACTGCAGCCGTTAAGTGTATACGGAGAACTATGTATCGCAGGAAAAGGAGTAGCTCGCGGTTATTTAAATGATATAGAACAGACAAAGAAAAAGTTTATAGAACTTCCTGAGCTTGAAAACAAAACGCTGTACAAGACTGGCGACAGAGCAAGAATTTTACCAAATGGAGAAATAGAAATTGCAGGACGTTTGGACTCTCAAGTAAAGATTCGGGGATACCGAATTGAACTGCATGAAATTGAACAGACTGTGTTAAAAAATGATAATATTCGTGAAGCAGTTTTATTAGCGGTTGATGGAAAGAAGAATAATAAACAGCTTGTGTTATTTTATTGTGTTCATCAGGATTCGAACTATTCAACAAGTGAAAGCTTATGGTTACGCAATTGGTTAAAAGAAAGACTTCCAAATTACATGGTGCCTTCTCGTCTCATACTATTAGACGATATGCCAGTACTGCCGAATGGAAAAATTGACAGAAGTGCTTTACAGGTACCTAGTATAGAAGCCAATGAAAATCAGGCAGGAATTATTCCACCGTCAACTAAACTGGAGCAAACACTATTAGAGTTATGGCGAGAAGTATTGAGTATCAAAGAAATAAGTGTTCAAGATAACTTTTTTGATATAGGTGGAAATTCCTTAGGGGTTATCCAAATTAATAATAAATTAAATGAATTAACTGGAAAATCTATCTCGTTAATGCAGCTATTTGAATATCCAACAATTGAATCGTTAGTAAAAAGCTTAGATATAAAAGAAGATATGCAGGATGAAGCGATTCAAAATGTACCTTTAGTTGAATCAAAAGCATTAGCTTCGGATGACATAGCAGTTATTGGGATGGCTTGTAAATTTCCAGGCGCAAATAGTATCGAAGAATTTTGGGAAAACATCCTATCCGGGAAGGAATCTATTACTCAGTTTAAGGATGAAGAACTATTAAATAGTGGAATCTCACCTGAAGAGCTAGCAAATCCAAATTACGTAAAAGCCAAGGGTTTTCTGGAGGGCATCGAATATTTCGACTCCGAATTTTTCGATTATGCATACCAAGAAGCTAACATGATGGATCCGCAAATTAGATTAATGCACGAAACAGTTTGGAAGCTGCTAGAGCATGCCGGTTATGACCCATCTATGTATAAAGGTTTGATTGGATTATTTGCAGGAAGTGGTTCCAATATGCCTTGGATGTCTCGTTTCCTTAGTCAGCAAATGGACAATGTAAATGTTTTTGAAGCAATGACCTTAAACGAAAAGGATTTTCTTACAAGCAGAATTTCTTATAAATTAGATTTAAAAGGACCGAGCTTTAATATACAAACTGCTTGTTCTACTTCATTAGTTGCCATTCATCAAGCGATACAGTCATTGTTAGGCGGAGAATCAGATATGGCTATTGCTGGTGGGGTTTCCATATCTTATCCAAGGAAAGAAGGTTATTTATGGCACGAAGGAATGATATTTTCAAAAGATGGTCATTGTAAGCCATTTGCAGATGATTCTTCTGGAACCGTTTCAGGAAATGGAATTGGGTTAGTATTATTGAAACCATTATCTGCTGCTAAAAAAGATGGAGATAAGATTTACAGTGTTGTTAAAGGGTCTTCCATTAATAATGATGGAAGCGATAAAGTTGGTTATACAGCACCAAGCATAAAAGGTCAATCAAAAGTAATTCAATCAGCATTACAAGCTTCAAGAGTATCACCTGAGGAAATTGATTATATAGAGGCTCATGGAACAGGAACAAATATTGGTGATCCAATCGAAATTGAAGCTTTAAAAAAAGCATGGAATACAGATGAAAAAGGTTATTGTGCAATTGGTTCAGTTAAGGCTAATGTAGGTCATTTAGATGCAGCTTCAGGAGTGGCTGGTTTCATAAAAACTGTTTTATCTCTTTATCATAGAGTGATTCCGCCACAAATTAATTTCGAACATCCAAATCCTCGTATTAATTTTGAAAATAGTCCTTTTTATGTTAATACAGAGCCGGAGTATAAAACAAATTTGGATCAAACGTTAAAAGCAGGTGTAAGTTCATTTGGAATTGGAGGGACAAATGCCCACGTGGTTTTAGAGCAGCCTCCTGTCGAGGAGAGATATAAGGATAAAGATGCAAAGGAAGATTTGTTGGTTTTTTCCGCTCGAAGCCAATCGGCCTTACAAGAAACTTCTGAGTCAATCATTACTTATTTACAAAATAATCCTGGTTTAGATTTATCAGATGTGGCTTGGACATTACAAACTGGCCGAAAAGCTTTTGAATACCGAAAATCGTTCGTAGTAAATGCGGAAAGGATTCATAAAGACGATGATGTGGTACAAAAATTCTTGGAAAAATCAGCGGAAAAAATAGAAGCTTCAAGGAAAAAAATTACATTCATTTTCTCTGGAGAAGCAAATGTATATTCTGGGATAGCTCGTGATCTTTATTATTCAACTGATAATAGAGTTACAGAAATATTCAGCTCCTATATGGATCAGGTTTTATCCAACTTGAAAGAGGAAGAACAAAATTATATTCGGAACGTTCTTTATAATACTGAAGATTCTTTGAGATATGATAATTTGATAAATAATCAATTACTTGCTTATTCTATAGGATATTCGCTTGCAAAGACACTTTTACAAATTGGTGTCCATCCTAATGCACTGATGGGGCAGGGTGCAGGAGAAATTAGCGCATTAACTGTATCCGGTGTTTTAGAAATTAGAGATGCTGTCGATTTAATAAAAACTTGTGGAGAAATGATGCATTATCAGGAGTCAGGTTCACTAATAACAACGTGTTTGAATTTCGGAGAAGAAGCTGTAAAAAAATCAAATTCTTCATTACAAGAAAAGCTAAATAGTTATAAAATAAATCGGCCAGCAATACCGTTGATAGCCAATGAAGTTGGGAATGAGGAAAACAGTGCCAGCAATCAGATGAATGGTGAAGAAAAGCTTCGACTAAATCCAACATATATTGTATCGGCAGAGCAGATGTTAAAGGAAAGTTCCCTTTTTATAGAATTAGGTGCTGATCGAATGAATGCATTGTTGATAAGACAATATCTGCAATATAATTCGAAACATCGTTTTGTAAACTTCATTCGCTACGCAACTGAAACGGAAAATGACATTGTTTACTTCAAACAAAAATTAGGAGATATATGGTGTGAAGGAGTAGACATTAATTGGGAACAATTAAAGGGTGCTGCTGCAAGAAAACGAGTTCCATTACCAACATATGTTTTTGATAAAAAGTACCATGATCATGATATAAATTTGCATCCCGTACAAGAGAAGCAAATGATTAAAGAAGGGATGAACGATGAGTCAACAGAACAAACAGCAGAAATAGTTGAGAATGCAGAAGATAAGCAAACAATGATAACCCGTGAATTAATGGATATATGGAAGGGGCTGCTGGGAAGTGAAGAAATCCACTCTGATTCTGATTTCTTTACACTTGGAGGACATTCATTAATGGCCATCTCTTTATCATCGGAGATTGAAAAAAGACTTTCCATCGATATGTCTTTGACAGATATATTTAATTATCCTAACTTTAGCGAAATGGTCGAATGGTTAACAGCCGATGTAAATAAAGTGGCATACGAAGAAATCCAGCCGGTTAAGAAGCAAAATTACTATGAAGTCTCTTCTGCACAAAAACGTATGTATATTGTTCATGAAATGAACGATGAAAGTACATCATACAATCTTGCATCTTCCTATATCGTTAAAGGAAAGCTCAATAGGACAAAATTCAAAAATGTAATTGATGCGCTTGTACAGAGACATGAATCATTTCGGACGCGTTTTATGATGAAAGATGGTGAAGTGGTTCAAATGATAGATGATGAAGTCCCGTCTGCAGTATTTTTTGAGACGGTTACTGAAGATGAATTAAAAGGGAAAATGGATAGCCTGATTCGTCCATTTGATTTAACAAAATCACCATTAATCAGGGTAAAAGTCTTAAGTTTGAGCGATGAAAAACATGTTTTATTTATTGATATGCATCACATTATATCTGATCAAAGCTCTATCGCTATCCTGCTAAAAGAGATAAAAGATTTATATGCAGGAAAAGAACTAGAGCCTTTAAATGTCCAATATAAGGACTTTGCAGCTTGGCAGAACGAAGTATTTGCAAGTGAAGATATGGATAAGCAAATGGCTTATTGGAAAAATGAATTTGCTGATGAAATACCAAAATTAGAAATGCAAACTGATTTTAGCAGAACTCAAATACAGTACGATAATAGGGGAGAGAAAATACAGTTTGAATTTGGTAAGGAACGCAGTGAAAAAATTGACAATGCAGCCAATCAGATGGGTTTAACTTCATATATGATGTTCATTGCGGCATTAAAACTAGCGCTCTGGAAACGTACAGGTCAAACTGACTTAGTAATTGGTACTGGTGCAGCTGGCCGACAGCATGCTGATTTGGATTCTGAAGTTGGTATGTTTGTAAATACCCTTGCCATAAGATCTCAAATCAATGAAGAAATTTCCGTCGAAGAATATCTTCATTATATAAAAGAGAAGATGGTTACGGCATATGAAAATCAAGATTGCCAATATGAAAAGCTAATAGAGGAACTTGGACTAGATACGAATATGAACAGTAATCCTTTATTTGATATTGTAATGAATTATATTAATATGGGAACGGAAGAACTGGAATTAGATGGTCTTTTCTTTAAGCCTTTACCAGAAGAGAAAATAGATCCCAAGTTTGATATTACTTGGACAATTGAAAAAAGAGAAAAGCTGTATTTTGCTGAAATAGAATATAGTACAACTCTATTTAAGCAGGAGACAGTAAAATCTTTTGGAAATCAATTCTTGCAAATAATAACCAGTATTACTGATAATTTTAAACAAGGCTTAAAAGATATGGAGACTGTTTCTCCAGAGGAAAAGAAATGGTTGCTTGAGACATTAAATCAAACTGAAACGGTGTTGCCGAAAGATAAAACTATTATTCAACTATTTGAGGATCATGTTGAGCAACATGGAGAAAGGATTGCAATAGTTTGGGGAAATGAAGAAATTAGTTATCAAGAGCTGAATAAACAAGCAAGTAAAGTAGCAAAGAAAATTGTGAACCGGAATGTTAAATATGGTGAAAAAGTTGCTATTCTCCTTGATCATGGTCCGTTGCAGATTGTAAGTATACTTGGAGTATTAAAGGCAGGGTGTGTTTATGTACCGATAAATCCCGATTATCCAAGCAATCGAATTGATTTTATGTTAAAAGACAGTGAAGCAGCACTTGTTCTAACTCATACTCAATTAAAATCATTAGCAGGAGAAGCTATTGCCTGTTGCACTGTCGATAGTGATGAAGAACATCTGGAAAGTTCGCAGACGTACGGCTTTTCAAGAACTAAAAATGCTAGCGTTCATGATGCTGCTTATATCATTTATACTTCAGGTTCTACTGGCACTCCAAAGGGGACAGTCATCAGCAATGAAAATGTAATACGGGTCGTTAAGAATACAAATTATATTGAAATCAAACCAGAAGACAGACTGTTGCAATTATCAAATTATGTCTTTGATGGCTCTATATTTGATATATTTGGTACGCTGCTCAACGGGGCCAGCTTGACGATGATTTCCAAAGAAACCGTAACCGAAATGTCTGAACTGACTGAGGTGATTGAGAAAAAAGGTATTACTGTTTTCTTTATTACAACAGCCTTATTCAATTCACTTATTGATTGGGATGTTACATGTTTAAAGAATGTACGAAAAATATTATTTGGCGGCGAGGCCACCTCCTTGCAGCATGTTAGAAAAGCAATTGACTTTCTAGGACCAAATATATTAATAAATGTCTATGGGCCAACAGAAACAACAGTATTTGCAAGCTATTACCCTATTAATCAATTAAACGAAAACGAACAATATGTTCCAATTGGGTATCCAATTTCAAATACAACACTTTATGTACTTGATAAACATGGACAACCTGTTCCACCAAATGTTCCAGGTGAGTTATATATAGGCGGAAAAGGTGTTTCACAAGGCTATCTAAATAGAAAAGAACTGACTGAAGAGAGATTTATAAATAACCCATTTGAAAATAGCGGAAAGATTTTTCGTACTGGTGATATGGTGTGGCGTTTGGCAACAGGTGAACTGATATTTAATGGACGGATAGATTTTCAAATAAAAATTAGAGGTTTTAGGGTGGAATTGCAAGAAATTGAAAATCATATTAAAACGATCCCAGAAGTTAAACAAGCCGTAGTTGTTTCAAATCAGGATGCGACCGGCAGTCTATATATATCGGCGTATTATACGGTTAATAACACAAATACAGTAAATGAAATCGAGCCAGAGCAAATCAAAAGAATGCTTGCAGAAAAAGTACCAGATTATATGGTGCCATCCCGGATTAAGAAATTGGAGCAATTGCCATTAACGATTAACGGGAAAATAGACCGCAAAGCTTTACCAGTGATTACAAATGAAAATGATTTAAATCATGACGAACCATTGTCAAATAATGTTGAAGATATTCTTCTGAAAAACATGCAATTAGTACTTGATAATGAAAATTTTAGAAAAGGGGATGACTTTTTTAATAATGGCGGCCAATCCTTAAAAGCAATTGCCTTTGTGCAGTCACTTGCAAAAGAAGGAATAGAACTGAAGGTAAATGATGTTTTTCAGTACCGGACAGTTACTGAATTAGCAGGACATGTAAAAGTGAATCACAGAAATCATTCACGAAAAGAAGCACGGCCCACTATAATTGAGCGGGATTCTAATTTTTCGGATGAAGAAATAGAAAAACAGGCAAAACAAGTTGAGCATGCATGTTCTGCTTTATCAAATGTAATTACTTCTGTTGAGCCAATATCGACTTTCTCGTTTTCGCCAGTGCAAAAAGTACAAGCTGCTTATGGTTCCATGAATAGTGGATTAACAACTTATATTCCTGGCAGCCTGGATGAGTCAGCAATAAGAAAAATATTAACGAATATTATTATTCACAACCAGTTGTTACACTGTGTCGCACAAGAAAAAGACGATGTACTGGAATGGTATGAATGTGATATGAAAGAACTTGAACCATTTATCGAGAAAAATATCCCTTATGCAGATTTACAATTTTATTCCGGCGAAGCAAGAGAGCAGCTGATTGATAAGCTGCGTTCTATTCTACTTTTTTCTGATTTTAATCAAGGTGAATTACCGTGGAAACTCTGCTGTGTTCGTTTGAATGAAGATAACCATTTTATTATATGGGGATTTGATCATATTGCATTCGATGGAATGAGCAGTGAGATTATCAAACGTCAAATTAACGAGGAAGTATCACGATATATAAATGGTGATTCTAGAGCTATTAAGAATGAATCATCTAGAAAATATGAGGAATATGTTTCTTTACTAATGGATGGACCACAGGGAATTACAGAAGAAAAGATTATCGAACGCTTTTCTTTAGAGAAGTGGACGGAATCTAATAAGAAATTCATGCAAGGTCTCGACGAAATATCTGATAGAGATGAAGCAGAGGTAACTTTTACAATTCCATTTGATAATGAAAACAGAAGTAATCCGTTACAGTTAGCATTTGAAGCTACAGTTGATTTGTTAAAAGGCTACAGCGGTATGGAAAATATTCCTTTAGCAATTGTAGATTATGGAAGAAGTTATAATGATGAGGATTTTTATAATTGTATTGGTGAATTCCTTGATATTATTCCAATTATTGCGGTGAGTAGAGAGGAACAATCTTTTGATTTTATAAATCTTATAAAGGAATGCCAAACAAAATCGATTAATTTTCTATCCTTACTCTATGATGAAAAATTAATGAAGAAGTTTTCGGAAGTCAATAGACTTTTAGGGGATTCATATAAGACTTTCAACACAAATAAAAATTTTGTTCTATTCAATTTTCAAGGGTATGTTTCTAAAAAAGAAAAAATGGCTTTTGAAGATATGCCAAGTGAATCAGGGCAAAGCAATCTGGCAAAAATGATGATAACAGTTGATTATGATGAGGATGATTTGAATATTACACTGGAATATCCGGAAGGTTTAAATTCTAAAAAGATTAAAAAGCTAATTTCTTCAATTTCAAATTGTGTTAGAAAGACGATAACAAGCAAATAATGATGTCTTCCTTAGCTATGGCTAAGGAGGGCTGCTCAATTTTCATAAAAGTATAGTTGGGGGAGGGATTAGTAATGGCTAAGAAAGCAATCCAACATGGCAGAAAAATAGAACTTCCTAAAGAATATCAATCGGTGGCAGAAATGCTGCTTTATACAGCAAATAAGTTTCCGCAAAAAGGTATTACCTATATTGATGGGTCAGGTAAGGAAGATTTTGTTTCATATCCAGAACTAATAGAGAGTGCGCAAAAATACTTAAAAAAACTTTATCAAAAAGGATTGAAACCTGGAGATAAAGTAATTTTAATTATTGATAATCCAAAAGAGTTCTATAAAACATTTTGGGCATGTATTTTTGGTGGCATCATTGCAGCACCAGTAAGTCAACCATCATCATGGAAGCCAGAGTCCTCAGGATTGATGAAGTTTATGAATATTTGGGAGGTGCTGGATAAACCAAGCGTCATAATCGAGGAACAATACAAAAAACGTTATCAGTCACTAAAGGAAAGTTCTGTCTTTCATGCACTGCATTATATTTCAACGGATGAATTAATATCTGATGAAATGGAAGCTATTTATTACACGAAACCTGATGAACTTGTTTTTCTGCAGTTTTCTTCAGGCAGTACGGGTATACCAAAGGGGGTGAAATTAACAAATAAAAATATCATCATTAATAATATAGGCTGTGCCGAAAAACTAGAAGTTGAGGAGGATGATGTTACATTTACTTGGCTGCCCCATACGCATGATATGGGAATCTTTGGTCAGCATTTAATACCGATTAATAAAGGAACAAATATTATGGTTTTTTCGCCATTTACATTCATTCGTTCACCATACCTTTTTTTGAAAAAAATAGCTGAACATAAAGGAACATGGTTTTGCTCTACAAACTTTGGCTATGATTGGATGACTCGAAAAGTTTCCGATAATAAATTAGCTGATTTAGATTTATCCTCCTTACGAATAACGTTAAATGGAGCGGAACCTATATCCGTTCCGGTAATTGAAAAGTTCATTGATAAATTCTCAATATGCGGATATAAGGAAACCATGATGTTCCCAGCCTATGGGATGGCTGAAGCCACAGTAGGTGTTTGTCTGCCAAAGGTTGGGAAAATACCAAGAGTTGAAAAAATCGATCGTAATAAATTGGTAAATGATAATATTGCTTTTCCAATTTCCCGGGATAATAAATATGATACCTGTCAATTTGTCCATGAAGGAAATCCTGTTGCTGGGCTAAGCATAAGAATAGCAAGTGATACAGGAGAAACCTTAAATGAAAATATGATTGGTGAAATTCAGATTAAAGGATCGTCGGTAACTTCAGGATACTTTAACCGTGAAGATATTACTGAAGAAATGGTTATTGATGGCTGGTTACGTACAGGGGATCTTGGATTTATGGTTGACAACTCTCTAGTAGTAACTGGAAGGTTAAAAGATATTATATTTGTTAGAGGTCAAAATTACTTTGCACATGATTTAGAAGAGCTAATCTTTGATCTTGATTCTGTTGAACAAGGGAATGCTGCAATAATTGGGCTATTTAATAGCAGAACAAATCAAGAAGAATTATATGTTTTCGTAAAGTATAAGGGAAAACTGGAAAGGTTTCTGGAAATTAGACACGCGATTGTTAATAGATTACAAGAGATCGGCATTGAGATAACACATGTTCTGCCAACGAAAACAATACCAAAAACGACAAGTGGAAAAATACAACGATTTATTTTAAGAAAGAATTATGAAAATGCTCATTTTAAGCAAGTACAGGAAGAGATAGAAAAGATGCTGAAAGAAGAAATACAAAATAAGAAACTCGATACTTCTATACCACGGACTGAATTAGAAAGTCATTTGCTTAAAAGCTGGTCTAAAGTTTTAAACATACCGGAGAACAAAATATCGCTTGATGATGAATTTTTAGCACTTGGTGGTAATTCCATTAAATCGTTTCTGCTATTAGATGAAATAGAAAAATACTTAGATAGAGAAATTGGTATGGAAGTATTGATTTTATGTAAAACAATAAGAGAAATGATTGACTATTTAGAAGCCTTGCCTTATCCAGCTAAATCCGAGTCTTACGCTAATCATCTTCGTCATAACAGCGGCATTGACAAATCTGTTGCAATTACCGGAATAGCTTTAAGACTTCCAAATGCAAAGACAAAAGAGGAGTTTTGGAATAATTTAACTTCAGGTAAGGACAATATTACAAAGATAAGTATGAAAAGAAAAGAAATGTCTGATAATCCAGAATGGAACGATTGGATGGGCGAACTGGAGGATGTCGATCTTTTTGACAATGAATTCTTTGATATTCCTGAAGAAGAAGCAATTTTTATGGATCCCCAGCAAAGAATAGCATTAGAAACTTCTTATGAGGCTTTGGAAGATGCAGGATTAAGACCTGGCAAGGAAGAGAGACGGAATATAGGTGTATACAGTGGAGTTAGCTCGAGCACGTATCAGCAGTTGATGATCAATCAATTAGAAAAAGGTTCCTTACAGGATATTCACCCGAATGCAATGATAGGAAATATGCAAAGTATTATCAGTTCTTTAATATCGCATTATTATAATTTTACGGGTCCATCCATTACGATTGATACGGCTTGTTCTTCATTTTTAGTTGCATTGCATCATGCTGTTGAGTCGATAAAGGAAGAAAAGATTAAGGGTGCTGCCGTTACAGGTACAAACATTGTTTCTACACCAATCGTGCATGCTCTATCACGTAAAGCTGGCATTGTTTCGTCAACAAACCAAACGAAAACGTTTGATAAAGATGCAGACGGTTCTGTTATAGGTGAGGGAGTAATAACTGTCTATTTGGAGCCAGCGGAAAAAGCAGTAAAGGAAAATAAAAATATATATGGTGTCATTCGTGGGACATTTGTAAATAATGATGGTCAGTCTTTAGCAGTTATGGTTCCTAATCCCAAGGGGCAGTATCAAGTATTGGAAGGTGCATATAAGGATGCAAGTATCTCACCAGATGAAATCAGTTATATTGAAACACATGGTTCGGGAACAACTATTGGTGATCCAATAGAGGTTAATGCACTAGCAAGACTTTTCACTGGGAATAATAACAAACAAAAAATTGGCATTGGTTCTGTTAAGTCAAATATTGGACACTTGTTCCCTGCCGCCAGCGGTGCAGGACTTGTAAAAGTGTTACTAAGCTTAAAAAATAAACAACTCGTTCCTAGTTTAAATATTGATCATATTAATCCTGCATTGGAATTAGATAAAACGCCTTTCTATATCGTCCAGGAGACAAAAGATTGGTCTGTTGCGGAAAACGAAACACGCAAGGCGGGAATAAGCTCTTTTGGATTTGGGGGGACCAATGCCCATGTTGTACTTGAAGAATGGAATCCAAATGAGGATGAGGACATTCCTGACAAATCTGGGATGCACTTACTTACATTTTCAGCAAAATCTGAAAAAGCATTAGATATAATAATCCAGCAAACGGAAACCATTATTCAAAGTACTCCAGATTTTAATATTAATAATTTAAGTTTTACAAGAAATCGTTTCAGAAATCATTATCATTATCGGGCGGCATGTCTAATAGCTTCTGATAAGGTAAAAGAAGGATTACCTTCCATTCAAAAAGGTGAATTTTTAAAAAAACGAATGGCTAAAGTGAGTTTAATTATTGGTGATCCAACTGTCTCTAAAGGGATAGAAAATACGTTTTCTCAAGAAGTGGCGAGTACGTTATTAAATAGTGATTTGTCACAAACCAGCGAGCTTATTGCTAAAAATAAATTAGAAAACCAAGAGGAATATGATAACAGTAAGTTGGTATATCTCTATCATTGTTATACATTTATCGATAAAGTTATTCGACTTGGTAAAAATAAATTTGATGTAATTGGAATAGAATCAGGCAAAATCATCGCTGATTTTATTAATAGAAAAACGGATTTACCAGATATAATGAAAGATTTCGCTAAAGTGTCTGAAGGTAAAAATAGAGAGGAATTAAATGAGTCTTGTAAAAATGCAGACATTGTATTGGGTTTATTTATTTCCAAAGACAGGGTAATAGATCGCTTATCAACAAATATCCAGAAGAATGCTAATATTGTTTGCTTTGATTTTAAAGAAGATAATTCATTAGATACAGAATTACTTCGGTTAGTAAAAGATTTATATGTTGCAGGTGCAGACTTTAATTGGGAATCATTATATCCAGATGGTTCGGGAAAATTGATGAGTTTGCCACCATATCCATTTGACCATAAATCTTTTTGGATTAAATAGGAGGTGTGAGGAATGAGTAAGGAAGAAGTTGTTGCCTTTATTAAAGAAGAGATTGCAACTTTATTGGATAAAAGACCGGAGGATATTGACGATGATACGAATTTTTTAAAGGTTGGTATTTCATCTATCCAAGCTTTGAAAATTATTAATCGTGCAAGAAGAAAATTAGGGGTTGATATTAGCCCGGTTGCTATGTTTGAATACAAAACTATTTCTGAATTTGGGGGGTATCTAAGCGAGTGTATGGAACAAGAAATTATTTAACCAGTAAAGATGAAGCCCAGGAATTAGTAATTAAGGAAGCTGAGCATTTTGTAAAAGAGAAAGTTCGACCCTATGTTCATGAATTTGAAAAAAATAGAGGAATTCCCAATAGTTTAATCAAAGAAATGGCTGAAAATGGTTTTTTATCTGCCCCTTTTCCCAAAAAATATGGGGGACTGGCGCTCGATCCAATATATTATGGCATTTTTACAGAGGTATTTGGCAAGGCTTGTGTTGCTACAAGAAGCTTAATTACCGTACATACCTCTTTGGTTGGAGAAACGCTCCTGCGCTTAGGTACTGAAGAACAGAAAAATTACTGGTTACCACGTTTATCAAGTGGAGAAGTGATTGCCTCATTTGGATTATCTGAGCCTGATAATGGCTCAGACGCCAAAAATATAAAAACGGAATGGTTTGAGCAAGAGGATTGCTATGTAATTAATGGTACAAAAAAGTGGATAACGTATGGTCACGCTGCTGATTTATTTATTATTTTTGCATCAAACAATGGAAGGATAACAGCATTCCTGGTTGAAAGATCATTTCCTGGAGTTGCTACAGAACCAATAGAGGGGATGATGGTGTCTCGAGCAACTCAATTGGCTGAAATCCATTTAAATCATGTAAAAGTACCAAAAAGAAATGTATTAGGCAGCCTCAATTTCGGTTTCGAATTTGTTGCTTCAACAGCCCTTGATTTTGGGAGATACAGTATTGCCTGGGCAGGTATTGGAATTGCACAGGAAGCAATAGATGCTATGGTGACATATTCCAGCAATAGAACACAATTTGAAAAAAAGATTTGTGAGTTTCAGCTTATTCGTGGAATGATTGCAGATGCTGTTACAAAAGTTCATGCAGCAAGAGCATTGGCAGTAAAGGCAGGAGAATTACGTAAATGGAAAGATGATAATTCAATAATTGAAACAACAATCGCAAAGTACTTTTCCTCTAAAGTTGCTGTAGAAGTTACGAATGACGCTTTACAAGTGCATGGTGCAAATGGTTTCAGTAATCGTTATCCAGCAGAAAGACTATATAGAGAGGCAAAAGTATTAGAAATCATTGAAGGCTCTTCACAAATACAGCAAGAAATGATTGCAAGTTTTGGCTTGAAAAATTATTACAAAAAGGGTGATAAGCATTGAAAGTTTCACTAGCATTTCCAGGCCAGGGCAGTCAATATATTGGTATGTGCAGGGATTTAATGAAGCATTCAAAAATTGCAGCCCGTATATTTGAAGAAGCAAATGATGCTTTAGAATTTGATATTAAATCTTTAATACTAAACGGAAACCTTGAAGAATTGACACTTTCTGAAAATGCGCAACCAGCAGTTGTGACTGCCAGCTATGCATTATTTCGTGATTTTGAAGCACAAACGGGCATTCAGCCATATTGTGCATTAGGGCATAGTTTAGGTGAAATATCTGCAATCATTGCAGCGGGAGGATTATCATTTACTGACGGTATCCGTTATGTAAGAAAGCGTGGCAAGTTAATGCATCAGGCAATGCAAGAAAACAAAGGGAGAGCAGGAATTGTAGTTGATATGCATGCATCTGCTTTAACAAGTATTGTCGAATCTATTAATAAGGAAGAATATCTTTCAATTTCTGGATATAATTCGCCAAATCAATTTATAGTTGCTGGCAATGCAAATGCACTTCTAAAAGTTGATGCAGAGGTGCATAAGAACGGAGGAGAGTTTATTCCTTTCAGAATGATGCCTATGAAAGCGGACGCACCCTATCATACTAGCTTAATGTCATTTTTAGAAAGTGAAGTAAAAGAAATTGTCCATCATTTAAAACTGAATCATTTACATTTCAGTATTTATTCAACAGTAACTGGTCAAAAAATAGAAACCAAGGAAAGAATTCCAGATATTTTAACGAATCAATTGGTACAGCCTGTGCTATGGAACCAGGCGATTACCGAAATTGCTCATTCTGGTGCAGATTTATTCATTGATATCGGTCCACAGCAGATTGTTAAAAATTTTATCAATGAAAATAAAAAGGCAGCAAATTGCTTAGCATACGATAATGATGCGAATAAAGAAGAAATAATGAAATATGCAATCCAGCAAGCCTGAAAGAGAAACTGTTTTCAAAGCTTTTACGAGGAGGGATGAAGGTGGCTACTGCCCAAAACCTTAGCAAAATGAAAGAATATAATCAAAAGGTTAAGAAGTTATTGCCAGGGGGGATTCATTATAATTTCCGTCTTCCGTGGGAAGAAACACCTATTCATTTTATGAAAGCAAATAACAGCAGAGTTTGGGACATGAATGGGAAAGAGTACGTGGATTTATATGCACGATTCGGTTCAATGCTTATTGGCCACGGTAATAAAGAATACAATGAATATCTCAAAGAGACAATTGATAGAGTGCTTTCAGTCAGTCATAGTGATATGGATGCTGAAGCGCTGGAATTAGTTGCAAAATATATTCCATCTGCCGAGATGATTCGATTCGGTTTATCTGGTACTGAAATTGTTCAAAATGCACTTCGATTAGCTAGAGCCTGGACAGGAAAAAACCGTTTCGTCAGGTTTGACGGACATTATCATGGTAATGCAGATAATATTATGGGGGGAAAAGCGCTTAAAAAAGAAGAGCCATTTCCTTCTGATTATGTTGGAGACCTAAAAGGAACAGAAGGACGAGCTGTTAATTCCCTGGAGAGTCAGTCTTATTTGTTACCTTGGAATGATAGTGAAACGCTGGAGAATCTTTTACTGCAAAAAGGGAATGAAATTGCTGCTGTTATCATGGAACCTGTTTGTGTAAATGGTGGAAGTGTTATGCCAGAAGAAGGATATTTAAAAGCAGTTAGACAGCTTTGTGATAAATATGATGTCGTACTTATTTTTGATGAGATTATAACAGGTTTTCGTATGGGCTTGGGAGGAGCACAAACAAAATATGATGTTGTTCCTGATTTAACTACATTAGGTAAAGCTATTTCGGGAGGGGGGGTACCAGTTTCAGCCTTAGTGGGGAAAAAAGAAATTATGCAGCTATTAGTAAATAAGAAGGTTATACACGCTGGGACTTTTAATGGTTACCCATTGGGTACTGCAGCTGTAAAAGCAACTCTTGAAATTCTAAGCAGAAATAATGGTGCGGCAATCATAGAAATGAATAAAAATATGGAAAAAATTCATGAGATATTAAAAGCCGAAGCAAAAAAAATAGACTTGCCTCTTGTGGTTCAAGGACCAACTGGTTGTGCTTCGTATCATATTCGTGATGATGTAATTGAAAATCCATCAGATTACACTTTTGAGAGTATGTATTATGATATTATTCTGCACGATAATTTAGCTAAAAATGGTATCTTGGTTTCTTCTATATCGCGAATGTATCCTAATATTTCTTTGAACAATCAAGATATTGCATGGTTTCAGGAAAATGTGCGTAAAGCATTAAAGGATACGAAGGAATTTTACGATGAAATGATGAATTAGAAATTATAATAATTTTGAATAATCCTAAAAAGAAATGAGAGAGTATGAATGGGAAAGAAAATAGCAGCGATAATTGGTGCGGGAGTTATGGGATGTGCAACAGCATTAAATATAGCTAGATTTGGGCACAGTGTCATATTGAAAGATATCTCGAATTCTAAATTGGAACATGCAAAAAAGGTAATAAGAAATGAATACCGGTCCACATGTATGTTTAATATGGAATTCGCTAAAGTAGACCTGGATAGGATATTACAAAATATTTCTTTTCAAGTTGATTATAAAGGCATAGAAACTGCAGACCTTGTTATTGAGAATATAAATGAAAATATTGAAGATAAAATAGCCGAGTATGGCAGATTATCAAAAGTGTGCAGTGAAAATGCTCTTTTTGCTTTGAATACAAGTTGTATTTCGATTACAAAACTGGCTTCTTTTTTACCAAATGCGAAAAATGTGATTGGTGTTCATTTAATGAATCCAGTGCCTTTAAAAAAAATGGTAGAAGTAATACGCGGTTATCATACAACAGAAGAAACGGAAAAGGAAATGGTATCATTTTTAAGCAGTCTTAACAAAGATCCTATAGTTATTGATGATATGCCTGGTTTTGTTTCAAATAGACTCTCCCATTTACTTATGAATGAAGCTGCTTTTATTATTCAGGATGGTATTGCTACACCGAAGCAAGTGGATAATATTATGAAAGAAGGTTTCAGTCATAAAATGGGACCATTAGAAACGGCTGATTTAATTGGATTAGATACTGTTGCAGACTCATTGAATGTTCTTTTTGAGAGTTATAAGGATTCTAAATTTAAGTGTTGTCCTTTTCTGCAAAAATTGGTTGATGCAGGTCACTTAGGAATGAAGACAGGAAAGGGCTTTTATGATTATTAAGGAGGAATGCAGCTTAACATGAGTAAAAAAATAAAACTTGTAGTCTGGGACTTGGATGACACCATATGGGATGGCGTTTTAGTTGAATCAAATAAAGTATCTCTTAAACCAGGTATTGAAAAGGTGATTAGAACGTTGGACGAACGAGGAATTCTTCAATCTATTGCTAGTAAAAATGACTATGAATTTGCTATGTCGAAGCTTCAAGCGTTTGAAATTGCTGAATATTTTCTATATCCAGAGATTCATTGGAATGCAAAGTCGCACTCATTAGAGCAGATACAAAAAAACATCAATATTGGAATGGACAGTATTGCCTTTATAGATGACCAGGATTTCGAATTGGAAGAGGTAAAAAGTGTTCATTCGAATGTAACTTGTATTCACGCATATGAATATCAAAATATATTAGATTATCCCAGCCTTAACCCAAGGTTTATTACTGTTGATTCAAAGCGGAGGAGGCAAATGTATGTTGATGATTACAAGAGGAAAAAGGCTGAAGACGAATATAACGGACCATCTGAATCGTTTTTAGCCTCTTTAAATATGCGATTCTCAATTTATAGTGCGGAAGAAGAAGATTTAAAAAGAGCAGAAGAGCTCACAATCAGAACAAATCAATTAAATGCAACTGGTAAAACACTTAGTTATGAAGCGTTAAATCAATTACGTCAATCAGATATGTATGAGTTAATTGTATGTGAATTGGAAGACAAATATGGTTCTTATGGAAAAATTGGTTTGGCGTTAATTAATAAGAATGAGAACGATTGGAAGTTGGAAATGATGTTAATGTCATGTCGGGTTGTTTCAAGAGGAGTGGGTACAGTACTTCTAAATTATATTATGAAAGAAGCTAAAAGAAATCACAAATCATTATTAGCTGACTTTCGGGATACTGGAAGGAATAGAATGATGAATGTCAGCTTTAGGTTAGCTGGATTTAAAGAAAAATTTTCAGATGGAGCGGGCAACTATGTATTAGAGCATGATTTAAATGATATACAGGAATATCCAAATTATATAGATGTTCGTGTGTATGTGAATACTTAACTTTTGGGGGAGAGCGGATGGATTATCGACAAGAGATTAGAAATTTCATATTAAGCAATTTATCAAATGATGATAAAAATATCATTTTAACAGATGACGACAATTACTTTGAAAAGAGATTTGTAAATTCATTATTTGCTATGAAACTAGTCAATTTTGTAGAACAAAAATTTGAGATTGAAATAAATAATGATGACCTTGATATTAATAACTTTAGTACCGTAAATAACTTAGTGCATTTGATAAATAAAAAAGGAGAAGGTGAGTGAAATGGGAAATAGAAAATATCTTTTTCTGTATTTAGGAATTTCCTTTGGCGTATGTTGGGGAGTAGGTCTGGCATATATGCTGTTTGATGATGTTCTTGTGCCAATAACAGGAGAGCTTACTTTGATGCATCCTATTGCAATCATTGCTTTGTATTCGCCTTCTATCGCAGGATTAATTGTTTATTTTGTTATGGATGGATTTGCCGGATTAAAGGGAATATTTTCTAAGCTGATACCAGAAAAAAAGGACTTGATCTGGTTTCCAATTCTATTCGGTGTTTTTATTATATTTGCTCTAACAATGCATTTTGGGTCAAGATTATTGGGCATAGGTGTTCCAGAAATGACATATACTGTACCCGGAATGATTCTTAAAGCATTAAGGAACTTTATTGAAGAAACGGGGTTGATTGGTGGCGCGTTTGGCTGGATTGGTTTCCTGCTTCCATATTTGCAATCTAAATTTAAGAGCAATATTACGAGTGGATTATTGACAGGACTGTTATTTGGATTATGGGTGATTCCTGGCTACCTGATCGATTCTTTTGGCACATCAACTGACTTTTTATATTATGTAGCTCAACTAATGGTGTTTATCGTATTTATGAGCTATATCTTCAATGCAACAAAAGGCAATATTTTAATTTATTTGTTCTCATTTTGGCTCATTTCTACAGGAAGCCAAATAGACTTGTATTATTTTAATCCACAAGTCCAAATTATGCAGTTAGTCTTCTTCTTAATCTGTGCAATTATTGTACATTTTGTGTTTAAAAAGAAGAATATTGGTCGTCCTTTACAAACCTTTCCTGATTTTATTAAAAAACCAGACTCAGTTAATAATTTGAAGGTTAGTTAAAAGGATGAGCACAGATAAAGTGAAACTTCATGCAGTGGAGGTTTTTTCATCTCCCACTGCATGTTAGTTGAACCAATCAGGGAATTACTGGCGGTAGTCCCCTGCTTACCATTCGCGTTTTTACCTTGAATTCTTAAAGTGGGGGTCTTACGGACAGTTAATTCGGGATAAATTCATTCAGCTATGAAGGGGGATCATATGGAAACGATTATTGAATTTAAAGATGTAACGAAAACTTATCAAATGGGAGAAGTAAAGGTGGAAGCACTGAAGCAGACGAATATGACCATAGATAAGGGAGAGCTTGTAGTTATATTAGGAGCGAGTGGTGCTGGTAAAACAACTGTACTAAACCTATTGGGGGGCATGGATAATGTTTCTTCAGGGGAAATCATTGTAGATGAATCAATCATAACAAAATTTAATGACAAGAAACTAACAGACTATCGAAGATCAAAAATCGGTTTTGTATTTCAATTTTACAATTTAATTACTAATCTTACTGCAATGGAAAATACGGAGTTTGCTGCAGGTGTTTGTGAAAATCCACTTGATCCAAGAGAGATTCTTGAAAAAGTAGGCCTGGGGGGACGCTTAAATAATTTTCCTTCACAACTTTCTGGAGGTGAACAACAGCGTGTAGCAATTGCTCGAGCAATTGCAAAAAATCCATTATTACTGCTTTGTGATGAACCAACTGGTGCGCTTGATTATGAAACAGGCCAGCAAGTGCTGCAGCTTTTATACGATATCAATGATCAATACCAAAAGACGGTAATTATCATTACCCATAATGCAGCTATAGCAGAAATGGCAGATAAAGTAATATATATGAAAAGTGGAGAAGTGACAGACATTACACTTAATCAGTCCCAAAAATTGGTAAAGGAGATTGAGTGGTAATGAAGGAGCTCTTCAGAAAATTATTAAGAGATATAAAAGGATCACTTATTCAATTTTGCGCTATTACGATTGTATCTGCGATTGGTGTTATGTTACTAACTGGAATGGCTACGGTTCATAAAGGCTTATCCAGTACCGTGGAGGATTATTATAACAAGAGTAATATTGCTGATTTTACTGTGAATTATACGGGAATTGACAGGGAAGGAATTAATCGAATAAGAGAGATAGACGGTATAGAAGATTCATATGGAAGATTAAAATTGAAAGCAGAGGATAAGGAAAACAGTTCCAGTTTTCTTGTACACACCTTTTCAGAAGATCAAGCGATTAATATTCCTGCACTTTCTAAAGGAGAGTCACCTTCCTCAGATGACGAAGCTATGATTAGCAACTCTTATGCGGAAGAAAATAACCTGAGTATTGGGGATACAGTGCATCTTGATATTAAACAGGAGACATTTGCTTTTACTATTAGCGGATTATTTGAAACTGCTGAGTATGCCTATCTTTTAGAAGATCCTACCAAATCATTGATACCCAATCATAAAAACTTCGGACTTCTTTTCGTTGATCAGTCTTTTACGGAAAAAATAAGTGACGAAAATTTATATAATGAAGTATTAGTGACGTTAGCAAACGATGCTGATAAAACTTTGGTGAGTGAACAGATAGAAGATGATACAGAAGAAGATGGTTTTTTACAATTAACGTATAAAGAAAATCAATATAGTTACCAAAATATTGCGAGTGATATTACTACGGCAGAGTCAGTGTCAAAACTATTTCCTTATATTTTCTTTCTCGTTGCTGCTGTCATTGTGTATATTAGCATGTCCAGAACGATTGCTAATGAAAGAAATCAAATTGGAATCATGAAAGCACTTGGCATTTCACAGAAGAAAATAACGCTTCATTATGTCAGCTATTCCCTGGCAAGTGGTCTTATTGGGGGAATAATTGGGAACATACTGGGAATAATTATTTTACCAAATTTGATGTATGGCACCTATAACATGCTTTATACTTTGCCTGAATTAACTGCTCAGGGGTATTGGGGTTATGTTATTATTTCAATTGCTGTTGTCTTAATTATTGGAGGAATTGCAAGTTTATTATCTATCAGGAAGATTTTAAAAGAATCTCCTGCACAGATCATGCGGCCACCGCTCGTTAAGAAAGCACGAAAAATATGGCTGGAAAAACGAAAATCCATTTGGAAGAAATTATCCTATAAAAATAAATTAATTTTAAGAAATATATTTCTTAATAAATTTCGGGTAATTCTTAGTTCTTTTGGTGTAATTGGCTGCGTAGGCTTATTGCTTTGCGGTTTTGGTTTAAAAGAGGCAACAGAGGATTTTATTGATGTTCAATTTAATAAAATTCAGAAGTATGATGCGATGGCGATCAATTCGACACCAGTGGAATATGAAATGGAAATTCCTTTTGAGGATAATCAGGTTGATAAAGCAGATAAAATGTCAGTAATAGATATTAAAGTGGATACGGATGATGAATTTTCTTCATCATTGTATGCATTAGATGCTGACAATAGCTCGGTTCAGTTATTTGATGTGGATAAACAAGAAATTGAACTTCCTGATGATGGGGTTGTTATCCCGTATAAATTGGCTCAGGAACATCAGATTAAAGAAGGCGACACCATTTCGCTGAAAATAGATTCTGAGCTTTATGGCAAGAAAAATATGGATGTGAATGTATCAGCGATTAGTGAACTTTATGTATCACAAGATTTTTATACTTCCTATAAGTATTTAGACGAGTTGGAAATTGAGTCGTTTGTTAACGGTTATTATTTATCAATGGGGGATCAAACCGTTTCAAAAGATCTGATAGCTGATTTAGATAGTACAGATAATATTCAATCGGTTGCAGTTAAGTCTCAGCTGAGAGAAGAAATGGATTCACTTTATGAAACAACGGAGACGACAGTGTACATTATGATTATCATGTCAGCATGTCTCGCTTTAGCTGTTATTTTCAATATTAGTTCCATTAATATTTTTGAACGAAAAAGAGATATGGCAACATTAAAAGTACTTGGATATCATAAAGGCGAGATTAGAAGCCTTGTCAATACGGAAAACTTTTTCATTACGACATTTGGTTGTATCCTTGGTGTTATTTTTGGAGCTATATTATTTAAGTTTGTTTTAGCATCAGCCGAAAGTGAGGAAATGTACATTCCCTATCATGTTTCTTTCACTATGATTTTATTTTCCATTATATTAACATATATATTTACCATTCTAGCGAATGTTATGCTGCGGAGGAAAATAAATAAAATTGATATGGTAGAGTCTTTAAAAAGCGTTGAATAATATATTCTGTGCAGATATAAATTATCTGCACAGAAATTTACAAAAAATAATGTGTTAAGAACGAGGAGCTATTTTATGAATCAAAATGTATTTCAACTTCTAAATGCAGGGACAGGATCGAAACAAATTATTTGTTTTCCTTATCTTGGGGGATATGCAAACTCATTTATTGATTTTGCAAATAAACTTGATAAGAATATCGAAGTCTGGGCAGCTAATCCTCCTGGGCATGGTGGAAATGACCTAGAAGCCATTCAAGATATAAAAAGTTTAATTAAATTGTATTATAGCGAAATTCAGGAGATTATTAAACCTGATTGTATTCTGTTTGGACATAGTATGGGAGGCATTGTTGCCTACTTTTTGCTTCAACATATGGCGGACTCAAAGATAACAAATTTTGCAGATATAACCCTAGTATTATCTGCATGTAATCCACCAAATGAATTTGAAGTAAAAAGATATTCCGATTTATCCGATGAGCAATTAATTGACCATTTATTTACTTATGAGGGGATACCTGAAGAACTTAGCCAGGAAAGACAGCTTTTAGAATTTTTTACACCAGTTTTTCGTGCAGATTTTAAAATTTTGGAAGATGCATCCAGGCAGCATTTTATCCCTTTAAAGATACCTGTATATCTTTTGTGGGGGGAGAATGATAAGATTGTCCCCATTAGTTCAGCCATTCAATGGTCTGCGTATTTTATTAATGATATAGCACTAATCCCAATTGAGAATGGAACGCATATGTTTGTTCATGATTCGGCCGACATTGTAGCCAAGCATCTTCAAACTATTATTCATAAAGAACAAAAAATGAGTTATTAGCATTTAATTTAGCAATGGGGAGGAACAATGTCTCAACTATATGTAACATCTATTGATGAGGATATTACAGATTCTATATTCAACCAATTACTATTAGAAATCTCGGAAGACAGGAAAAAGCAAATAGAAAAGTATGTATTTCGTGAAGATGCTCTTCGCAGTTTAGTTGCCGAATTATTAGTGCGCCATATATTAAGGAAAGATTATGGAGTTGCAAACAGGCAGATTGAATTTGAATACAATCAATATGGAAAACCTTATGTTCGAGGAATCAAATCGTTTTATTTTAATCTTTCACATTCTGGAAAATGGGTAGTCTGTGCTACAGATTGTCAATCTGTAGGCGTTGATGTTGAACAAATTAAACCTATTGATATTCAAATTGCCCATCGCTTTTTTTCTGATTTAGAAAGTAAGGATTTAGATAAACAAGCGGAAAAAGATAAACTTGATTATTTCTACGATATATGGGTGTTAAAGGAAAGTTATATAAAGATGGCAGGTAAAGGACTCCATATACCATTAAATTCATTTAGCTGCCGATTTGAAAATGATTGTATTACTTTTAGTACAGCAAATGAGCATTGTCAGACGCATTTTAAAAAATATGATATGGATGCAGAATATAAATTAGCAATTTGCCAAAGGAACCCTTATTTTTCGGAGCATTCCGAAAATGTTTCAATTGAAACGATTATTAGAGAAAATATTGCTTCAATTTAGCTAATGAAATAATTTACTAGGGTAGAAAGTGAAATTTCATTCAGTGCGGATTTTTTTCATCTCGCATTGAAACAAATGCTAGTAGAACCAATCGGGGACAATTGCCAGTTAACTCGGGATAAACTTCTGATTTACAACATATCATCATATGCGGCAACCGCCACATATGATGATAATATGAAAACCCCCTTTTCACTTTGGATGGCAAAAGCGTGCAGTTAAGCTAAACTAACATTTTATTAACCTCTTCCATATAAAGTTTAGCCTCTTCGGAAAGCTTATGTTCAAACTTTTTAAGCCAACCATATCTAAAAGATGTGTCAAATAGATCAATCGTATTTAAAGCTTTAAATTTTCTGGATAGCCGGGTATCATATATCATGTCCAATTGTTACTGGAGGAGCTTCAGGAATTGGTTATGCGATTGTGCAACGTCTTTTAAACGCTGGTGTAAAAGTAGCTGCTGCTGATTTAAATCGTGACAAACTAGAGGAAATGGAAAAGGAACATAAAGGAAATTTGATTGGGTGCGTCACCAATGTCACAAAGGAATTGGATATTGAAAATTTAGTACAAAAAACAGTGGATACCTTTGGTGGATTGGATTTTGCATTTAATGTTGCTGGTGCTTCTAAATCAGGCGCAATCGTCGAGCAAAGTGAGGAAGATTGGGATTTCACGGTTGATTTATGCTTGAAAGGTGTTTTCTTATCTGTCAAACATGAAGCAAAATACATGAAGGATCATGGTGGTGGAGCTATTGTCAATGTAGCATCCTTAAACGCACATGTTCCAATGTTTTATGGAGCGGCTTATTCCTCTGCAAAAGCTGGTGTTGAAATGCTGACAAAGAATGCTGCGTTGGAACTATCGCAACATAATATACGTATAAATGCTATTCTGCCAGGTTTAGTTTCAACTCCACTTACTAGCGGGCTTACCAATGTAGAAGCAATAAATGAAGCTTATATGGAACGTATACCATTGAGACGGGCCGGTAATCCAGATGAGATGGCAGGTCCTGCCATGTTCTTGATTAGTGACGATGCTTCTTATGTAAACGGTGCGAGTTTAATTGTTGATGGTGCTTGGGCAGTAACTGGTTATCCGGATTTAAGTAAATTTATGTAAAAAAAAGATACTTCGCACTGTCGAATGTTTTTGTGTATGATGATATGCCCCTGAAATTGTTAATTTAATAACAATTTCAGGGGTTTTTAACTATATAAAGTGAAAGTTTATCAGAACAGCTCTTATTGTGTTAATATAGAAATAGAATATAATATAGGAAAAATTATGATAGATGTGTATTTCGAGGTGTGCTTCACTGGTATACTGTTTTTACTATATAGTGAACATCTATTTTTAACTTTTTCATTTGTAATGGTACAAGGAGTTTGTGAATAATAATAGGTAAGTATTTTATTCAACTGGATTACATAAAAACCGAGGGGTGATTATTGTGAAGACCGAGAATGAATTAATTAGCAAATCCTATTATCAAACGATTATAGATAAAAACGAAAAAGAGCATCCAATTAAGTTATTGGGCGAGATGTATACGGAGGAAATGCAGGGGGAACGGCCAGATCTGTCTTCTATTCGATTTGCTCAAGGGGAAGTGTATTTCTTAAATCATGATTACGAGGCGGCTATTTATAAATGGCAGCATCCTTTTGACGAGGAGTTTATACCGTGGGCACAGAAAAACATTGCAGATGCACATTTGGAAATGGGTTTATTGGAAGAAGCAGAAGAATTTTATTTGGGAGTTCAGACTGAGTCCGTTATTTTGAAATCGGAAGTTTTATTACAGCTTTTTGCCCTGTACATAGAACAGGATCAACTCGAAAAGTCTGTTGAAACCATTAAAAAAGCAGTTGAATTAAATCCAGATTATTCTTATGTGACAAAAGTAGCAAAAACTTATTTCGAGGATATAAATGATTGGGAAAATGCCGTAGAGCTTGCAGTTAATGAAGCAATACGGACAGAATCACCTTCATGGCTTGAAGTTTTACAAGGGTATGGCCAAAAGGGGCTCACTTCTAAATATGAACCTTATTATTTTCATGAGGTGTTAGTTGTGTTGCTCCATATGGATAAAAATCGTTTTGAAGGTTTGACTGAAGCATTGTGGAACAGCTATAGGCAAAGTGACTTTTATCTTCAATGGCTGGAAGCAATAAATTATCTGCTTTTAGATCAAACAGTTGAGCAATCTTATAAGTGGGAAAAGCTCCCGGTCTTATTTAAAAAAACATATTTTGAGTTAATCAGCGGCAGGTTTTTAATAAGGGATATTTCAAATGTAATACAAAATCACTTAACCAATTGGTTAGCGCTGTCTTCTGTCTCAGATAACTTGACTTCTTCAACTGCAATCCTTTCCTGGAATGAGCTATTTCCGTCCGAGTTGAATGCAGAAATGATTATAGAAGCAGAACAGCATTTGGAAAATGCAAAAGCGAATCAAAATGGCAGGCGGGAAGGAATTGAATTTCTTGATTCTATTAAGAGCTGGGCGGAAAAAGAGGGCTTATTAAAGAAATTAACAGAATATTTACAGTCTAAGCTGGATGGAGTCAATATGGAAGCGGCAAATCCATTAGAGATACGGAATTTGATTCAAGCTGCAATAGAGTTTTTGTTAGGACAAAGGGTTGAAGTAGAAGATAAAATTTTGGCAGAAATTAAATCGAATAAAGAGCTGTTATCAGAACTGCATGATATTCATCAGCAATTAGCTGATATGGAGAAAGAAAAGGTTAGCAACATGATGAATTCGCTAAGTGATTTAAAAAATAAGCTAAACGAAAATGTGAGGAATAATTTACCTGAAATGCTTCGCCATTGTTCTGAGCTGATTAAAGAGGACAGTGACTTTTCTAAGCTCCATACCGAATTAAATGAAGAAATGAATAAGCAAATCACACATTATATGGAAGAGAATATCATGCCTGAATTTAATCAGGTCATTCAAAAGTGGATTGAAGAATGCGAAGAAGCGTTTCAGGACTGCCAGCAAATATTTAATGAATTTAGTGAAAGAATGAATCAGCCATATCACAAAGAGAAGATTGAATTGCAAGGTGATTTTAGGGTACTGAATGATTGGCAGCGTGACATGGAGCGGATATCAAGGGGACTCTTACAGCATGATGAAGTAAATATTATGCTGCGCAATAATCCTTCTCAGCTGCTGTTAAAGGGTGCTGGAAAACTGTTAGGTTCTTTGAAAAATAAAGAAATGCTCTATAACAGATATAAAAACTATATTGAGCAAGCAAACTATGGTGAAGTTACAGAAGAAGTAATGCATCCATTTAGGCTGCAATTAGAATTGTTCGAGAAATCGCTTGAATGGGATGGGAACACATTTTTCTCGGATTCAATAGAACAAGTTCAAAGTTTACTGGAGGAGGTGCAGGCTGATATTGAAAAACAAAATAACTCAATAGATATGCTGCGCGATAATCCTGAAAACTTCTTAGATCCAATCACTTTCTTTGAATTAAAGCTGCGTCAATATGAGCTGATGAATACACTGGCAATAAAGATGTGAATAGGTAACTATTTATTTGAGACAGTCATATAATATAAAGAATGCTTGGTGCTGGAACACCAAGCAGGTTTGTACAGCGGCTCTTAAAGGGCAGTTTACAAATCAGCAAAAAATGACCATACTAATTGCTGGCAAAGCGTTAGAGATGGTTATTTTTTTTGGTGAAAAGACAGTACAGTTAAGAGCAAAGAAGCAAACGAAATACAGATGACCATGCTCTCAAAAACCGTCATTCTCTCACCCCCTTTCTATGTGAACCTGAGGGAAGAGTCATGAAGAAAAATATATACGGCAGTGAAATGCGGTTTTTGTGCAGTAAAACGATCTAATCCTGCAGTTTAATTGCGCAAAACATTTGCTTTGTTTTATTTCGTTTAGTTAAACATATGGTAATGACGGCTTGTACTATTACCAAAAAATAAAAAAACGAGATTTTTACTCGTTTTTTATGTATAAACATTCATGAATGGGTGGACAGCCTAATGTTAGCCAAATAGCAAAAAAAGTGTCAGCTCGTAACGTTTTTTCATTATTAAAAATTAAACTGAGGTTTGCTTTTTTTATTCCAGTCATTTTACAAATATCAACTTGCTTTATTTTCTTTTGTTTGGCAATGTCCTTAAATTGGTTATTAATTTCTAATTTGCCCGCAGCATCGGGATTTAGTAATGGAGACATTGCTTCTATATCCAATAATTTAGAAATTGTGGCCCCTTTGATAAAATCCTCAATTTTTGCTTCTGGAGTATCATTTTTTCCACGAAATGAATTATCTAAATTAATCCAGTCCATCATATTTTTAATTTTTTCATATGTTTCATCTTTCATTTCAACTTCTATTCTCATGTATAAAACCCTCTTTTCAGGTACAAGCTATTTAATACAAAAGGCTTTTAAGGAGTTGTATCGCATGCTTCGCAAACATAATGATGATTTAAAGGATTATGTTGAGGATATATTAGATAAAGGCAGAAAAAGCTAAAGTTCATTTTTAATATATGCATGTCTTTGTTTAACTATGCTAAACTTTTTTGATTAAAAAAGGATAAATACGAAGAGCGCTGACCACCTTTGTTCTAAATAAGAATGGATAAGGGTGGTTTTTATTTTCGATATTTTTTCAGCTTTGTCATTTGCATTTATACTGGCAGTAAGACCTCCACTGAAGGAAGTTTCACTTTATAACTCAACCAATGGAGCAAGCTGTATCCAGCTGGTAATAGAACCTGATAGAGAAAATATTTAGGGTTTCCATTATGAATTATTCTGATAAAGCGGTAAGATAGAAATAAGGTATAATCATTAAAGGTTTTTTAGTAAAAAGGAGTGGCAGATAAATGAGCGCGATTAACTGGATGGATGAAGTTCTTAAACGAAAAGAGGATTTTATCAAAGACTTGCAAGGGTTGCTGCAAATTAAAAGTGTATTGGATGAAGAAAATTCCACATCAGAAGCTCCACTTGGGCAAGGGGTGAAAGATGCTCTTACATATATGCTTGACCTGGGAGAGGAAAATCATTTTACAAGTAAGAATGTAGGTAATCTGGCTGGGCATATAGAAATGGGACATGGAGACGAATTGGTCGGTATTCTTGGGCATGTTGATGTTGTACCTGAAGGAGACGGCTGGAGTATAGAGCCTTATGGTGGAGTGGTAAAGGATGGAAAAATATATGCCCGCGGTTCCAGTGATGATAAAGGGCCAACGATTGCTGCTTATTACGGTATGAAAATTGTGAAGGAATTAGGATTGCCACTCAATAAACGTGTGCGCTTAATTATTGGAACAGACGAGGAAAGTGATTGGCGCTGTGTGGATCATTATTTTGCCCACGAAGAGATGCCGACAACAGGATTTGTTCCTGATGCCGATTTTCCAATTATCTTTGCGGAAAAAGGGATTGCTGATTATGATATTGTTTTTTCACCGCAATCTGAACGAGAACAAACTCGACATCATTTGCTCTCATTTCAATCGGGACGACGATACAACATGGTTCCAGACTTTGCGGAGGTTCATTTACGGACAAAAGCAGATCCGGAAAAGGAAATTCAAGCATTTCAATCATTTTTGCAGGATATGAAATTAGATGGGGATGTCAAAGAAACGAATGGTGAATTCGTATTAACTATTGTCGGAAAGAGTGCACATGGTGCTGAGCCTCGTGATGGAATCAATGCTGGTATTTACTTGTCCAAGTATTTACAACATCTTGCACTTGATGATGCGGGGAAGCGCTTTGTGCAAACCGTTTGTTTATTTCACGAAAAATCTAGAGGGGAAGTCTTTGGTATTGAATATCAGGATGAAGAATCTGGTGAATTAACTATTAATGTTGGCGTAATGAGTTATACCAAACAGGATGGCGGGCAGATTGGGTTAAATATGCGCTATCCAGTTACCTTTGATATGGCACAAGGTAAAGAAAAAATAGAAGCAGTATTAAAAAATATGGGATTGCAATTGGAACATTTTTCTGACTCCAAACCAACCTATGTTAAAAAGGATGATCCGTTAGTTAAAACGTTACAAATGGTTTATGAAGAACAAACGGGTGAACCTGGTGAATTATTAGCAATTGGTGGAGGCACCTATGCAAGAGCACTGGATCATGGCGTTGCTTTTGGTGCAATGTTTCCAGGGCGGGAAGACGTCATGCACCAAAAAGATGAATACGCTGTCGTTGAGGACTTATTGAAAGCAAGCGCTCTGTATGCACAAGCTATCTATGAATTAGCAAAATAAAAGGAAAATAAAAATGAAAAAGGGAGAGTAGTTACAAAATGAAATATGTTGATACGTGGGATTTAGACAGTATTTTTCCTGGAGGTACGAAGTCTGAGGAATTACAGAAAAAATTAATAACAATCGAGGCAGAAATCGAGGATTATCAATCACTACTGTATGAATTGAAGGGGAAGATACCAACTGTAAAATTATTTAAAGATATTTTGACTAAACAAGAAACGATTAATAATGGTCTTGGTCAATCAGCAACCTTTGTTCAAATGTGGCATGATGCATATATGAATGATGAGCATGCAAGTGTTGTGATGGGACAAATTATGGATATATATAGTGAAGTACAAAAACTTTCCAATACATTTACGAAAAGGATAGTTGAAATCTCCGATGAGGACTGGAATGAGCTTTTAGAGGATAAAGATTTGCATGACGTTTCTTTTGTATTAAACGAAGTTCGAGATCAAGGAAAACGCCTGTTATCTGAAGAGGAAGAAAGATTGATTGCTGATTTAAATAACGACGGAAAGGCAGCCTGGAGTAAATTGTATGATACGGTTGTTTCTGTCATGACGATTCCTTTTACAGATCAAGCGGGCAATACAACGGATTTGTCAATTGGTCAGGCGATGAATAGAATGTATGCTGATCCAGATCCAGCTGTTCGAAAACAAATTTTTGAAAACTGGGAAGCAGCTTGGACGAAATACGCCCCCATTTTAGCAGATACTATTAATCACTTGGATGGATATCGAATTACCTTGCAAAAACGTCATAACTACCAAGATCACCTGGAAGAACCATTAGAAGATAATCGGATGTCTGAGGATACATTAAAGGCAATGTGGGCTGCTGTGTCTGATAACAAACAGCCATTTATTGATTTCTTGAAACAAAAAGCAAAAGTCCTAGGTATGGAAAAGTTGGGCTGGCAGGATGTAGATGCCCCTGTAGCAGTTGGCGATGTTGAACCAACCAGATTTACCTATGATGAAGCATGTGACTTTGTTATTGAAAACTTTGCTTCCTTTGGAGAAAATCTGTCCAGCTTTGCAAAGCATGCATTGGAAAATCGCTGGGTAGAAGCAGAGAATCGCTCGAATAAACGCCCTGGTGGCTACTGTACAGGGCTTCCTGAGTTTGAAGAGTCCAGAATCTTTATGACGTTTACTGGCACGCCATCGGATGCAAGCACATTGGCACATGAACTTGGACATGCTTTCCATAGTCATGTTCTAAAAGATCTACCAGCACTAAAACGTGAATATGCAATGAATGTTGCAGAAACTGCAAGTACATTTGCAGAGACAATTATTGGAAATGCAACGGTTAAAAATGCAAAAACAAAAGCAGAAAAAATTTCTTTATTGAACGCGAAGTTAGAAAATGCAACAGCAATGTTTTTAAACATTCATGCCCGTTTCTTATTTGAAAATGCATTTTACGAGGAACGTGCAAAAGGTATTGTGTCGGAAAACCGCTTGAATGAATTAATGGTGCAAGCACAGAAAGAAGCATATGTGGACAGTTTAGCAAGCTATCATCCGCATTTCTGGTGCAGTAAGCTGCACTTCTTTATCGATGATGTTCCATTCTATAATTTTCCATATACCTTTGGGTTCTTATTCAGTCTGGGAATTTATGCAGAATATCTGAAAAATCCAGAAGGCTTTGAGGATAAATATATTGCTTTATTACAAGATACTGGTTCCATGAAAGTGGAAGAGCTAGCTCACAAGCATCTTGGTGTAGACATTACTAAAGAAGACTTCTGGGCATCCGGAATTGCACTGATGGCCACGGACGTGGAAGAATTTATTCGCCTGACAAATGAAGTTGTAAAATAAGAAAAAGGTGTTTGCTCATTTTTAGAGCAGGCACCTTTTTTAGTCAATTCGCTCTTACGGTCAAAAAAGCTACGTGAGAAACGCTCTCACGTTCAAAAATGAGAGGAAATGTGAAAAAAAGCACGTGAGAGACATTTTGAATGGGATTCCTTAGGAGTAATGCTAAATTATAATTAAAACAAATTGACTTATATACCTAATGGGGTATATAATAAGCATATTATTTCTTTAATAAAAATTAAATTCATAAAGTTAGTGAATAATCAAGGAGTGATAAAAAATGGATTATGATAAATCGGTTGTCAATCGCATTAAACGAGTGGAAGGACAGATTAAAGGTGTCTTAAGCATGATTGAAAAGGGAGAGGATTGCAAAGATGTCATTACTCAATTATCCGCTTCACGAAGCGCGATTGACCGTACTATTGGAGTGATTGTCAGTATGAATTTGGAACAATGTATCCGGGAAAATATAGAAAATGGTGAAAACACAAATGAAGTTGTGAAAGAAGCTGTAAATTTATTAGTGAAAAGCAGATAAGTTCATACCGATTCAGGTATAAAAATTAATTATTGGAGGTTTTTTTAATGAAAGAAATAACAGCAAAAGAATTAGAACAAAAGTTAGCTGCAGGTGAAAAATTAAATATCGTGGACGTTAGAGAGGCTGAAGAAGTAGCAGCAGGGATGATTCCAGGAGCAGAACATATTCCACTTGGAGAAATTCCTGAAAATTTAGCGGAATTAGATATAGATGAACATTATTATATGATATGCCGTTCAGGAGGGAGAAGTGGAAACGCATGTCAGTATCTCGTTCAAAACGGCTATAATGTAACCAACATAGCTGGCGGGATGCTGGATTGGGAAGGGGAAATAGAGTAATTTTCCATCTCTATTTCAAAAAATATATAGGAGTACTGAGAATGGATATTGTACAATGGGTTATTATCATTTTAGTCATCGCATTTTTTGTTAGCCGTTTTATGCCAGTAAAGGGCATCACAAATATAATTGTTCAAGAAGCTAAAGACAAATTCGGGGATAACAATGTCCAGTTCATTGATGTCCGTACACCAGGTGAATATAAAGCAAATCATCGCAAGCCTTTTAAAAATATTCCACTATCTAACCTGGCTAGTAGAATAGATAAGGAGAAAGAGGTTATTGTTATTTGTCAGAGTGGCATGAGCACCTGGAACCTGAGAAAGTATTCTAAGCTGCCTTAAAAAAGAAAGGACATTGCAATATCAATCATTGCAACGTCCCTTTTTAATCGTCTCACCAAACTTCCAAAACGTCCAGCATCACAAACACGATTAGGATGGGTACAACAAAGCGGATTAGGAAAAACCATATCTGAAACATTCCGTATTTAATGCTGCTGCCTTGTTTGATTTCTTCATAGAGATCTGATTTCTTCATTTTAAATGAAACAAAAATTGCAATAAATAATGCGCCAAGTGGCATAAGAATATTACTTACTGTATAATCAGCCAGGTCAAAAATTGTTTTTTCAAATAACGTTACATCACTTAATACACCATAGGATAGTGTTGAGGGAATACCAAAGACAAAAATGGCAAGTCCGATAATCCATGCCCATTTTTTTCTTTTTGCAGCATCACCTTTGGATATAACAGCGACAATAACCTCCAACATGGAAAACGCAGATGTTAAGGCAGCAAATAAGAAAACAATTAAAAATGCTGCAAAAAATAGCATACCAAATGGAAGCTGACTAAAAATTGTCGGCAATACATTGAATACGAGGACAGGGCCAGCATCAGGTGACAAGCCAAAGGAAAAGACTGCCGGAAAAATGACAAGACCTGCTAAAAGAACAACCATCATATTCATCCCGACAATAGAAAAAGCTGATCGTGGCAAATTTTGCTCCTTTGGCAAATAGGCACTATATGTAATCATGGCAGTAACACCGATACTTAATGTAAAGAAGGATTGTCCCATCGCTTCAAGAACTGTATTTGATGTTACCTTTGAGAAATCAGGCTGAAATAAAAAGGAAATTCCCTCTGCTGCACCTTCAAGCGTAACCGAGCGAATAACGAGAACAATAAAAAGGATTGTGAGAGCAGGCATCATAATTTTATTTGCCTGTTCAATCCCATTTTGCACACCTTTTGTAATGACAATGATTGTGATCACAATAAAAATTAACTGTGCACTGATTGTAATTACCGGATTTGCGATGGTTTCTCCAAACATTTCGGCATATTGTGCTTCACTTAATCCATTTAATCCCCCAGTCACAATCTTTCCCAAATATGCGATAATCCAGCCGCCGATAACGCTGTAAAAGGAAAGCAAAATGAAAACCGTAACCATACCTAGAACTGCAATATAATGCCATTTTGTTTTTGGAGCAATTGTTTTAAAGGAATGAACGGCATCCTTCTGAGCTGTTCTTCCAATAGAAAATTCAGCAATTAAAAGTGGCAATCCCAGTATTAATGTAAATAATAGAAAGATGATAAGAAATGCCCCGCCACCATTTTGACCAGTGATATAAGGAAACTTCCAGATTGCACCCAGGCCAATCGCTGCTCCCGCGGCGGATAAAATAAAACCAAGTCGTGATGAAAATTGCTCTTGCTGACTCAAAATAAATTCGTCCTCTCCAATAGATATCTCTAACATTTTCGTTTATTTGGATAGATATGTCAATAAAACGGGTGTGGAAACTTTTTCACGGGGCTGGGGAAAATGAGGAGAAATAGATTATTTACACCTGTCAGCAGTATAAAGAAAGCTCTCTCCGCTCATAATTTCCCTCCAATTGAAGAAAATATAACGAGGAGGTGTTTTCTATGGGCAAGAAAAAACGCAGCGACGGCAGTTTCAGTGATGAACAGGCTGTAAGAAAGAAGCTCCCTAAGGAGTTTGACCATGAATTTGCCAATGAACCATTAACTGCCAATGAAAAATATAATAATAAAAAAACAAAAAAGCGGCAATAAGGTGTTGATAGAGGAGGGAAATTCCCTCCTCTTTATCGTCAGTCCGGATATACTGAAAATGCTCTAAGTTCTTTGACAACCTGGGAGATAGGCAAGCCGACCACATTATAATAACCCCATGAACTATAATGGCTTTACTTTCTCACTAATTTTAATAGCTTTCTCATGTCTTGTGTTGATCTTAAAGCAAAATAATCTGCGAATGGACAACCATATAGCTCTGTTCTTTCAATAATGTTATCCATAGTGAACTGTCCCGGTGTTAATCCTTCCTTGACTTCCTCCCAAAATAAAGGTGCAGCCACTGTTCCATCTTTTGTCATTCTTGGTGAATAGGGAGCAATTATCGTTTTATCTTTTCCATGCTGGACATAATCAATATACAATCTGCCATTTCGCTTACTCTTCATTCGTTCTGTTGTAAAATCGTCAGAATAAGCATTTTCAATCGTAAATGCAATTGCCTTTGTAAATATAGCGGTTTCTTCGTAAGTCATGCTTCCTTCTCGAATTGGAATATGGACTTGCAGGCCTTTATTTCCCGACGTTTTGACGAAGGAGACAAGGGAAAGGTCATCTAATAATGATTTTATAAGCTTTGCTGCATGAATTGCAAGCTGAAAATGTTCCCGACTAGGTGGATCAAGATCAAAAACAATCTCTGAAGGAACCGAGCTATGGACGCTTTGAAAAGGGATATGGTATTCTACTGCCGCATGATTGGCAAACCAAATCAACGATTCTAAGTGATCGCAAATAAATGTATTCCCATCTTTTGAAGGAACAGCAGTAATAAAATCCGGAGCATAACTTGGTAAATGCTTTTGGAAAAAATACTTTTGATTTATGCCGTTTGGGCAGCGAATAACCATTAGCAGCTTATTTTCAAGGAATGGAAGCATGTATGGAGAAATCTGGCGCATGTATGTGAGAAGATTACCTTTTGTATAATGTACAGCAGGCCATAATTCTTTTTCCATGTTTGTTAATTGAACACTTCCTGGAAGCATTGCCATATCCAACTTTAACTTTTCAAGTGTGCATGCTTCAGGCTTAACCTGTGGCAATAATTCTGCAAATTCAGGTTCCCGCAGTTCTCCTTTATAAAGATCAAGTGTATGAATTGCAGTGCAAATTGCAGGTGGCAGTGTATAAATCGATTCATGCTTTTTTCCATCCTTCAAAAATATTCTTTTTAAAGTTTGCAATGCATCTGTGTCTAATCCATGCTTACATTTGCCGATCGGAATTATTTTTTTCTCATGAAAAACTGCTGCATCGAAATAATCATTATTCGTATGATAAGCGGTGATAAAAACTTGTATTTTTCGCCAGTTTTTCGTTTTAAACCAGGAATGATGGCGCTTACCCGCAGTATAAGTACTTGTTGTTTGTTTCGCAACCATTCCTTCTGCCTTTGCTTGAAACACTGCCTTCTTAATTGCTTCTGGGTTATGGAATGATTCAATGAGCTTTAAGCGGTTTCCTTGGAGCCTCTGAAATATGCTTTCTAATCCGATTTTCCTTGTCGCAAGCTTTTGCATTTTATAGGACTTTCCTTTTAATTGCAAGAGATCAAATACAATCAGCTGTGCCGGACGTACTTGCGAGGCGTGCTGAATTGCTGTCTTGTTTTTTAGCCTGCCTCTTTTTTGAATTTGTGAAAAGCTTGCCTGATATGGATGATTTAGTATAACGAGCTCCCCATCGAATGTTAGTGGCAAAAAGGATTTGACAGCAGAAAAATTATCCGAGCAAAAAGCTTCAATTTCAGGAAAGTTTGCAGTTAAATCATGATTATTTTTACTTTTTAATTGCACGGTCCCATCTGTTATCCAATGGAGGACACAGCGGAACCCATCATATTTTACTTCATAAATCCAATCCTTTCCAAGGGGAATTTCGGAACGAATAATAGGCTTCATAACTTGCATATTCAATAGAAGCACCTCCCTATTAATAAGTTGGCTCATTTCGGCAATAATAACCGATAGAATAAAAAAGCTTGCAGTATAGATAAGGAGGCATTTAACAATGCATACAATGTGGAAGGGCACAATTAGCTTTGGTTTGGTAAATATTCCTGTGAAAATGCATGCGGCAACTGAGAATAAAGATATTAAATTACGACAGCTGCATAAAGAATGTAAATCACCTATAAAGTACGAAAAAGTATGTCCAGCTTGTGAGAAGGAAGTTAAAAGTGAAGATATTGTCAAAGCTTACGAATATGCAAAAAATAAATTTGTTATTTTAGAGGAAGAGGAGCTTGATGCATTAAGAAAAGAGCAGGAAGACAAGGCTGTTGAAATTGTTGATTTTGTAAAATTAGAGGATATTGATCCGATTTATTTTGAGAAAAGCTATTATTTATCACCTAATGAAGGGGGCAGTAAAGCCTATGGATTATTGCGCACTGCTCTAGAGGATACGGGTAAAATTGGGATAGCTAAGATGATTATTCGTGCAAAGGAGCAGCTTGCGATTATTCGGATATACAAAAATGCGCTCGTTGTCGAAACCATTCATTACCCTGATGAGGTTAGGAATGTGAAGGATGTTCCAAATGTTCCAGAGGATGTAAAAGTAGTAAAGAAGGAATTAGATGTTGCAAAAATGTTGATTGATCAGTTAACTACAACCTTTGATCCGGAGAAATATAATGATGACTACCGCACTGCATTAATGGAATTAATTGAAGAGAAGAAAAACAATGCGCAGACAACAACTGCAAAGGATAAACCTGTTCCCGATAATGTTACAAACCTGATGGACGCCCTGCAGGCATCTTTAGATAGAGCAAAGCAAGACAAACCGAAGCCGAAGACACCAAAGCGGAAAACTGCTGCAAAGAAGAAAACAGCTACGTAATATCATATCGTACTTGCTGAATTATATTTGGTGATTTACTATGTATCCGTTCCCAAGTAAACTGATGGGAACGGGATTTACCAAAGGACAAATGGCGTTAGAGTTATTTTCATAATCGCATAAAATTGTATCCTACTCCCCCTGCAAAGTATTTTTATATATGATTATTTTAGGAAATTTCTTTATCGGGATGTTCTATTAACTGCTGTGCTTTAAGTTTATTTGTAAATTCCCAAAAACCATAGGTGTTATTGTAATCGTATTTTCTTACTATCTCGATTACTTTAATTTTTAATTCCTGGTACAGGTCAGACTGTTCTTGTGGTGAAGTCTGCCTTAATGAAGCTTTGATTTTGGGCTCGAATAAATGGAGAATAGTTTCCAATGACTCGGCATCATCATGGTTTTGAACTTTTTTGGTTAGGCAGATAAGTGTGCTCATGAATTATCCCTCCTTAATTTACTTATCGAATCTGATAAATCTTTTGAGCTTTTTTCTAACCTTTCCATTCTTACTTCATAACGAATTAACAGTATTAAAGTCACGATTAACGGAAACCCGAAGTTTTCCAGTAATGGCAGCAAACCGACTAGAGTAGAGGCCTCATCCATGTTTTCCCTCCTCTGTTTCTGTTAAGACTTTCCTTTTTAACTTCCTTAGAGCTTTATTTCTGGTTTTTGAAATGGTTTGTTGGGAGACTCCTTCTTTTGCGGCGATTTCTGTATCTGTCATATTGAAAAGATACGATGCATTTAAAATATATCTCTGTCTCGGTGTAAGGGAAAGAATGGCATAATAAAGCGTAAGATTTTCAATATGATATTCTAAATGCTGGCTGTTCCTGATAGCAGCTTCATCAACGGGCGGGGTGAGATCATTCGTCAATACATCGACCATCGATGTATTGATATCTTCTTTTTTGATTGGCTGGTCCAAAATTAGTAACTGCTGTTTTCTGTACTTGTTGAATTTCTGGTCATAACGAATGGCGTGTCTGCGCAACTCATTAGATAATTGACTGATTAATCTTAGCTCGGCAACATGTTCCTGGAATGCTTGATCCAAAGCCTTATTTGTATCAGACGTTGAACAACGGATGGACTGATCTAAAAGATAGCAATTTTCCTTCTTCTGCAGAAAGGTCCGCATTAAATTGTTTCGAAAAATCTGCTCATTTTCCGCAACAAACCTTTTGGCACATTCGTATTCATGTTGTACCTTACCAGAAGTTGAACTTTCTTCCATCCTATTTTCCTCCCTTCTGTCTATAAAGGCAAAATTTAAAACTATAATACAACCTGTTAAAATTCTACTTTGCTATATTATAATAAGTATTTGGAATAATTGCTATATATTCTAAAATTAAATTTATTTGGCGAAAAGAGGTACAATTCAGGACGTTTATAAGCTATATGGAAGAAATTAGTAGGATATACTTAATTATATGTGGTTAATAAGTAATGATATGTACAAGGAACATTTAAAATGTTTAGAGAAAAGGTATAAAAGCCTATGCTTAAAAAACTATAAAATTTTACAATTGATGTGGGAAATGTAAAGCAATGGCAAGCATTTCGGTTTTTTCACATCGAATTTTGGTATGTTGTTAAAAGTACAGCAGAGGCTGATTGTTGCATAAAAATATTGCAAATGTTAAAATGAATTTAACTTAAATGAATCGGAGGTGGGTAAGATGTTGTATCAAGCTGTTTTAGAGCACGCAAATTGGAAGGGATACCTTTATTTATGCCGTGCTGAAATTTCTATTTTTGCTGTTAACGGGACACGTGTGTCCTTTTTTAAACAACTGAATAGAAAACTAAAACAGTGAAAACATCTCTTAGCCCACAATATGAATACGTGTAAAAGAGCACATTTTCATGTGCTCTTTTTTAATAAACTTTTTTGCCATGGGAGAGTATGTCTTCTTATGGCTTTTTAAATCGGAGGAGAAATAATGATTATATGCAGTGCAAATCAAATTGGAAAGATGTATGGTGGCAATGCCATTTTTGAAAATATAACATTTGAAATAAAAGCTAAAGAGCGGGTCGGCCTCGTTGGCAGAAATGGAAGCGGAAAGACAACACTTATCCGTTTACTTGCTAGAGAAGAAACCCCTGATGCTGGTCAAATTTATTGGAAAAAGGATGCTGTTATTGGCTATTTATCTCAAATTCCCGATTATCAGGATACAACAACGACAAAAGATGTGTTAAAAACGGCATTTGCTGATCTCTTAATAGTTGAAGCCAAAATGAAAAAACTTGAGAGGGAAATGGCAGTAGAAAAAGATGCCAATCTGCTGCAAAAGCTAATGGCTGAATATGGCGCACTGCAGGATGAATTTGCATTAAATGGAGGTTATGAAATCGAAGCAAGTATTGAAAAAATTGTGCTTGGCTTAAATATGCAGCATTTAGTTGATCAGTCTTTTTCCAAATTGAGCGGGGGTGAGAAAACAAAGGCAGGCTTAGGATTAATACTGTTAAAGCAGCCAGATCTATTATTGCTGGATGAGCCAACCAATCACTTAGACTTGATGGCTGTCGAATGGCTTGGAAGTTTTCTAAAAGAATATCCTGGTACTGTCCTGGTGATTTCACATGATCGCTATTTTCTGGATGAAGCAGTAAATAAAGTTTTGGACATGGAGGATGGAGAGGTTACGATATATCATACGAATTTCACAAGATTTGTGAAGGAAAAAGAGGAGCGGCTGCTCAAAGCTTTTCAGGATTATGAGGAGCAGCAAAAGAAAATAAAAAAGATGAAAGAAGCAATTAAAAGATTGCGTGACTGGGCAAATCGTGCGAATCCGCCAAATGCAGACTTGCATCGCAGAGCACGGAATATGGAAAGAGCATTGGAGCGCATTGAAAAAATAAAACGTCCTATCCTAAATCGGAAGAAAATGAACTTGGAGATTGAAGCGGCCGAACGAAGCGGGAAAGATGTGATTACTTTAGAAGATGTATCTAAAAGCATTGGAGATAAAAAATTATTCCAGCAGGTGAATATGCATATCGCTTTCCAGGACCGGGTCGCGATTATTGGAGAAAATGGAACGGGAAAATCAACTTTGCTGAAGTTGATTTTACAGGAGTTTACTGTAGATAAGGGACAGATTCGGATCGGGAGTAATGTAAAAATCGGCTATTTATCACAACACGTATTCTCAGGACTTAAAAATGAAACCGTGCTCGAAGCATTTCGAAATGAGGTAAGTGTAACGGAGGGGGAAGCGAGAGGAATTTTAGCAAGGTTTATGTTTTATGGTTACGCAGTTTTTCAAAAGGTTTCTTCCTTAAGTGGTGGTGAGCGGATGCGTTTGCGATTAGCACAGCTTATGCATCAGGACGTGAATTTGCTTATTTTAGATGAGCCAACAAACCATTTAGATATTGATTCCAGAGAAGTGTTGGAGGAGGCATTGGAAGAATTTGAAGGCACGATTTTAGCTGTTTCACATGACCGCTATTTCATAAATAAATTATTCAGTAAAATTTATTGGATAGAAGAAAAAGCAGTGCATGCTTTTGCGGGTAACTATACCTGGGCGAAGGAGAAGATGGCTGAGCGAAGAGAGCATACTGTACAGTTAAGTGCAAAAAATAAGAAGAAAGCAGCGCGCCAAAACGTATCAAAAACCAGTGTGCAAAAGCCAGAAACGTTAGAGAATGAGATTTTTCATATAGAGGATCAAATGATTCATTTAGAAAATCAGCTTTCAGAAACCAGGGATATTGAGCTGCTTCAAACGCTCTATAAAGAAAAGGAAGCATTGGAAACAAAATGGGAAATGCTTTGTGTGGAATTAGAACAAATAGAAAAGGAGACGGATATAAAGTGAAAAACGATTCAATTATTCAACTATGGGAGGATTACTGCAGTAAAAATTCAAGTGCACCTAAAACTTATGATGCATGGGCATTTGGTAATTCGATGGAAATGGCAAATGAGCTTGCAGCGTTAGTGCTTGAAGGAAAGAAAACGGCCACTGCATCGCTTTATAAGTTATTCGAATTGGGAAATGAAGTGTTTCCGTATGCCGGCCTTCACAATATTATTCTGGATGGCTCTGGGAAGGCTATTGGAATAATAGAAACAACTGAGGTGAAGATTATTCCTTTTGATGAAGTTTCAGCAGAATTTGCCTATTTAGAAGGAGAGGGAGACCGTTCACTAAAGTATTGGCAAGATGTTCATGAGATATTTTTTAAGAAAGAGTTGGAAGGTACAGGAATGGAGTTTGACAGGAAAATGCAGGTCGTCTGTGAAAAATTTAAACTTGTCTATAAAAGGTGAAACTGATAGTGAGCTTCTGACTTCTCTCTATTTAAATGAATTCGGCCTAAAATGAATATTTTCCCATTCTCATCTATACATTATATAAAGTGAAACTTCATTCAGTGAGGGTTTTTAAATACCCTGCTGCATGTTAGTTGAATCAATCACGGATTTACTGGCAGTTGTGATCCTAACAATTCTCGTTTTTATCTCGAATTCTTGAAGTAGGGGTCTTACTGCAAATGAATTCGGGATAAATAACTCATAAAGGGGATAGGTGCTATGGATAAGTGGCTGAAAAACTTAAAAACAGAAACACCACAAGAAGGCTTTGAATTAGCAATTAAGCTGGCACAGAAAGGTGTTGAATATACACAGCCATCTGTTGATGTTAGAAAGAAGCTTCGCCCGAAGTATTCAAAAAACGCAGATAGTCTGATTGCTGTGTCGCAGGTTATTTCCATTCATTTTCAAACAGTTGCTGCCGCAAATAATTATTGGAAACCAAAATCGAGCCGGCTTTCATAATAGAAAACAGATTTTTTAATTTAGATGCTATTTTATTATAGGATATTCAGAAAAATCCTCCTTCTGCAAAATGAAGTTTGCAAATTATTCGAATGGATATAGACAGCCAATAATAGGCTGAAACTTTTAGGGGGGGATTATCAAGCGTTTCTCTATTATTTTCATATTTTTTACTGGTTTTCTATTTTTAACAGGAACGGCCACTGTCGAAAGAAAACACAGGATATTGCCAGGGGAGCGTTTATTTAGGATAAACTTAACCATTAAACCGATATAATTTGTTAAATATAACAAATTATATCGGTTTATTTGTTTTATTTATATATTATTTTTCAAGAAGTCCATGGATTGCAATCTAAAATGATTGAGAGGCTTGTATTATAAACTCTTCTTGAATGAAGATGCTTCATCCTTCATATCTTTTACAGTAATTTCAAACAAACCTGCTTCTTTTGCAGTTTGAAAAGCGATATAAACGAATGGACCGATAATTAAACCAATAACCCCAGCAAATACATATCCAAAGTACATGGATAAAACGGTTGGCAATGCGGCGAGTCCAATTGAATCACCCAACACTTTCGGCTCTACAATACGGCGAATGACGAGTAATACAACTGCTAGTATAATTAGCTGAATCCCGGTGAAAGTACTTCCAAGAATCATTGCAACGAGTCCCCAGGGAACTAAAATCAGTGCTGGACCAATGTAGAGCGGGATGATATCCACTAACCAGATGATAAAGGACATAATTAAAGCTGATCCTGGAGAAATGAATAGGAGGCATAAATAACAGACGATAAATACACCAATACTCAAAAATAATTGCGCCTTCCAATAGCCAAGGAACACTTCACCCATTCTTTTCGTAATAACCTGGAGCTTTTTAGAAAAATCGGATTTGAACCATCCGAAGAACATTTTCTTTAATCTCGGTAATTCCAAGCTAAATAAAAATAGTGCAATTAAAAAGAAGACTGATACAAAAATCAGATTTGGAATTGCTGCGACAAGACTTTGAATCACGGAACCGATTCCGGTGATGATTGAAGTTGTGATACTAATCGCTGTTTGCATAAAATCAGAAGATAAAGCCTCCAGCTCTTGTACAATTACATCTGCCATAGGGAATTTCTGTATAAACTGATTAACACTAGTAATAATATCTTCAATAAAAAGCTGTATCTCCATGGCATAATGGGGGATTTGAAATGCCCAATGATAGACAGAATCAAAGATAAGTACAGTGACAATATAAATGAGAAACCCACTGATAATTAAAGAGGATAGAAATGTAATAAGTACAGGGAAAATTCTTTTTTTCCATTTAAACTTCCGGATGAGGAAGCGATTAAATGGTTCAAAAATCACAGCTAAGAGGAAGGCTAATAAAATCGGAAAAATTTGTGAAAAATATAAATAGGTAATAACCACCCCAGCTATAATAAGTAATCCAATAATAATACGTTTTATAATTAATTGTGTATTGCTCATTATTTTAGCAATCCACCTCCCGAACATTTAACAAATAACAGGTTTTAAATTTTAATTTCAAGCCGAATTATCGTATAACTAGTATAACAGTTTAAGAGGAGAAACACATATAAACATGATTTATTTTTTATCCTTTGATTTTTCATCTAAAATAGAGCGTAATTCTTTAATATCTTTTTCCGACAAAGAATCTTCCTGTATAAACTGTACGAGCATTGACTTATACATTCCGCTATATATTCGTTTGACAAATGACTTCGCTTCTGCACGCTGGCATTCATCTTGTGTATAGAGCGGAAAAAAGGTATAGACTCTTTGCTCCTTATTGACACCAATCACTTCTTTATGGACAAGACGATCTAAAAGCGTGCGAATTGTTTTCGGCTTCCAATCCGTTTGCTTTTGCAAGGAAGATATCACTTCATTTGCGGTTAATGGGGATTTCTCCCATAAAACATGCATCACTTCCCACTCAGACTCTGAAATGTTGGGGATTTCACTTGCCAATCTTATCTTCTCCCTTATGAATTGAATACATTTATTAATAGATACTTTTATCTTTCAAAATAGATAATGTGATTTCAGCTGCCTCGCTTCCATAACTATTATCTTCTTTTTTTATATTTGTTGCAAATAAATAAGTATTGTTGTTTGTTTCTACATATCCAATAAACCAGCCATTAATGTTTTTCCCATTCACTTTACCTGTACCCGTTTTCCCGAAGAGTTTGGCATCTCCATTTTTCTCTAATAAAAGAGAAGCTTTAACAGCTTGAATATTTTCCTCCTCGAACTCGAATTGATTGGTATAAAATGCTGAAAGCAATTGAACCTGTTCAACAGGAGAAATTTTTAAAGAAGATTCCAGCCAATAATTTTCACCACCAGATAGATCGTAATTTCCGTAGTTCATTTCCTGTAAATAGCTGTATATCGTATTCTGCGAGATGCTTTGATCTAATTTCTGGAAATACCAGTTTACTGAATTTCTCATGGCGGCTGGCAGGTCCTGGTTTTTATTCCAGGCTTCATAAGCATAAGTGGTACCGTCCCAGTTAATACTGGAATTGTTACTCGTTATGATACCAGTTTCTAATCCAATTAATGCACTATAAATTTTGTAAGTAGAATTGGGCGATACTCTATACGTGCTCTGCTTCTTATTATATATGTTATATTGGTTTGTTTTCATGTCATATAATACAAAGCTCCCATCATATCCAGCAAAATAATCGCTTAAATTTTCATAGGTCGTATGGTCATCGTTAAAATCATAACGATCATTATCGGCAGTCATTGCAGAAATAAATGGAATTTGACACCCTACAAACACACTTGCAAGAATAAAAATCACAATACTCTTCGACTTTAATCCCTTTGCTTTTTTTGTGTAGAAAGCTATACTCTCCATTCGTTTTTTCATTTGCTTCTTGGATCCATTAAAAGGTGTGGTCAAATCAAAACGTTTGGCACGTAAATTTAAATCTGCAAAATTTATCATGGCATTACCGTAATCCGTATGAAAATCTTTATCTAATAATTGTAAAACAGCTGTATCACAAGCTACTTCACGATCATCCTTCATTTTTCCAAAAGCAATCCATACAAGCGGATTAAACCAATATATAATTTGAAAAATAATCATTAAATAATTTGTTGCGATATCTTTATATTTATAATGATGCAGTTCATGCATCAGAATATATTTAATATCGTTTATTGACATCCAGCGCTCAAGATGTGGCGGCAGTACAATGTAAGTCTTAAATAATCCGAAAGTCATTGGGGATGTAATAAGTGATGATTCACATAGGATTACCGGTTTAGCTATATGAAAGTCCTGTTCTAAACTATCAAATAACTGCAAGACTTCTTTGTTTTTTAGCATTGCTGCCGTTGTTTTTATTTTCTTTAATTTAAACCAGGCATGCAGGAAAAGCATAGTCAATATGATCATTCCAGCGAGCCAAACGTAGGTTAAGCTTGTTTCAAGAAAGTCCACTTTTAAATGATTGACAGATATCGTAAAGTCTTCCATCCAATTTGTACCGCTTAATTCACTCTCTTCCATAAAGTTCGATGCAGCGTTATCCGCTTTATCTATAGGATTTACATTAAAAAAATGTGCATACTTCTCAAAAGGAATTAGCTGCTGGGGAATTAGTGGAAGTGTTAATGCAATGAACAGTAAAAACCATAAGTTGTATTGCCATTTAGCTGAGAGCTGATTCGCACATAATTTTCTAATTAGCAAAATGCCCCCTATTGAAATAGAAGATACAATAAAGCTGGTTATGAAATGATTAAAGAGCATACTTCTATTACCTCCATTCTTGTAGTAAAAGTATCATACTCTTTCTGAACAGATAATCTTTCGGCAACTCATTCACAGTAAAATTTCTATGACAGTAGAGTATAACACGCTATTGTTGGTTTATCAATATAAGATTACTTCCTAAAAAGGTAATTTATTACTAGAGTTGACATTATCAGACTACAGTTGTAATATTGGATTACAGTCGTAGTCTATAAAGTTTTAAAAGGGGTGAGAAGCAGTAGTAACGATGATAGACTACATTCTGATTAGCTATTCTAGCGAAATAAATTAGAAAGAGGTAAGAACGTTGATAAAAATAATTAAAAATAAATTCAACATACAGCAACTTTTTATATTGTTTATACTGTCTGTCCTTGCAATAACACTTGCTGCTTGCACAAACGATGGAAATACAACGGATACTCCATCTAAAGAAGATGATGAAAATGATAGTGCAGATATAGACGAAGCATTTGCCGAACTTGAGAATGAATTCGATGCTTCACTTGGTGTTTATGCGATCGATACGAGTTCAAATGAGACGATTGAATACCAACCAGAGAAACGCTTTGCTTTTGCATCAACATACAAAGCTTTAGCTGCTGCTGTCTTGCTGCAACAGCATTCAATGGATGAACTTGAAGAAGTTGTGACTTTTACTGCGGAGGATTTAGTTCCTTACTCGCCTGTCACAGAGGAACACGTTGATGATGGGATGTCCCTTTTGGAATTGGCTGAAGCTGCGGTTAGACATAGTGACAATACTGCCGGTAATCTTATATATGAGGCAATTGGTGGTCCTGAGGGGCTTGAAAAGGCTTTAAATCAAATTGGTGATGATGTGACACAGGCAGATCGTTTTGAGCCAGATTTAAATATTTTCACACCAGGGGAAGCGGAGGATACGAGCACACCAAAAGCACTTGTGACCAGTCTTCAGGCCTTTACAGTTGGAGAAGCACTTTCAGAGGACGAACGTGAATTGCTTAACGATTGGTTACAGGGCAATGCTACAGGAGATACATTGATTCGTGCTGGTGCACCTGAAGATTGGAAAGTTGGAGATAAAAGTGGGGCTGCGAATTATGGAACGAGAAATGATATTGCAGTTATTTTTCCGTCAGACAATGAGCCAATTGTCATCGCTATTATGTCATGTTATGATACAGAGGATGCCGAATTTGATGATGCATTAATTGCTAAGGCTGCCGAAATTACACTCGACGCTCTGAAATAAGCTGGAATGATGATGCAGGCTGCTATTTTTTAATAAAATAGCAGCTTATTTTATTGGTGTTCATCATACTAAAGCGTGTCATTTGCTAAAATGGGGAATGGAGCCGTTATTTAATAAAGGGAGGGGGAGATTGATTGAAAGAAAAAATAATAGATATTATCTTTCTGACTATAGGTTCATTTATATTTGCATTATCGATAAATCTCTTTGTCATTCCGAATGATTTAGGGGAAGGGGGAGTCACTGGCTTAACCATTGTTTTTTATTACATATTTGAATGGTCTCCAGGGCTTGTTAATTTGATATTAAATTCCTTGCTGTTGATTGCAGGCTATCGGTTTTTAGGAAAAAAGACAACGATTTATACGATTATTAGCATAGTATTATTATCATTATTTTTGCATCTGACGGAAAGCTGGAATGTTGATTCCAATGAAGTAATTATCAATGCGATATTTGGTGGTATTTTCACCGGCGTTGGAATTGGTTTAATAATGAGAGTTGGCGGGACAACGGCTGGTACAGCAATTTTGGCAAGAATAGCAAGTAAATACTTAGGCTGGAATGTAAGTTATAGTTTGTTATTCTTTGATTTAATTGTTGTGTTGGGATCCTACTTTGTTATTGGCATTGAGAAAGTCATGGTGACGATTGTTATGTTATATGTCGGAACAAAAATGATGGAATTTATCATTGAGGGATTAAATCCGAAAAAGGCTGTGAATATCATAACAAAATCTCCAGATGAGATGGCGGAACAAGTAAATACAATTCTTGGCAGGGGTGTTACGGTTTTCTTTGGACGAGGCCACTACACGAAAGACGCTAAGGATATCCTTTATATTATTATTAGTAAACAAGAAGTCATCAGATTAAAGAAAATTGTTAAGGAAACGGACAAAGATGCGTTTGTTGCAATTCATGATGTACGTGATGTGTTTGGTGAAGGATTTATGGATCTTTCCAAATCACAGTAAATGATTTGCAAACATCTTAGTCTTTAAAGCTATTTTTGTGGCTGGAATGATTCTGCAGAAAATGTTGTTGTTAATTATAGGGGGAGAGCCAATGCTTTCTCCCCTAAGGTGCTGACATTTTTTCTGCAGGTCCTATTCCAGCTGACTTGAAGCTATAGCCGCTATACCGCCATTTTATAAAAATTCAAGTCTTTGCTTTTCATGCTTGTCGAGCATAATTTGCTCCGGCTTGATGCCACGTGCAATTAATATCTCAATGTTCTCTTTAAGGAATTCATCACTGCCTACTACATAGAAAATCCCATCGTTATCTGCTGCAAGCTTTTTAACTTCCTCGTAGTAGTCTCCACGGTTATTCACGAATTGTGCCGTGAATTTCTTCTCAGGTGCTGATTCAAAAATATTGTTGAATAAGAAATCATTTGATGAGTCAATGTTTAGTGAATGAATTTGCTTCACATCGTCTGCTCGTTTGAAATAATCAAGTACAAGCGGTCTAAACGTTGCCAGACCTACACCAGCTGACAGCAGATAAACATTTTTATTTTCTCTTTTTAATGGTACATTCGAATGGATTTTAAATATCGCAACTTCATCACCAACTTCAAGATTTCTTAAAATCGTTTTAAACTTAGAACACTGCTCTCTGATACGTGTTGTGATACCGATTGAATCCTCGTGTGGTAAAGTAGAAATTGACATATGACGAATTAAGCTTCGATTTGGCTTATCTCCAGCATTAAAACCTTCCAGTGCCAAGTGAATGTGAGCCCCTTCTACCCATGTAAGGCTATCCGGACAGTCAACCATATATGTTTTAACCTCAGGTGTTTCTTCAATAATCTTATTTATTTTGGTCCAGTATATTTGCATGAAACATTCTCCTCACTCAATTTGTTGTATTCTGTTATCTACTATACAACAAATGATAATGATTCTCAATTAAAATGATTAAATTTTAAATAATTTAATTTCTCCGCTTCATTCTTCAAAATATAATCAATTACAATATCACATGAATAATATTTATCTTCACGTCAAAAGCTAATAGAGGATGTTCAAAAAGTCCGGTAAAAATGACACTTCGAATTTCGCACGAATGCTCACTTTTCCGCTCCTCATGTACCTATGAACGTACATTCCAGGAGCTCTCGCCGCCTCGAACTTCTCGGTCCTTTTTATCCTCCTTTTTGAACACGCTCTAATAGAAAATATATGCAGGAGGTCAGAAGATGGCGGATAAACAAAGACAATTTAAGAAAAATGGTCAGAGTGGCGAGCGCCGTAATGGACGCAAAAGCCAATACAAAAATTATAATGAAGAGCAGGGAGAAGAACCCAACGAATTTATAAGCAGAAAGAATAAATAGTCTTTATCAAATGCGTACAGATAGCAGAAAATCAATTAGGAGGTTTCATTCATGTCAGAGGAAAATAAGAACAGAAATAAAGACAAAGGAAGACAGAGAAATATTCAGAATAAATATGATACAACGCCAAAGCAGGAGCGGGATATAGAGTTTGCGGAAGAAAGTGAGTTTTTAAATTTGGATCAAAAGAAAAATAAAAGAGAGCAGGATAATTAAATTTAATTATTAAATTGATGAATTTCTTTCGGAATTATTCTAGAATGTGCCCCTCCTTATATTGGGGCTGGTCTGTTGAAACCGTTCCATGTAACGAGTATGGGACGGTTTCAATATTGTATGAACTTCTATAGTTATTACACCACGTTTTTTTTATGAATACTATTTGCAGATTGTTTTTCTTTCTAATTGAAACATTTTGCCTCCTCTTTTTGCAAAATAGCACAAAACCAACAATTGCATGATTTAATCCCAATTATCCGGGTATAGTTTATTATCGAAAAGGAAAATGTAAACGCAGGAGGTGTATGATGAAGGATTCGTTAACAGTTGAAGAATTTAATGCATTATTAAGGGAGTGGAGCGGTAAAAGAGTAAAAGTAGAAAAGCATGAAGTGGAAGATCGTGATGAAGCGTTAATCAATTTAGAAACCGTTTCCTATGAAAAAGGCTCAAGTATTGATGATTATGAATCCCAAACTGCATTACAATTAAATGGTGAGGGATTGATTGAAACCACGGAAGATAACTTTGAAAAACTGCCATCTGATGCGTTTGAGCTACCTTTGGAAGCGGATGCACATTATGAGTTTGATGGGGAGCGGTTGGTGATGAGGACTTCAAGAGGGGATTATGTGATAGAGCTTTTAGGAGATTGAAAATAAAGGTAGTGGGACTTGAGTTGGTGTAATCAACTCTCCTCACAAATTTTTGTTCCCATTTTAGCGACTAATAGCTATTATAATAAGAAGAAATTTATATGAAAAGTATATAAATAGCGGGTAAATCAGGAAAAGTCCTCTGATTTACCCGCTATTATAATTATTTTTTAGAGCAAAAATGGAAATACCTTCACAATTCAGTAAAATATCATCATTGATTACTTGCATTTTTTTATATCACGATTTACTTTGATGTATATCACAATTAAACTGCTTTCTGATACGATATCTCCCAAAAAACACTCGTATTTCCTCACTTTTTGAAGAAATCTGTTGCGTATTGTTGTGATGTGTATGGTATAATTCACACTAAGTGAGGTGCTTATGATGCAGTTGGAGCAACGGCTGTTAACGCCCTTTGTGAAGGCGAAATATTTATCAGAACCCAATTTTAGAAGATATACAAGCATTATTTATTATTTGTACCAGCAGCATGAGTATTATTATGGACCACCCGCGCTGCCTGGTGATATTTATAACCACATGATTGAACATGATTCACTCCATCTGTTTGAAGATTATACTGAAAAGCAGTTAGAAGAGGACTTGAAGCAGCTGGAAGAGTGGGGAAATGTTGTTTCCCATGCGGATCATGGCCGAGTGAGTAAAATACAAGATTACAATCGCAGTCGGCTGCGCTATCAATGTGCGGACGAGACGATTGAAATTGAACGGATGTTAGAAAAGCTGGATGGTCAAATCCATCGAATAAAAGGATCGCTTGATTCGAAAATGGTCAGTTCACTAGCTGCACTGATTCTGCAATTTCAAAAAATGGAGTTTACAACAGCTTTTACAAAAGATGAACGGGCTGATCTTCATCAATTTTGGACAGATATTCTCGAAAAATTTAAGACCCTAAGAGAAGAAGCATCCGATTACCTGGGGATTATTCAAAGCAAAAATATTGAAGAAGCGATGCAAAGCAAGGATATTAGTGCGTTTAGGGTACAATTTACAAACTATTTAACGGATTTTATTATTTCCTTGCAAAATAACACGCTAGTAATTGAATATGCGCTGAAGGATATTGCAGGTAGAGGCTTGGTGGAACGTGCGATTAAAGAGCTGGTTCTTTATCAAAAAGATAAACCGAATCTTGAAGAGGAAATTGATGATGAAGAGATGGCGGAAATCTACCGGATGCAATGGAGCGGGATTCAAAAGTGGTTTGTACTTGATGAATTCGGCGAACGGTATGTCGATTATTTATTAAAGCAGACCAATGAAACAATCAGCAAATTCATGAAATTCCTTGAACAATTGACGGAGCGCGAACAACAAATGAAAAATAGGAAACATGAATTTTTGCATCTTGCTGCGTTATTTGAGCAAGAGAAATGTTTCGAGCATTGCTTAAAAATGTTCGGCGCTATTTCCAACATCGAAAGTCCACCACACTTCTTTTCAGAACGAGATAAGGAACTTTATGCAGACGAATCGATTTTGGAACAGGGTACGGAAGTGAAACCACTGCAAAATGCCAAAATGGCAGGAATTCGTAAGAAAAAACAGTATGCTGTGATTGAACCGAGTGAGGAAGATAAACAGCTTTTAGAAGCTTTAAGAGTCCAGAAAGCTTATGAGGAAGAAAAGCTGGCAGAATTTACCCGGAGAGGCAGAGTCGCCTTAGCTGAAGTGGAAGAAATCGAGCAGTTTATTTTATATGCCGTGCTGAACTGGATTAGCCGTGCAAATGCTGCGGATAAAAAACAAGGCAAGACCGATAATGGTGTGTCCTATTCCATTGAAAAACGAAGTGAACAATTGGTTCCTGTCCATACAACTGAGGGCGTTTTAACAATGGACGATTATGTTATTGATTTTGAGGTGTAAATAAAATGGAGCAAGCAGCCAATAAACAGCCGATTCGCGAAGAAGTCCAGCGTGCCATCCGTTTGCTGATCGAACGATTTTGGATCACGAAGGATGATGACGAAGAATTATATTATCTAATCCGAGATCATGAGCTGGAAATAAAGGCATTTTTCCGCGATACATTTCGTTATCGTTTAATGATTACCCATGAACTCGTTAAATTGGAAAAAATTCCGGTCAAGACCTACAACTGGATGGGCAATAAAAATGTGAAAGGTCAAACGACGTTTAAACGACAACGTGACTTTGTTTTTCTGTTTTGTATACTCGCTTTTACTGAAGGCAAGGGGAGAGATGATCAATTTTCCCTGCAAAATATTTGCGAAGCTATTCAGGCTTATTACCCGCAAGCAGATGCATTGCAGCCGGTGACCATTATATGGAAGGAAGGCGCAGGCTATGACAATCGCCTTTCTTTAATTCGTGTGCTGAAATACATGATGAAGATGAAATTGATTGTCGAGGTCGATCAATATTTGGAAGACTTTGCAGCTAATAGTGAGCATGATGTGTTATTTGAACGAACACCTTATGCCTCTTATTTTATTCGTAATTTTAAAGATTTATTTGCCTGGCGGGATTATGATGATTTTCAAGATTATTTAGCTAATGAAAATGAAGCGTATATTGCTGGAAAACATCGTTTTTATCGCCGTTTATTTCTCGAACCAATTGTTTATCACGATGAAATCACCGAAGAGGAAAAAGAGTATGTGAAGCGCTATTACCATCTGATTGAGAACAACATTGAAAAGTATACAGGCTATGAGTTTGAACGTTATCAGCATAACGCTTTGTTAAGAAAAACAATCGTATCAACGGGTGAAGTCATCCACCCAGCAGATAATATGCGTTCTAATCTAGTTTTGCGCTTTGCTGGATTTCTTTTACAGCATCAAGCGGACTATTCCTTTTCATTTAGCAATCAGCTTGAGTTGTCGAATCATGATATCCAAACTATTTTAACTCATTTAAAAGAAAATGATTCCCGTTTTTGGTCCAAAAGTTTTAAGCAAATGTCATCCGAACAATTAAGCAATGTGCTAACCACTTATTTACGAGATTGGAATTTTGCAGAAAGAAAAGATGAACAAACTTGGACCATCAAAGAAGGGCTTTTTCGCATTGTTGGTGATTATCATCAAAAGGACAAGGAGGCAGGACAATGAGTGAATCGCAGCAAACAATCAACCGCTGGCAAATGTACCGTGCAAAATTGTTTAGCTTCTGGTATTATCCTGATCAAGAATTTTATTTTAAAGATGGCTGCGGTGTACTTCGCGGGCATAACGGCAGTGGAAAATCAGTAACAACCCAAAGTCTGATTACCGTGTTATTAGATGGTGATGCCCGCAGCCATAAACTCGATCCCTTTGGCGGCAGAGAACGGACGATTACGGATACTGTCTTAGGTGAAGAGGGTTTATTGGATATTCAAGAACGGATTGGCTATATCCTATTGGAATTTAAAAAGGAGCATTCTGAAGTCTACAAAACAATTGGAATGGGGATTGAAGCCAGAAGAGGAAAAGCACAAAACAAGGTATGGTATTTTATTGCCGATGGCAAGCGTTTTGGCAATAGCGAAGGCTTTCTGAAATTATATCGTGAAGAAATGATTGAAGGCAGTTTGAAAAAGTTACCACGCAATGAAAACCAGCTGCGCCAGTTGATAGAAGTCGAACATCACTGTGGCAGGATTTATAACAATCGCAAAGATTATGCCGATAATGTTAACAAGCATTTATTTGGCTTTGATACTCCGGAGAGCTATCAAGGCTTAATCGATTTACTGATACAAATCAGAAGTCCTAAATTAAGTGATAAAAATCGGCCAGAAGGTGTGGCAGAGGTGATTAATGATTCATTGCCACAATTAACGGAAGGTGAATTACGGCCGTTAACTGATTCCATCGAATCAATTGATCGCATCGAAAAAGATTTACAAGATACGAAGCGCGATTTGAAATCGATGGAGCGCTTGAATGATGTATTTTTACAATATAATAAAACCGCATTGGTCGAAAAAGCTGCCGAATATCACAAAGCACAGAAAGCTTTAGCAACATTGAAATCGGAGCTTGAGCAAACAGAGAAAACGGTCAAAAAACAAGAGCAGCTTTTATTAGAAGTTGATGAAAGTCGTACCAAACTTTCCAATCAGCTTGAGGTTAAAAAGGAAGAATTGCAATCACTTGGTTTGAAAGATATCGAAGAGGTGGAAGGACGTAAGCAAGAAGCAGAACAGGATTTATCCAATTTAACCAAACAATTGCAAACATTACAGGAAAAATTGGAAAATACGATAACGAGAAGACGGGAAATCCAACAGAAAAGAGAAGCCAGCGAAACTGATTTATATACGTTTGAAAAGGATTGTAAAAACTTCGTGCAGGAACTGGATGGCATTGCAGCGGAAATGGATTTTGCTAGACATCACCCGTTTATCACTCACTTTATTGACAATCAGCAAGATGCAGCCTATTCCTTTCATGTCTGGAAGGACGAAGTGAAAAAATATGGTGCCTTTTTAACAACGATGAAAACGGAATTGGAAAAGTATGAAAAATTACGAGAACAGCTTCGTCGTCTGGAGAATGAATTAGGTGACTTGCAAATGAAGATTGATGCATCACAAATGATTATCACTGCGTGTAAGGATCAGATCGATCAGGAAATTATCCATGTTGTGGAAGCTGTGCAGCATTGGGTAGATCAAGCCTCTACTTTACAAGTGGATCATAGGACGACCACGCTTCTGCTGGAAACAGTGGATGAGGTATTTGATCAATTGACCAAGGCTGACTATTTGCAGCCACTAGACCGTTACTATCAACAGCGTAAAGAAGAAAATCAAACAAAGAAAATAGCAATTGCGCATCAAATTAAGTTATTAAAAAAAGAAAAGGCCGAGATTGAAGCTGAGATTAATGAGTGGGAAAATAAGGAAGAAATTGAACCAGGTTTTGTTGAGAAGAAACGGCAAGCATGGTCGAAATTGGAAGCAGCAGGAATTGATTATATTCCTTTTTATGAAGCGTTCGAGTTCCATGAATCGATTGATGCGGACACAGCGTTACGTTATCAAAATGCGCTGATTGAATCTGGCATTTTACAGGCCGTGATTGTTCATCCTCAGGATGTGGCAAAGGCTCGGAAGTATACGACGGTTTTAGAATATGGTGAACGTGCAAATCATAATTTATCGACTGTCCTGAGGGCAAGTGACCAGCAACGATGGGAGAAAGTTCTTGCTTCAATTTCCGTTACGGAGAACCATGGCACTTATATTTTGGAAACTGGCACTTTCCACAGTGGCATCGTATCAGGGCAGGCAGTACAGCAAGAAGATTCTTTGTTTATCGGGCGGGCTGCCAGAGAACAATATCGTCAGCAAAAAATTCTTGCTTTACTAGCAGAACGCTCAGAAAAAAATGAGCAAATCGAAGAACAGCAAAATCAACTAGCCGAAACGAATGGGGAACAAGCACAGATGGAAAAAGAGTATGATGCTTTTCCATCTTTAGATGAACTAGCTGATTTATATAGCAAAATGAACAAGGAACAACAAACAATCACAGAAATCTATCAACCCTCCCATGATAGATTAACTGATGAATATGATGAAGTGAATGAAACCAGCAAAAAAGTACTCATACAAATCAAAGCAAAACTTGATTTTACAGAACTTGATTTAACGATTACAGCGTTTGAACAAGAGCAACGCTATCAACAGGATTATTTGCAATGCTTGCAAGATGTGGAAATGAGTTTTACGAAAAAGATGAATGCCCAAGCTAGTTTCAAAGACTATACGGAACGATGTGCGGAATATGAAATTCAGGAGGATGACCTTCGTGCGGATATTCGGGATCATGAGGCAAATCAAGATAAAGCTAAGGAGCGCATAGCTGCCTATGAAAATCGTTTAAAAGAAATGGGCTCAGATGAGATTCGCCAACGTTTGGCAGAGCTGACCGAGCAAATTAATACAACGATTCCTGACCAGTTAAATGACCTATTAACGGAAAGGACTAATCTTTCCCGTGATATTGAGACAGGGAAGCAGTTTATGATTGAGCAGAAAGATCAGCAACTTCCGTTTAAAGCAGCTGTTCATGAGGCTTGGGAAAGTGAATTTCAATCACATTATAAGCTTGGCTATCTCACGATTGAACAACCGAATTCCAATTATTTGGAGATTGCCAAAACCATTGAAAAACAGTATGGTTCCCTGATTGATAAGAAAAGAGAGCAAATTGGCAAAGTAAGAGACCGGCTCAATCAAACCTTTAACACACAAAATATAGAATTATTCCATTATGAATTGGAAATGCAAACAATACAGTCGGAATACCTTCCCGCATTCGAGACAGAAAATGATGAGCAAAATGCGACAGTCAATTTAATGAATGACCAAATGTCGCGAATAGTGGTGACGATGAATGTAGATGGGAAGCGGGTTCCGCCTACCTATGCAGTCAAACATTTAACGGAGCGGATTGAGCGTTTAGACCGGGATATCAATGAGAAGGATCGTGATTTATATGAACGGATTCTTGTCAATACTTTAGGTGACACGATTCGTCGTAAGATTACCTATGTTCAGCGTTGGGAAAAAGAAATGAATAAATTTATGGAACATGAGAACCTGATTAAATTCCGTCTGGCTTGGAAACCGAAGAAGCGTGAGAATGAAGAACAATTAGATACACTGAAATTGGTACAAGCCCTGAAAAGGGACAGTCAGTGGATTGATATTGATGAAATCAGCAGTCACTTTCGTTCAAAGATTAAGATTGCGAGACGGAGACATGAGAATCAAACGCATAAGGAATATAATTTAAAAGAGATCATGCGCGAAGAACTGGATTATCGTAAATGGTTTGAGTTTGAAATTTATTTTACGAAGAAAAATGATAAAGAAAAGAAATTAACGAGAAAAACTTATGGTGAATTAAGTGGCGGCCAACGTGTATTGGCGATGATTACACCTGTATTAGCGGCATTGTATGCCAAGTACTCTGAGGCGAGTGCGGAATGTCCACGTATTTTCACATTGGATGAGGCGTTTTCCCGTGTCGATGATGAGAATATTAATATTATGTTTGCATATATTCGCAAATTGAATTTCAATTATATCCTTAATTCTCAATCGCTTTGGGGATGCTACGCTTCCGTGCCATCGCTTAATATTTATGAATTGAGCAGACCTGAAAATCGCCCCCATGTTTTGGTGGAATCCTATTATTGGAACGGCAAGGAAAAGATGCGAACCGAGAATCAAGAAAGAGAGGAAGCCATGATTGTTACGACTTGATGAACTGATTGCGAATTTTAAGCGAGAAAAAGGATTTGACCGCCTTTTCTCGCTGTTTATCGAAAAGTATAAAAGCTATGAACGAATTGAAAAAGGCATTTCTGTTGTGCTGCAGCAGCCAACTTTAGAGGAAAAACGAGCATTATCAGGCTTTTTGGGTAAAGATTATACTAAAAATAAATCAATTAAGCTGACAGCAGCAAAAATGAAAAAAGCAATTTTGCAGACAAAGTATGCGGAAGTGATGGAGACAGCTTCTTTCCAAGATATTGTTGCTGCTTACCATGGCGAACCATTAGTGAGTAAACGTGAAGAAGAACAACGATTTTTTGCTGACAGGCAGGCTTATTTTGCAGTGTTTGAGCGCGAGGCGCAGTCTGAACTATTCCTCAAGCTATTAGAATGGATAAAGCACACGAAACATAATCGTTTTTATCAGATGTATACGCAAAACAAGGGTTTTTTGAGCAAGGTTTTGGATGATATCAATCGTGCTTTTGCTTTATTTCCTCTTAAGGAGGATGAGTACCTAGCTGTATTTGCAGCAAATGCCACTGGGAATCCGCATGCCTTTGACAGCAATGAACAATCAGGAAAAATGTTTCTGTATGCCTTGCAAATTATTTATTCGTTTGAGCGAGACTCTAAGATTCGTGATTTGAATGCGGAAGAGCGATCGGAATTATTGTATGAATTTCAGATTATGACAGACAATTTATTGAATTTCGTTTCGATTTTTAATGCGCAGGGAAAGAATCGAGATGGTACAGAAAATCAACTTCTCAAGGGTGCGGTACAAGAGTTGGCTTTCTTCCATCTGCCACTGAAGGAAGTGGTGAAATTAGATCAAGTTACTTCCGCCTCTGGCCATAATCGCGTCTTTATCATTGAAAATTCCAGTGTGGCTGCCCAAGTTGTGAATGAATTGATTACGCATGGTCATTATGAAACGATTCTCTCGGGAAACGGACAATTTAAAATTGCTACCCTGAAATTCCTGGATGCTTTTGTTAAAAATGGTGGTGCTATTTATTACAGTGGCGATTTTGATCCGGAAGGCATTTCAATGGCTAATCGATTGAAGAAACGTTTCGGAGCGCAAGTGCATTATTGGCATTATAATGTTGCCGACTACCGTCTCGCTTTATCAGAAGAGCCGATTTCCACAAGAAGATTATCACAGCTAACCAGTATTGAGGATCCAGAATTGCAGCCGCTGATTCAGGCAATAAGGGATACCAAAAAAAGTGGTTATCAAGAAAAATTACTCACATCAATCATCACGGATTTGACAAAATGATGGAGTTTGAGTGTAGGTTATGTGGTAATTGGAAAAAGTGATGGTTTATTTTTAGTCTAAACAATAGCTTGGTTCCCTTACAAAAGGGCAGGCATAATGGTATTTCCACACTATATGAGCCGTGAAATCAGAGGGTGGATTTTAATCTATCCCGAATGAATTGGGAGTAAGTCCCAGTGAATGAAGTTTTACTTTATCTAAACGTCAAAAAATCCCCATCTAATAATCGATGGGGATTTTTTGAACGTATACTAATAGAATGGTTCAATCGTATAATTTCTGAGTAAAATTCAAGATACTATTTGTGAGGATACGCATGTTTAGAAGCCATTATAAAAGTCCCAGTTTCTGTAAACCATATAGTATGCCATCATCTTCGACAGAACGTGTTACAAAGTTGGCAGCTTTTTTTACTTCATCTTTGGCATTCCCCATGGCGATGCCGTTTTCAATCGATTGCAGCATCTCAATATCATTGAGGCCATCACCAAAGGCATAGCAATGCTCCTTTTCAATTCCCAGCTTTTGAATGACTTTGTTAATCCCAATCGCTTTCGAACCGCTACTAGGCAGAACATCCATTGACACAGGATGCCATCTTATAAAATCAAAATCAGGTAAATGGTCGACGTATGGTTTCTCTTCTCCTTCAGAACAAAAGAGCAGTGCTTGGTAAATGTCATGTTTTTGATAAAACAAAGGATCATGTTCAGGCATATATTTTATTTTTAAAGATTGAATACTATCGGTAATATACTGGTGCTCAGGAACATTTGCTTTCATAGAATCATGATTCAAATAGACAACCGGATGATGATTTTCAAGGGCTGCAGTTGTTAATGTTTCCAGCGAAGAAGCATTTAAGGCCTGAGCACGAATGATTTCTCCTTGCGATACAACATATTGCCCGTTATAGCTGATGTATGTATCTATTCCCAGCTCTTTTCGTAAATCTTCATACATAAAAGGAGCACGCCCTGTTGCAATCGCAACGAGATGCCCTTTTTCCTTTAATTTGAACACGGCTTCTTTTGTCGAAGCAGGTAATTCTTTCGCTTCATTAAGTAAAGTTCCGTCGATATCAAAAAAAATAACTTTTTTATTTGTCATTGTTTATCCCTCTTTCTTAATATAAAAAACAACAATCGTATGCGATATGTTGTGGTCTGCAATGCTTTAAAAAAAAGCGTTAAATATTTTTCCAAAAGAACCGCCACTAATGAAAGGTTCTTTTGAAAAAGCTTACGATTCCTATCTTAGCATATTTTATCATTAGGTTTAAAGCATTCGTATAGATTACGATAAGGATTTTGAATTGACAAAACCCCCAAAAGAGTTGAAATATAAAGCCTAAGGAAGAGAGCGTAATGCTTGAAGTGCAAAGAACGATGGTTTTTATATTATTTTCAAACGAGGGGACGACCCTAAAAAAGCCTAATCACTGGTCATATACCTTGGTGAGATAGCTAAAAAACATATTGAATTCCAACAAGCATTGGGAGTTCAATCTCTATTATTATAAAATCTAGGAAATTGGGATATAAAACAGATTGATTCGTAACATTATAATAATTTATAACCAGCAAGGGTAGAAACGTATGTTCTGCTGTGATATAATTTAAGGACAATAGGCTGGATCCACATGAGGAGTTAAGGCATAAGTTCCTTCTGGGGTAATTCCCGCTGGAAGGGTGGTGTTGCCGATAGATATGTATGAAGTATTAGCGCTGATGATTTCTTTCAGTATGTTAATCGCTTTTATCATGTCCGATAGAAAAAAATAATCCCTCATGTGCTGTCTAGGCGTTTTGAGGGATCATCTACTTCAAAATATGCTGTCCCCTCTTGTTGGGGCTGGTCTATTGGAACCGTTCCGTGTTGTGAGCACGGAGCGGTTTTTATATTGTATGGCCTTCTGAGTATATTATACCACGATTTGTCTTCGCGTACATCGTTTACTGATTGTTTTAGTGGAACTTCAATATATAATTTTTAACAGTTTTCAATTAAAATGAACAGGAAACTTGTTATCAATTTTCTTTTATACTTAAGGTGTCAATTAACCAATCTTTACAAATCTTTCAATCTCTGATTCATTTTCTCCAGATTGAAAGATTCGTATCCTTGGCTAGCTGCCCATTGCTCCATATACTCATACTCGGAATCATCAGGATTTGCCCTAATATCAAGAAATTGACTAAATCCACCTTCACCTCCAACATCTTCAGGTGGCGCAGCCCCCTCTCCATCGATACATACGGGATGGTTCTTTTCAAAGTCGTCGATTAGTCGCTTCACTTCAATCTTGTGTCGCCAGCTATCCCCGAAATTATAATGGTAGTTCGTTTCCTGTCCAGCAGCAGCCTGATCCAAGATGAAAAACTCGTGCAGATGATAATCCATCCAGTTGAATGCAGTTTGCAATATTTGATGAAATTTGGAAAACGTCCGATTAAGCGGAACAATCAATGTTCGATAGACTACATGTCCTTCAAGGGTTTACTTTTATTTCTGCTGCCTTCATACTAAATATCTTTTCTCCATATAACGCTTTTAGCTCCCGATACAATTCTTCTTTGATTCCTTCATGAAGGAATACTTCCCGTATCGCTTGAATAATCACATTGTTAATTTCCGAAAAAACCTTTGCCTTCAAACCATAAATCACAGTGATATAACGTGTTTTATCATTCAATAACACGATAGCTTGCCGACGATTAATCGTCACCAAATTCGCATGCCAGGAAAAAAGCGGATTTTCTTCCGCTAGTGACTCGGCTTTCAATTTCAATCAGTTAAGTAGCTTCTTTGTACATTGAATGTGCATGGCAGGTTTCCTTTATTCATAGTTGTACTTAAATGTTATCATACATGATAATGGATTGGGAATCTTGTTTGAAGTGGGGGGGATTGAACCATGTCTTTTCCTTGATGTTAAGGAGTTAAAAACCTGATAAAATTGAGAATATTACTTTACAATCAAAGTCCCTAAAGCGATAGATTGGAATGTATAATTCCTTTTCCTTAATAATTTAATTTTGTGCGCCAGTAAAAATGATATCTGTGTACTTATACTTTATAGGCATTGACTTTGGACACATTCAAATACAAACAGTTGTATTACTGAAGGTATCAGTAAAAAACACTACAATCTTGGAGTGAATAAAGTGAAGCTTTACAACCGGGATAATCTAAAGTTGAAATAAATGGTGGGAGAGGCTGACTAACCATTTGAGGTCTAGTCAGCTACTCGATTAAATGTACTTTCGCTCACGTTAAATTTAATCTATTGGAATTACTCTATGTAACTGGCATAAGAAGGAAAAGGTTACTATATTAATTTTTAAGACTGTTTTCAATTTTACCCATGAAATTACCTTAACTTTTACTTGTTTCAGCATCTGCATTTACATTTATAATATAGTGATACAAACTGTTTTCTACAGGTTTTTCCATTATCATATTCATATGAACAACAGGAATTTCTTTTCCATTTTTATCTTTCATTTTATCTTGTTGTACCGTCGTCTTGTCTGGCATAGCTTGCCCAAGATAATAAAATCCACTACCTTCATCATCATCTTTTTTTACAAAAATATGGATATAGCTGTTATTTATATCTGCATTTATTATCTCACAAACTTCTTTAGACTGAAGGGTGCGATTGCTTTTTGTGTACCATTTAAAAACCTCTGGACTTATAAATTCATCTCTATAATCAACACTAGAGTCGACTTCATCATTCTTATGATAGGTAACAAATATAGGACAAGTCTGATATTTTGTTTTATACCCATACATCGTAGAACTCTCATCATTATGCCAATTCAACAATTTACAAGCATCTTTTCTTGAATACTTTTTGTATAATGTAAACTGCTTATCGGAGCAAAAATATTTACATTTTTTTAACCCACTATATAAAACATCTGAGATCAAATGTTTAAAAAACAAGTTTTTTCTTAAACTGTTTTTAATTTCCTCATTAAATTCGTAGTATCCTTCATTGTTTAATGAAATTATTGCTTTATTACCATATTTCTTCCTGTCTACTTTAGAGAAGAAGAATAAATTAAAAATACGTTGAACAGAATGGAGTGTTTCTTCATCTGTCTGACAATTAGCTTCTATTAATTTTTCTACATACTTTTTTTGGTCTACTTTTTCATTATTAATAAGTAATTCAAGAAGAATTAATTCATGCTGTCTTTTTCCATTTAGAACTTCCAGAGATAGCATGTTGAGCACATTATTCTCATACGCATTAATTAGTGGAATTTCTACTTTCATTTTTAATAAAAAATGATAATAATTTTTGTGCTTTTTTGCAATCACAATAGGATCAATGGAATGATTCTCAATAAAATCAATAAAATATGGAGTTCTACCAATACGACTTTTTAACTCAATAAATGCCTCTTTCAATATTTTCATTGTTGTTAAGTTATTGTTATTAATTGATTCAAAAATTTGTTTCTTAGCAATTTCTTCAAAATTAACGGTTGATACACCTTTAATATAATTTGTTTCTACTGTGTGTCTACGGATATTGTCCTTATTTAAGGAATGGTCACCTGAAAGTGCAATTGGTATTAAATAGTTGTTTTTATAATTACCAATGAAATCTATTATTGTGACAAAGTCTTTTGATTGATGTTTTCTGAGTCCGCGCCCAAGCTGTTGTATAAAAATAATACTAGATTGAGTTTGCCTTAGCATAACAACTTGATTAATGCTGGGTATATCAATTCCTTCGTTGAAAATATCCACAGTGATAATATAATCAAGACTGCCATTCTCAAGACGATTTACCTGATAGATTCTTTCATCCTGAGAGTCATCTCCAGTTAACGCTATTGTACGAAAGCTTCTACTATTTAACGCCTTTGAGAGCTCTCTCGCTTCATCTTTACGACTACAAAACATAAGACCTTTTACCTGTTCGCCGGAAAAACCGTAATAATTGATTTTATCAATAATATGATTGATGCGTTCTTTGGTCACTAAGTGAGAAAAGATGGTTGTATCATCGATTAACTTTCCTTCGTACTCCATATCCGTTACTCCGAAGTAATGAAAAGGACAAAGCATATCTTCTTCCAATGCTTCTTGAAGTCGAATTTCATAAGCAATTTGATAATCGAATAATTCATAGATATTAAAATCATCGGACCTTTCAGGAGTTGCAGTCATCCCCATTAAAAATTCAGGCTTAAAATAATCAATGACACGAAGATATGATTTAGCACCAGCTTTATGAACCTCATCAATTAGTATATAGTCAAATTCGTTAGGATCAAATTGTTGAAGGGTCTTAAGCTTTGAAATCGTTTGGATTGTAGCAAACAAATACCTTACATCAGTTTCTTTATTTGAACCTGATAATATTCCAAAGTCTTCATCAACTCCCCCTAAGACGCGTTGAAAGTCTGATTTTGCTTTAGTTAGAATCTGTTCCCTATGTACAATAAATAACATTTTCTTGGGGGCATATCTTCTAGCGTCAAAAGCTGAAAGATACGTTTTACCAGTACCAGTAGCTGAAATGACTAGTGCCTTATCATTTCCAACATCGCGCACAGCTTGAATTTCTGTGAGCGCTGCTTCTTGCATTTTATTTGGTTTTATTTGTAAAGCTTCTTGTAAAGTATTTACTTGATAATCCGTTGGTAACTCAATGATCTTTTCTTTTTGATAGTCTACTGGTATGTAATTTTTCTCATATGTATGTATCCAATCATGTGATAATTCCTTAGCATCATCCCATATCTCTTCAAATTGATTTTTGAAATGATGAATAACTTCACCGTTTTCATGGGAAGTAAGCTTTACGTTCCATTCATGATTAATTTTTAGTGCATGTGCAGTAAGATTAGAACTTCCTACTATTAATGAATAGTAATTGTTATGCTCAAAAATATACCCTTTGGAATGAAATCCTTCTGTATCCGTTACTCTTACTTCAACATTCGTAAGCTTCAACAATTCCTTAAAGACTTTTGGTTGGTTAAAGTTTAAGAAAGTGGAAGTAAGGATACGTCCGGAAATCCCTTTCTTTTTTAAGTCTGCTAGATAGGATTTTAAGGTTGCCAATCCACTTTCTGTTATAAATGCTACGGAAAAAATAAATGACTGACATGTCTTTAACTCCTCGTGAAGAGAGGTTAATACATTTTTATTTTGCCTGGCATCGTTTACCAGTAACTGTGGAGCATAGCTATTAATTTTATGGTACTTTTTATCTATGAATCCACGATGTAATGATACCTTCAAATTTTCTATAAAATCTTCCATGTTTGGTTATTCACTCCCTATAACTATATAAGATAACTTTACTAATAATAGATTATATTAGCAATGAAGAAGCCATTCATAAGGGAATGGCTAGGTAAAGATTAAATAATCAATTTATATGTTAAACGTTTAATTGTTGGAATGTCTGCTGGTGCCCAATCAAGAAATTTAAGTTCATTTGGCTTTAACCATTTTATATTCACATGTTCAGTTAATTGAGGCTCACCATCATTTAGTTTACAAATGTATGTAGTTAGGTGTACGATTCCAAAATCATATTCATAGGAAGTGTATTCTATTTTTTCACCTATTTCAATTTTACAATGCATTTCTTCCAGGATTTCCCGTTGTAATGCCTCTTGTGGTGTTTCATATTTTTCTATTTTCCCTCCAGGAAATTCCCATTTATAAGGTAAAGATTTATTTGGGCCTCTTTGCGCACAAAGGACTTTACCATTATTAATGATTACTGCTCCGACAACATATATATTCTTCATTGTATTCTCCTTCTTTTAAATCTATTGGTTGACACATTGTGGTTAAATAAGGTAATTAATCCAAAAAATGAAAAATATCTGTTAACCTGTTATGCTTCGAAAATACTCTAATCATAATTTATAACGCTGCAACATTGAATCACTTCTAAAATGGTGTTTAACTAAAAGATTATCTTCCTCACCCCCTAAACACAATCTCCCCATTCTCCTCAGCCACCTCTTCAAACAATTTTATTAAAGACTCGCCATAGCTTCCAAGATGTTTAAGCATTTCCTCACGATAAATCAAGTGAATTTCAAGGGGTTGATAATAGCTACTCAGAACATCCCATAATGCGTCAAGATTGTTTCCATAGTATTCATCCAGATGCAGTACAGCTTTTAAATAAGCATGTACTGCATCTTTATCCAACATTTTCCGTCCATCAAGTGTAATGTGTACCATTTTATTCATCTCCGTATAATAAAATAAAAGTATCATAATGATCATCGGTGTAGTAAATTAACCCATCATTTGAATAAACAATACGCTTTGGACCACGGTAGTCGCCTTCATAATCAATGTCAGCTTCATAATACTGCCTATTCGCTTTATCTGGCAGGTTTCCCTCTCTGTTTCCAAATTTGTCGCCGCCAATACTTTTCTGATCCGTTACTTCCCACAGGTTCCCTTCACTAGCCACCCAGCCTAGCTCACTGGCTTCTGACTTTGTAATATAATTATCTGGGAGTTTATTAAAAGTATGGATATACAAAGCAACGTCATTTTTACTAGTGTAATATCCATCTTCTTCGATAAGATGTTCTTCATCTGTTATAGAAGATGGTGACTCATCGAATGCAGCAAACAGATCTGCAGCTGAACATCCAGTTAAAAAAATGCCAATTACGAGTATATGAAGTAAATATATTATTCGTTTCATTCATCCCATCCTTAAATTAATTTCCATCATATTATACCAAATTATTTTGATCAGTACTTAATAGATTAAAATAAATCGTAGTTTGCTATAATATGATAAAGAATAACTAAAGAAATATTGACTGGGGGATGTTGATTTGAAAAAGAAATTACTTATTACATTAGCGAGTATTCTTGCGGTCGTACTTATCGTGTTCATTTTTGCGGGGAATTATTTTTATGGGCAGGGAATCAAAAGGGGAACGGAGGTGGAATTGCACAGTGAAGATTCAGCTATTAATTCTGTAGCATTGGCAGAGGACCAGGCACTTTTAGAAGAGGCGAATAAATGGTTTGATGAACAACAGCCGGAACGAATAGAAATGACTGCTTATGATGGTTTGAATTTGGTTGCTCAATTTATGGACAATGATGCGGATGACCAAAAGGCTGTGATTCTTGCGCATGGTTTTCGCAACACTGGTGACGATATGGGCAAGTTAACTAAGTTTTATTATGAGAGGGGATTTGATATTTTACTTCCGGATGCACGAGGGCATGGAGAAAGTGAGGGAGACTACATAGGATATGGCTGGCATGACCGATTGGATTATGTTGATTGGATTCATTTGCTGATTGAAGAATATGGATCAAAAGAGATTATTTTGCATGGAAACTCTATGGGAGCTGCCACTGTATTAATGACAAGTGGAGAAGAATTGCCGGGAGAAGTAAAGGGCGTTATCGCTGATAGCGGCTACAGCACGATAAAGGATGAATTGACCCATCAATTGCAGCATTTATATGGATTGCCAGCATTTCCGCTGCTTGAAGTTACCAGTGTAATAACAAAGATTCGTGCTGGTTATATGCTCGGTGAAGGAACCGCTGTTGAGCAGGTAAAAAAGAATACCTTACCGCTTTTCATCATTCACGGAGAGGATGATGATTTGGTTCCAACGGATATGGCCTATGAAATATATAATGAAGCTGGTGGCGAAAAGGAATTATGGATTGTTCCCGAGACAGGGCATACGAAGACGGTGGACAACATAACTGGTGAGTTCCTGGAAAGGGTCGGAACATTTCTTGATGGTATATTTTCTGAGTAAACAAAAGGTGTAAGGTGCCCTTAAATAGATAAAAACTGTGAATCTGTAGTAAACTAAACCTAACATATTATTTATTTTTAGGGGGATTTTCTTTGAAAGAAATAATCATTGCATTAGCGGAAATCGTGAATAACATTCATGATCTGCTGGTTGATATGTTTGGTTTGCATATGTCAGATAAGGAACTTCATTTCTGGGTAATTGGTATTATTGGAATGGTAACTTTTTTCGTTGTATATTTCTTCTTTAAAATTATTGAAAAAATGAAATGGAGTACGGCTATTATTTCTTTTATTTATACCTTTACCGTAATGGTTGTCCTCGTCTTCGCTATAGAGTTACAGCAGGCCATCACGAACAGAGGAAATATGGAATTTGCAGATGCAGTAATGGGCTTATGGGGATTTATTGTATTATTTCTGGTTTATGCTGTTTTAGCTGTACTCATTTATTTTATATTTCAAGCATTTAATAGGAAAAAATAAAGCCGAATAACGGAAATGAAAAACTGTTTCCGTTATTCGGCTTCTTGTCCATGTAACTTGATTCCTTTTTTTAAAAAATATCCTCCAAATCTTTATATTCTGTACGAATATCCAGGCTATTCATTGCATGATCGAAGTGGCTTGATAAATAACTTTCCACCTCTTTATTCTTCTTTTGTTTCAGTAATTGGATAATCTGCTGATGCTCTTTATATCCGTATGGCTGTGGTGAATTTTCTTCAAAAAATATATCAAATAATATCAGATATACAGATGTTTTATTGATGAGTTTTTCAATAAATTCAATTAAAAATTTATTCCTGCACCGATTAGCTATAGCCATGTGAAAGGCATGATTGGCTTCTAAATAGCTAATGATGTCTTTCTTCTGCAATGCTTCTCTTTCTTTTTTTATAAAGCTTGCCATTTCTGTAAAATCATTTTCCACCAGGTGGTTTATTGCTGTTCTGACTGCTAATATTTCTAATTCCTTCCTCAGCGTATAAGCTTGCAATACCTCATCTTGAGTAGGATTGATGACAAAGGCACCGCGATTTGGAATTAATTCGATAAGACCTTCTTCAGCAAGCAAATCAATTGCATTTCTAATTGGTGTCCGGCTGACGTTTAGTTTTTCTGAAATCGTGCTTTCAATTAGTTGTTTGCCTGGAGCAAGCTTCCTAGTAAGAATTGATTCTTTTAATTTGCGATAAACCGTCTGCTTTATCGATTGTTTTCCATTCAAGTTAAAACCCCCAACGTATTGCTTTTCTTTTAAAGTATAATTTAAAAAATTATTGACAATTAATAATATTCCGGGTTAAACTACATATAATTGTACTACAATTTGATTGTACATTATAGAGGGAATTAAAAAAAGAGGAAGCAATGCACAATTTCATATATTTTGTAAGCGCAATCATAAAAGGGAGGGTAAATAATGAGGAAGTTTTATCTGATTTTTTTAACGTTGATCCTATTAAGCTTTTTGACTGCTTGTGGAAGTGGGGACAAAAAAGAGGGCAGTGGAGGTGACGGGGGAAGCAGCCTTGATGAAATTATAGAATCTGGCGTATTAAAAGTAGGGTTTGAAGGTACTTACCCGCCTTTTAATTTTCTTGATGACGAGGACTATGCTGGTTTTGATACTGATATCGCTAATGAACTAGCTGACAGATTAGGAGTAAAAACTGAATTTTTTGCTACGCAGTGGGATAGTCTTATTGGCGGATTAGATGCAAATAAATTTGACGTGATCATTGCACAAATGACTGTTACAGAAGAAAGGGAAAAAAGTGTGGATTTTACAGATCCTTATGTTGTTACTGGTTCCGTATTAATCACTCGAGAGGATACGAATGATATCTCCGAGTTAGATGATATAAAAGGGAAAAAAGTTGGCGTAGGTGGCGGAACAACTTTTGAAGAGGTCGCAAATAGTGTTGATGGGGCCGATGTAACTCTTTATAAAAGTGTGAACGATTATATTCAAGATCTCGTTAATGGAAGATTGGATGTGATTATTAATGATCAATTGCTGATGAGTTATAACATTAAAGAACAAGAGCTGCCAATCCAAATTACGAGTGATATTTTAAATAAGGACGAAATAGGAATGGCTGTGAAAAAAGACAGCGACAAACTTGTGGAAAGATTAAATAAAGAATTAAATGATATGAAGGAAGACGGCACATATGATGAAATTTATAAAAAGTGGTTTGCATCGGAACCATTGATTAAATAACTGCAGAGTGAGGAGGAAATGTATGAACGTAGTTGTATTAGGGGCAGGCATGATTGGTACAACGGTAGTACGTGAAGTGGCGGAATACAGTAATATACAAAAAGTAACAGTTGTTGATGGTGTGAAGCGGAGTATAGATAAATGCCTGGAAATCACCGAAAACCCGAAAGTGACTGGTAAAGTAAGGAACATGCAGAGTGAAGAAGATATATACAAAGTTATAAAAGGAGCTGATGTGGCAATTGCATGCTTGCCACATGCTTTAACTTTACCAGCAACCAAGGCAGCAATTGCTGCAAAATGCAGTTTGGTAGATTTAGTAGGTTCTAAATTTGAAGAAAAGCTGGAACTTGATAATGCTGCTAAAGAAGCAGGTATCATCATCGTGCCTGGATGTGGTGTCGCACCGGGGATAACGAACTTTTTAGCAGCACAAGGAATTGCGATGCTTGATGAGGCTGATGAAGCAATCATGGTCTGTGGGGGGATCCCGAGATACCCAGCCCCACCATTATGGTATCAAATTGTATTTCGGCTTGAGAGTGTAATGGGATTATATACACGACCTGCTTTAGCCGTGGAGAATGGAAGCCTGATTCACCTGCCAGCATTATCGGGACTGGAGAAAATGACATTTCCCGAACCTGTAGGAGAGTGTGAGGCTGTTATTACTGATGCACACAGTACAGCATATACGCTCAAGGACAAAGTTAAAAATTTATATGAGAAAACGGTTCGTTATGCAGGGCATTGGAATAAGATGTCTGTTCTTGCTGAGCTGGGTTTTTTGGATGAAGATAACATAAATATAGATGGAAAGATATTAAGTCCCAGAAAGTTTACTGAGAAGGTCTTGGAGCCACAGTTACAGGGTAAATCAAACGAGGATATAACCGTAATTCGAGTTACAACATCAGGAAAAAAGAATGGCAAAAATACGACCTGCACTTGGGAAATGGTAGATTTCTATGATCAGCAGCGTGATATTACTTCGATGGCTAAAACGACTGCCATCCCGGCAATGTTGATGGCAAAATGGATCCTTAACGGAAACGTGGAAGAAAAAGGGGTAGTTCCTATTGAGAATATAATTATTGGTGAACGTTTCTCTCCATTTATCAATGAATTAGGGGAAAAAGGGATTAAAATAAAGCATTTTGTAAAAGTAGAATAGATTTATCAAGTGAAACTTCATTCAGTGGTTTTTTCATTCTCCCTGAATGTTAGTTGAACCAGCGGCAATCGTCCCCCACTTACCATTCTTGTTTTCACTACGAATTCTTGGAGTGGGGGTCATACTACTGCCAGTTAATTCGGGATAAATGAAAGGGGGAAAACAAACGTTGAATCTGGCGATAATCATAGAAGTATTACCTTCGTTACTAAAGGCTTCATTAGTTACAATAGGTTTAGCTGTGGTTTCAATCCTATTTGCATTAATACTTGGTTTTTTCACAGCTTTAGCCAGAATTTCTAAAGTTAAACTATTGAAAGCCGCGGGGACAATTTATGTATCGATGTTTCGTGGAACCCCGCTGTTAGTACAAATCTTCGTGATTTACTATGGTTTGCCGCAGATTGGTATTGCGTTGAGTCCGATTTCTTCAGGTGTATTGGCGTTGAGTTTGAACGCCGGTGCATATTTATCCGAGTCATTTCGCGCATCTATTCTGGCTGTCGATAAAGGACAGATGGAAGCAGCAGTTTCAATGGGGATGACATATGGTCAGGCTATGAGAAGGATTATCCTGCCACAAAGTATTAGAATCGCAATACCAACTTTATCCAACACCTATATTATTTTAATCAAGGATACCTCCTTGGTTTCGGTGATAACAGTAACAGAATTGCTCCAAATGTCTACATTGATGATTGCTAAAACGTTTGAACCACTAACAATTTATTTGGCTGCAGCAGTTATTTATTGGGTTATCATTACATTTTTCACGGTAATATTAGATCGTTTTGAAAAAAGAACTTCAAGACATTTAGCATAAGAAAAGAGGTGAATGCGGTGGAAGTAATAAAACTCCAGAACATTAAGAAAAGCTTTAATCAAAATATCGTTTTAAGGGATATCAATTTGACAGTGGAAAAAAGTGAGGTTGTCGTGATCATGGGGCCGAGTGGCTCGGGTAAATCAACTTTATTACGCTGCATTACTTTTTTAGAAGAACCAGATGATGGTGTTTTAAACATTGGAGAACAGGAAATCATTGCAGGGGCTCCAATGAATAAAGAGAGAAAAAAACAAATACGTCAATTACGGCAGAATACGGGGTTTGTATTCCAGCAATTTAATTTGTTTCCTCATAAGACAGCATTGGAAAATGTGATGGAGGGACCAATCGTAATTAAAAAGATGGATCGTCAAAAAGCAAAGCAAAAAGCAATATCACTACTTGAAAAAGTCGGTTTAGCTGATAGAATGCATCATTATCCCGCGCAACTGTCAGGTGGTCAACAACAAAGGGTTGCAATAGCCCGGGCGCTATCAATGGAGCCGATGGTCATGCTTTATGATGAGCCAACATCAGCACTAGACCCTGAGCTTGTCAGAGAAGTGCTTCAAGTAATGAAGGAATTAGCTAAAGAAGGAATGACGATGATTGTAGTCACACATGAAATGGCATTTGCGAAAGATGCAGCTGACAGAGTGATCTTTATGGATGGCGGATTAATTATTGAAGAAGGTGAATCTGATGAAATATTTAATAACCCAAAAGAAGAGAGAACAAGGCGCTTTCTTCAGGATGTAAGTGAAGAGCGTGTATTGCAATAAAATTGTATCTTCTCTTTTTCGGGATGATAGCAGGAAATAAATCGTCATTTATGTTTTACGAATTCAATTAAGAATAAGCCTACAGAAATCATAGCTCAATCTGCAGGCTAAGAACTTCAGAGCTGCATTTTTTTGTAAACCCTCCACATTTCTCCCTCCCTCTCATCTATGATACAATAACCTAGAAACAACAGGAAAAGCGGTGAAAATATGCGATACAACAATTCATGGTACAAGTTAGACAATGCTGGAAAACTCTATTCCTCTATTATGTCCTCTCGAGCAACCACTCTATTTCGACTATCTGCAACACTCACTTCTCCAGTTGAAGCTGCCCACCTGCAACGGGCATTGGAAGCGACACTGGAACGCTTTCCTTTTTTTAAAGTTCAGTTAAAGCAAGGCTTCTTTTGGTACTATTTTGAATGGACGGAACAAATGCCAAAGGTAGAGAAGGAAACGTATTATCCATGTATGAGTTTATCCATTAAAAAGCGTGGCTCTTTTCCATATCGGGTATTATATTTTAAAAATAGAATTGCTTTGGAATTATCCCATAGTATGACGGATGGTACTGGAGGCTTGAGATTTTTAAATGAACTTGTGAAGCAATATCTTCATTTGAAAGAATCCGTGCCGCTAAAACAGGAAACGGTAAGCAATGAAGACCTCCAACTGGAAACTGAAAATGCATTCCGAAAGTATTATGATAAAAAGACTCCCGTGCAAAAGTCACGATTTGGAAAAACATTTAAGCTGCCGCTTCAATTGGATAATAAAGGTCATTACCATATTGTGACTGGGATTATGAGTGTGGAAGCGCTGAAGAAAAAAGCAAAAGAATATCATACTTCTATTACAATTTTCCTGACTGCTGTCTATATCGAAAGTCTTTTGCACATTCAAGAAAACACGTCCAGACGGAGAAGACCAATTGTGATGAATGTTCCCGTTAATATGCGATCTTTTTTTGAAAGTAAGACGATGCGAAATTTTTTTGTGAGTATCACGCCTTCCATCGATGCAAGGCTTGGTGAATATACGTTTGAGGAAATTATCAATGAATTAAAAATTGAGTTTAGCCGTTTGCTCACGCCCAAAAAATTAAAGCAGCATATTAAGCGCAGCGTTATCAGTGAGCGTAATTTAGCCCTAAGGTTAATGCCGTCACCTATTAAGGACATTGTAGCACCTTCAATCTATTCATTTTTTGGTGAAGGTCAATATACAAGTGGCTTATCCAACTTGGGAGCTGCCGATGTTCCAAATGAATTAAAGGTGTTTATTGAAAGATTTGAATGTTACCCGCCTCCGAGCATTGGCAATAAAGTAAAGGCATTATTAATGAGCTATGACCAGGATATGTATCTTTCTTTTGGTAATTTATCAAAAGACCGGATACTAGAGAGGGAATTTTTTCGCCGGATTCGGAAGCTGGGAATCGATGTAATGATTGAAACAAATGATGAGGTGAATGAAGATGGCCTATTGTCCGAAATGCGGAGTAGGGGTGGAAGGAGATAATCGTCCTTGCCCGCTATGTAATTTCCCTATTCCAAAAATAAATGAAGAAGCCGATGCGGAAAGGGCAGAGAAGTTTCCTAAAGCTGCCAATCCGTATCCTGTATACTTCCGAAGGGTTTTAAATCGTATTTTTATTTTCACTACCTTATTAGCGTTCGTAGCCGTTTTTCTTCTATTTTATATTGATTATGAATTGCATGAGACGTTTACCTGGTCGAGGTATAGTAATTTAAGTATTCTTGCTGGCTGGGTCATGTTCTATTTTTCATTTGGTTATGTCAGAAGCTATTATAAAGTAATAATTGGAATTGGTTTGGATGCTTTATTTTTATTATATGGCCTTGATGCTTTCGATGGGACGCTGGAATGGTTCTTTCCTTTGGCATTTCCCATTGTCGCGGGGACAACGGTAATCGGAGTATGTTACTGGAGTGTGATTCGAGCTCTGCCTGTGAGAGGTTTTAATATTATTGGTTCTTTGTTTATTGCTATTGTCATCCTTACGATGTGGATTAACTTTTTTATTCAAAGCTACCGGAATGAAACGAATCTTCTGCATTGGATTATTGTTACAATCCTCCAGGTCTTACCGGTTTTATTAATTATGCTTTATGTCAAATACGGCTTGCCAGAACGGATTAAAAAAAATATTGCAAGGAAGTTTCATTTATAGGGTGGGGCTTGGTGTCAGGTGTGTGATCAATAGAACCGTCAATAAAGAGATTGATTGTATTTTAAACTTTCTTTAAGAGGATGTTCAAAAAGTCCGGTAAAAATGACACTTCGAATTTCGCACGAATGCTCACTTTTCCGCTCCTCATGTACCTATGAACGTACATTCCGGTGCCGGGAGCTCTCGCCACCTCGAACTTCTCGGTCCTTTTTATCCTCCTTTTTGAACACGCTCTTTAAGGGGGAAACGGAAGAAAGGAATAATCACCTTCCTTTCTTCAAAAGCTATTCCTATAAGGAAGGAGGGTAATCAATCATGAGTTCAAGACCTAAAGGACCGAAACAAAACAAAAATCCGGATCTTCCACAAAGTCCAGAACAGCCCTATGGAGAACCATTACAAGGTTCTAAAAAGGTAAAAAATGCGAATCACTCTAGACAAAATCGTAATCCAAATCATGGGTTATAAAGAACGAAAGGCATTTCCTTCCCCTTTTAAAACGGAGAGGGAAGGAAATGCCTTCATTCAAATGTAAGTTTCCTCTAACAGAAAATTGCATTGAATCCATCGAAATTTACGATTTAAAATGCTCCAGAGCCTCCTCCACCGCCACCAACACCTGTCCCAGCACTTGAACTGCTCACAGAATTCGCAGCTGCAAGGGAGGCTGATCCAAAACTTGTATTAGCTGCTGTTGACAGTGACAATAACAATAATAAATGAGAAGTTGTATGATTATTAAAAGATAAATCATTTTCTATAAATGTTTTATTTTTTTCCAGCAGCTTTTTGTCCTTTAGGCCAGCTGAAAATATAAGTGCACGTTCTTTATCATCTTTTGATAAGGTATTCCAGCGATCGGATTGTAAATCGGTAAAATTATCCTTAAATTGCTGCCATTGCAATTTAATAAGCTGACCAATTACTGTCCGCGGTTGATAGAAAGAGGCGAACACGAGAAAACCACATATAATGATCATACTGAATAAAACCCACATAAATAGGTGATGTATCCCCAATATAATACTGAACGGAATCAGCAGTACAGCGATAATGCCAATAATGACGCGCAGTTTTACACTTTTGTCAAACAAATGATGTGAATTAATTTCCTCCCCTATTGATTTTTGATATGCTAATAAATCGCTATGAAAGGTTTTCTGTTTTTTTGTATCTTTTGTATAGCTTTCCAGCTGTTCAAATGAAAATGTATTATTTTTACCAATCTTTTTAAATAAGAGGTTGATAAGCAGTGCTTCGTGTTTGAATTCTGTTTTATCGTCTACAAGCCAGTAAGTTTCATTTTCATCAGCTTTAATATTTCCTTTCCTTACTAAATCCATCATTCCAGCTGTCAGTAATTCCCCGAACCCAGCCATATTATTTCGAAAATAATGGATGGTTGCCGGCATGCTCATTCTTTCTTTAGGAAGCAGGGAAACTGCAGAAAATAATCGCTCAGCTTCCAGTTTGGTTGTTCCTTTTCTTCTCCATGCATAAAAAGTAAATAGCAGTAAACCCAGCCCGAATGCACTGACGATATAAGGAGCGATTTTTCCAAGCGTTTCCTGCCGATGAAGAAAGGCTGCACGTTTTTCCGCTAGTTCCTGTTCCTCACGAATGAGTTCATCGCGGATTGTTTTATTAGTTGGAGCAGCAGAAAATAAAGTGCTGTCATAGGCTACGCGGATGTCCCCGTTTTTTCCACTGTCCACATTTCCAATTTGAAAAATAACGTTCCCATTATCTTCTATCGTTTCTGTATTATAAGCTTCATCAAAACCATATGCAATGGCATCATTGGCTGCTTGGGGAGGGTGGACAGAAACCGTTAAATTTTCATAATCACTTTCATTATTTGAGTCGAAAAATGGCCAATAAAATTGTGCCATATCCTCATAGACCTCGACTCCATCATTTATCAAATAGGATAGCTCTATCGTGATCGTCTCATTTTTTCCACTGCGGAAAATCTTGTAGGTTTCGTCTTCAATCTCTACCTTTAGAGATGTTCCATTTTCAACAGCTTGAAAATCACTGATAGAAGTTCCTTTTTTGGGAATAAGGCTGCGGGTAATTCCTTTAAATTTTCCATCAAAGTCGTAGGTGTGGGATTCTGTCACATGAACATCCCCATCTTCCTGCAAATAGGCATCAATGTTTGTTTCATTAATGGTAAAGTCAACTGCGAATGCTTGTATAGGGAAAAACAGAATTCCAAATAATGCTATGAGTATAAAACCTGTAAATTTTTTCATACTAACCCTCGCTTTCATCTAATACTTATACGAATGAACTGAGCAAAAAGATTCAAAGAATTTTATGATGGTTAGTTGATAATGCAAAATTGATATTGCAGATGGGATTGTGATACTTTTCCACTTAGAGTTTTTTTTGAAAAAATTGACCTGCGTCAAAGAATCTATATTTAAAGGCATTTATCATGAAAGTAGAAATGAACATACTAGAGGTGAAGAAATGGATAGAGTACTTTTAGTTGATGTTGAAATGCGGAAGCAGGAACAATTAGAGACATATTTAAAAAAGGAAAATTATCTTTGTGAAAAAGCTGTATGTGTAAATAAGGCTTTAAGTTATATAAAAGAAGAGAACTTTTCACTGATTTTACTTGATGTTTATCTTCCTGAAATGGCTGACTGGAATCTTTGTGAGGAGATCAGAAAGTTTTCGGATATTCCAATTATCTTTGTAACAGCGTGTGCTGATAAAGAGGTTATCGTAAAAAGCTTTAAGCTTGGTGCTGATGATTATATTATCAGGCCGTTTGATAAAGAAGTACTGTTGGCAAGAATGGAAGCAGTGCTAAGAAGGACAAAGCCTAAGAAAGAAATTGACATTGATGGTTTGTACTGGAACGAAGATTGCTTTAAACTAGTATATAAGAAAAAAGCGATTAAACTAACGCCAAAGGAATTTACCTTATTGGGGCATTTAATCAAACATCCAAACCAAGTCTTTTCTCGGGAGCAATTAATCAGTGTATTATGGGGATATACTTCTGTTACTGATGAAAGGACAGTGGATTCTCATGTTCAGAATATAAGAGAGAAAATAGGAAAGGCAGGCTTCCCTATTGCTGCTCATTTTAAAACAATCTGGGGTATTGGCTATCAATGGATAAATGAGTAATCCGTTTCTAAAATCAAAAAGAGCTATTTTTTACGAATAGCTCTTTTTGATTACCCTCTTATAATACAACTAGTGTCGCAACCATATCTTCATGCCCCTCGCCGCAGAATATATTACAGTAAATTTTATATTCACCTGGTTCTTCTGGGACGAAAGTTGCTTCTCCATCTCCTTGAATATTTACATTGAATTCATCAATAGAAATTCCGTGATTACCTTCTTTATTGACAAATGTTAATGTAACCTCTTCTCCTGACTGTACAACATATTCATCCTGGTCAAATTCAAAGTTAGAGCCAACTACTGTGATTTCATTATTTGCAGCAGCTTCGTCTGATGCAGCACTGTCATCCGTTTCATCAGTACTTTCCTCTGTAGAATCCGTACCTGTTTGATCTGAAGTGTCGCTTGATGTATCGCCATCATCCCCGCCACATGCTGCAAGTACCAAAATTAAACTTAATAATAGGCTGAAAAGTAAGCCTTTCTTCATATTTATTTCCTCCTTGGCTTCATATTTAACGTTACAATAGTGAGTATAAAGAATAAATATCCAGTTTCTATGGAGAAATTGAGAAGAATATATGAAAACCCGTTCATGGTGCTAGTTTTCTATTAAATATATGCTTGTAACATTTATAGTAAAGGAGTAAAATAGTCTTGAAAATGCTTTTATTTATATTTGTTATTAGGTAGTAGGAATTAAAAAAAGTCTTTTCATAAAATTCATAGCAAAGGGGGACTAAAGTTTATGATTGACGTAAATCCAAATACAAAAAGAGAAAATATCTGCCGCAAAGAAAGATATTCATTAGTACTTTGAAAAGAGGGTCTATGCATGTTGTGACAAAAGCATCATTAAGGAGAGTGGCTTTTGTAAATACCAGCAGAAGTATATCGGGGGAAGTAAAAACATATATCTGTTAATAGTAAAGTAATTATATCAATGTTTGCTAATAAAAGGGGGACTTCAAATGAAGTTGAAAAAAAGATTTTTATTATTAATGTTTGTTCTATTTATTTCAAGTATGCTAATTTCGGCATGCAGTAATGATTCTGATTCCAATTCGGATGCTAAGGGAACAGATGAAACAGAAGAAGCATCTTCTAAAGATAGAGTTGCAACTATTCAGGCGGATACAATTAATTCACATGAAGTAGAGGATGCAGTTTGTGTAGTAAATAGTCGCTTTGAACAAGGATGGCGTATGGTTTTCAGAGCAACAGTAAATGATGCTGCTACTAACGAGTTAATTGAGGATGCAGATGTTAAAGTAGTCCTGGAAGATGGGCAAGAGTTTGATATGGAACTAGGCAATCATGGAGAAGATACACAGCTTTATACAATTGCTTGGACAATTCCTGAAGATTATGCTACTGGTACATTGGAATATGAAATTATCGCAACGGTTGATGGGAAAGAATATAAGTACGAACCATTTGATGTAGAGCCTTCTAAATTTACGGTTATCGAAGCAACAGAAGGTTAAAATATGCTAAAAACTAAAAATCTATTATTTGTATTGCTGCTGACCGTTCTTTTAGCATTAACCGCTTGTGCATCGGAAGACTCAGAAAAAAATACAGATAATCAATCAAATGAAGAGACGAATAGTGAAAAGGCAGATAGTGAATCAGAAGAAGATAATGCAGAATCAGAGGAAAAAGAAATACTTACTGGAAAGCTGGAGCTGGATAAATCTGAAGGCAGAATTGGTGATGAGGTTCATCTGAGCGCAGAAGAACTTGAGCCAAACGAACCTGTAAAAGTTGTATATGCAGATATGGAAGGCAGTTTTGATATAAATAAGGAAAACAACTACTCATTCAATAGCGTGCTTTATGATGAAGTAGAAAAGGAGCTTGCAGAGGGAACAGCGGATGAAGCTGGAAGCTGGAGCGGCACCGTTACTATTCCAGATGGTTTTGGTGACGATCATGATATAATCATTTACCAAAACGGCAAAAAAGTTGCTAAAGCAAACTTTTTCGTTGAAACGGTATTTAGTATCTCACCTGAATCTGGCCCAATCGGAACAGAAATTGAAATTACTGGAGAAGGATTAAGCTGGAAAATGTATGGCAGTGTGTGGCATCTTAATTATGATAATGCCTATACTGGAATGTTTACTGCTGTCTCTACAAATGGAGAGGCAAAAGGTGTTGTACGTGCAGCTGGCGGCATTGGAGACCATATGCTTACCATCGAAAGTGGAGCTTCCGGTGCTCCATATATCAGTCGCGATTCATCAGCAATTAATTATATTCATACACAGAATTTTACTTTTAAAGTGACAGATGATGAGCCAGAAACAGACTTAGTCTACGTAGAAGAACCACCGTCACCTGCATTAGGTGGAATTCAAATGCCTGATGCTGAAAATAAAAAGGATGTCCAAATTTCTTTAGATAAAGAAGAGGGAATAGTTGATGAAGCAATTGAAATGACTGGCAGTGGACTACCGAAAAATGCCGATGTTACTTTGGAATGGCATACGATGTTTGGAAACCGGGTAACGCCAGAAGGCTTCAGTCCCGAAGTATCAGAGTTAGGTACTGTTAAAACAGATGAAAATGGCGAATTTATATTTCCTTTCGAAGTACCAGATGATCTTGGAGGACTTCCGCATTTAATTGATGTGAAGGTTGATGAGGAAATATACGGTCAAACGTATCTGCAAATTTTGCCATCAGTTGAATCAATCACACCTTCTGAAGGACCACCAGGAACGGAATTTACTGTTGTTATTAAAGGTTCAGGCTGGACTGAATATGATAATGCAATGGGTGTAACGTATGATAATGCTTATGTTGGATATGTTTGTGGATTTAATAGCCAGGGTACTGTCACATTTCCTCTTGTGGCGTCTGGAGATTCTGGTTATCATGTACTTGATATTTATCCTTCTATATATCAAGGAAAAGTGCAAATTCCAGATATTTATCGTAAGCCGCAATTGACGTATCGTGACGATCATCCTGGAACAGGAATCCCAGCGATCCGCACATTCTTCAAGGTAACAGAAGAATAGGAAGCCGTTTTGCAGAGCTAAGAAATAGCAGACAGTAAAGGTAACTATAATCAAAAACCGCGTGAAATCAGTATAAATATATGATTTCACGCGGCTTTTTCCTTCTTTTAAAAAAACATTTCTTTAGCTCATTGGAAAGAAAATCAGCTGCAGAAGAAATAGCACAGCAAACAAATAGATTAGCCAATGCACTTCTTTCCCTTTTCCTTTAGCTAGCTTCATCAGCGGATAAGTAATGAAACCAACAGCTATTCCTGTGGCGATACTCGCTGTAAATGGCATTGCCAGCATCGTAATAAAAGCTGGAAAAGCTTCATCAAAGGATCTCCAATCAACTTTTGCTAAACCTTGCATCATAAATGAACCGACAATAATCAGGACTGGTGAAGTAATTGCCGGAACACCAGCAATAGCACTAATAATCGGCGTAAAGAAAATGGATACTGCAAAGAGCGCAGCTACAATGAGTGAGGTTAGGCCTGTTTTTCCACCTGCAGCTACTCCTGAAGTAGATTCAATATAAGCAGTAGATGGGCTAGTCCCAAACATAGCGCCAGCTGTCGTTGCAGTTGCATCCGCTAATAATGCTTGTTTCGAACGCGGAAGCTTGCCGTTTTTTAAAAAGCCAGCCTGTTCTGCAACACCAATTAAAGTTCCAGTTGTATCGAAAAGAGTAACGAGCAGAAATGCGATAATGACAGTATAAAGACCGTGAGAAAATACACCCGCGATATCTAAATCAAAAAATACTGGAGCAGGTGGAGCAGAAATAATACCATCAAACGCAAGTTGTCCGGTAAACGCGGCAATTACTCCAGTAATCACCATTCCCCAAAATAACGCAGCTTTTATATTTAAAACGTATAAAACCAGTGTGAGGAATAACCCGACAATCGTCAGTATAACCATTGGATCGGTTAAATCACCCAATCCTGTTATGTTTGCCTCATTTGGCACGACAATTCCAGCATTTTTGAGACCTACGAAAGCGATAAACAATCCAATTCCTGCGGTGATACCAAATTTTAAACTATTTGGTATCTGATTGATTAATGTTTCGCGTAACTTAGTCAAGCTTAGCAGCAGAAATAATATCCCTGCGAGAAACACCGCGCCAAAAACAACCTGATATGATAATCCCTGAGTTGCCACAACTGTAGCGAAGTATGCATTTAATCCCATGCCTGGAGCAATAGCAATTGGATAATTTGCAAATAATCCCATCATTAATGTACCAATTACTGCCGAGATAATAGTAGCCATGAATACTTGTTCAAATGGCACTCCAGCCCCAGAAAGAATGGCTGGATTCACAACGATAATATAGGCCATGGTGAGAAAAGTTGTCAGACCAGCTGTAAGCTCTGTTTGAACTTTTGTGTTATTTGCTTTTAGCTTAAATATTTTTTCAAACATATTTCACCATACTTTCCTTCGTTTTCATTAACCTTAAATATATTATCTATTTTTCTTAGAATAATCAACTATTACGGTATCTATTCCTGTATATCTCTATTTGTTCGTTCGAAATTAATCCTAAATGAAGTGCGGGTGTTATATGGAGTAATCTGAATCAAATCTATCCTTAACTGGAAAAATCACCAGTATAATCAAAATATATAGGCTTTATGTTCGGAAATGAGTGAATTCGCTATTTGAATAAAAGGGTTAATAGTTATACGCTTAAAGAGTTATCTTTTCCGGAAAGAATAGCAAAATAGAAATTTAGGGGTGTTTTTTTATAGTATGTATTCTTTAAAAAGGTATGGAGCAGCAGTGGCTTTATTAATATCTCTATTTATCGCTGGTTGTGGAAGTGATGATGGAGAAACGCAGGCTGAGGCAAATGTGAGTAAAGAAATGAATTATACAATCACTGGTCTTGAGCCTGGAGCTGGACAAACGGAAATAAATGAAAAGGCTATTGCTGCATATGATAATCTTTCTGGATGGGAACAGGAAGTATCTTCAACAGGTGCAATGTTGACAGCATTAAGTGAAGCAATTGATAAGGAAGAACCAATTATTGTTACTGCATGGTCTCCGCATTATAAGTTTGCAAAGTGGGATTTGAAATTTTTAGATGACCCTGAGGGTGTCTACGGGCAAGAAGAATCCAGTGCAACGATTGTCAGAAATGGTTTAAAGGATGAATTACCTGAAGCGTATACTATTCTTGATCAATTATATTGGGAGATTTCAGATATAGAATCAGCACTGCTGGATGCTTTGGATATGGAATTTGATGAAATAGCTGAGAATTGGGTAGAAGAGAATATGGAAACCGTGGAAGAATGGACAGAAGGTTTAGATGAAGTGGATGGTACACCAATAGAAATTGTTACAACAATTTGGGATGAGGCCATGTTCACAGCAACTGTCGCCACAACCATATTAGAAAGACAAGGTTATGATGTTACACTTACGCCAGTTGACCCAGCGATTATGTTTGAAGCAATTGCAAGTGGAGAGGCAGATGCGTCTCTATCTCCATGGATACCAACAACGCATGGTGATTTATATGCCGAATACGAAGGTGAATTTGAAGATCTTGGACCGAGCTTCGAGGGTGCAAGGATTGGATTAGCGGTACCAGCTTATTTGGATATTGATTCAATTGAGGATTTGGAACCGAAAGAATAAGAAAATAAAAGTTTAATTATATTAAAAAATAGTAAAAATACACGCTAAACTGATAGGAAAGCGCATCAACCAAGTTTTCGCGCGCATGAAAAGCAGTTACCTGAGCATGAACCTAAGTTCTGCGCGCATCAACTGCTTTTCCCCGCGCATCATCCTCAAGTATGCGCGGCAATCCATCATTCACGCGCGGCTAATCACCATTCGTGCGCGTCAAACCCGCTTTTATGCGCGTGTTTTTGTCGAATCAGCGCGCCCGCCACACAATCCCAACCTTTATCTATACTCTGTGAAGCTTATATTTCTCTATTTTACGATATAAAGTGGAGCGAGCCATATCCATTTCTTTTGATACAGCTGATATATTCCAATTATTATTTTTTAACAGTTCGCTGATTTGCTGCTTTTCTACTTGGTCTGCCAAAGATAGGTTGTTTTCATTCTCATGATTGAAAGGAATTGTTTGCACACTTTCCAGTAAATAATCAGGTAAATATGAAGGCTCAATTAATCCTGCTGATGAGCTGAAAATAACCGCATGCTCCATTGCGTTTCGAAGTTCTCGTATGTTTCCCGGCCACTGATAGTTCGTTATCAGTTTTATCGCCTCTTTGGAGAGCTGTGAAGGAGAAACATAATATTTTTCAGTGAATCTGGCAATAAAATGATTGGCTAAATGCAGTATATCTGTTTTACGATCTCGTAAAGGCGGAATTTCAAGTGCTACTACATTTAGTCTAAAATACAAATCTCTGCGAAATTGCCCTTTTTCAACCATTTCTAATAAATCTTTATTGGTCGCAGCAATAATCCTTACATCAACCTTGATTGTTTTTGAAGACCCTAGTCTGGTAATTTCCTTTTCTTCTAATACTCTAAGTAAAAGCACTTGCTGATCAAACGGCATTTCACCAATTTCGTCTAAAAACAGTGTGCCCCCATTCGCTTCTTCAAACTTGCCTTTTTTTCCTTCTTTATTCCCGCCTGTAAATGTTCCTCCTTCATAGCCGAATAATTCGCTGGCAATCAGCTCTTTTTGAGCAGCACCACAATTCATAGCAATGAAAGGTTTTCTCTTTCGATTACTTTCTTCATGAATCATGCGGGTTATTTCTTCTTTACCTGTACCAGTTTCTCCGATTAATAAAACGGGGACATCTGTCTGAGCTACTTTTTCAGCTTTTTTTAAAACCTGTTGAAGACTGGGTGATTCCCCAATTAAATTATATTTCTGCGAGATAAAAGTGTTACTGGTATCTTGTGAATTTCTATCGAATAAAATAGCATATCCAATTGGGTCTCCGGGTAATGATTGAATCATTTGGATATCATGAAAGCGAAAGCCTAGCCTTTCCACTTGGTTTAGTTGACTTGGAAGGCTTGCTGGTTCATGGTTTCCTTTGTACAATTCTTTGGTAATGATATTGAGATCATGATGTTCTTTTAAATCTGTCATTCTATTTAATTTAAAGGCTTTCATTAATGCTTCATCGCCATTAATTAACAGAAAGTCATCACTCACAACGAGTATCAGATTATTTCTCCATTGTAATTTCTTTTGATGAAAGTATTCTGTTAGAAAATTGTATTTTTCGATATGCAATTTAGCAAGTTCTTGTTCAATCAATTGCGCAATGGAAACAGCCATTCCCAGCGTATGCGGTTGCCCGTTTGGCCATAAACCTGTGATGTCAATTGCTCCGATTACTTTTCTCGTGTAAGGCTGGAAGATGGGGGTGGAAGAACAAGTCATAGATTGAAAACCTTCACAGAAATGTTCTGTTGCAAAGATTTGAATCGGTGATTTAGTTACAATGCTCGTTCCGATGGCATTTGTTCCAGCGGCAGCCTCACTCCAATCCATGCCCGTTGTAAAGTTCATTTTCTCCGTTTTTCTTAAAACATCTTTTTCCCCTTTTATATAAATCATATTTCCATTTTCATCATTCAATGTGATTAAATATCCCGTTCCATTTAGCTTTTGAAATAACGTGTCAATCACTGGTCTAGCTGTTAAGTATAGTTCTGATTCTTGCCAAAGATGCTCTAGTTCAATCGTGGTTAATCCCTCTCTGGCATGGGTTGCAAGGGGATTAACACTATCGTAATGACAACGTTTCCAAGATTTTAGTATATCGTTTCTGATAGGCAGCTGTGCTTTATGATAATCATGATTTGTAACAAATTCTTCCCATAAATGTCTAATTTCAATGGCATCATAGGTGAGATCTAATGAAGAATACATTGAGGTGAATGAATTTTTCAAGGGATTATCCTCCTTTAATCATAGATTTTCCTGCGTGTTCCTGAAACGACTATTATCATGGATATCCGATATCTTTTCATTTAGGCAGTAACTTACAGTAACTTAAAAGATTTATTTAAAAAAGCGTGACAGTATATTTATCCTGAATGAACTGGCAGTAAGACCCCCATTTCAAGAATTCAAGATGAAAACGAGAATGGGAAGGTGGGGGACAGCTGCCAGTAAATCCCCGATTGGTTCAACTAACATTTAGCTGGGGTGAAAGAAACTCCCACTGAATGAAGTTTCACTCTATAGAAGATAAGGACCATAGTATTTGAGAACTATTATTGAACATGTTATACCATTTACATAATTTTTGCAATAATTACTAACTTTTTTGAGGGATTTTCATCTTTTTTCTCTTCTTACTTTGTATTTGTATCGCTACAATTGTCGCACTTTGCAACACCCTGCAATAACAGGATATATGTGAACGCTTACAAATTGGCACTATGACAGTTGGCATGAAGTTTGCAATAAACATGGCAACAGCAAATAAAATGGAAGGGGGCATGTTTTGTCACTGATACGCTGTGAATACCAAATATCTTAATGAGTGAAGGGAGCGAATCTATTTTGGCAAGGTCACAAATTCTTGCAATTGATGCAGGTGGCACAATGACAGACACATTTATTATTGATGAGGCAGGGGAATTTGTTGTAGGTAAAGCACAGACAACACCCACAGAAGAGCATATTGGTCTGAAAAACTCTGCAGTGGATGCGCTTGAACAGTGGGATGCGGTAATAGAAGAGGAATATCCTAATCTGCTGGCAGGGGTCTATTCCGGTACAGCCATGCTGAATCGTTTAGTTGCCCGAGTAGGACGAAAAGTTGGCTTAATCGTAAATAAAGGAACAGAAGATAATCACCGAATGGGACGGGGAGCACAATCCTACTTAGGTTATTCATATTCTGATCGAATTCATGTAAATACACATCATTTTGATGAACCGCTTGTGCCGCGAAAATGGACTGTCGGTATAACAGAAAGAGTAGACTTATTTGGGAATGTTGTCATTCCACTTTATGAAAGTGAAATCAGACCAGCAATTCAAACTTTATTGGATCAAGATGTCGAGGCAATTGTCATTAGTTTGCTTCATTCATATAAATTTCCTAATCATGAAAAAAGAATTCGCAATATTGCTGAAGAGATGATTAGTGAACAGAATAAAGCTATTAAAGTTTTTGCTTCCGTTGACTACTATCCAGTTCGGAAGGAATCGCATCGTACGAATACAACAATTGTTGAAGCCTATGCTGCGGAGCCTTCACGACAGACATTAGAAATGCTGGATAACTCTTTACGAGAACAAGGAGCAGATTTTGACTTGCGTATCATGGCGAGTCACGGTGGAACGATTGGCATCCAAGCAAATGAATTAGCGCGGACTTGTGTTTCCGGTCCAATTGGCGGCATGATTGGTGCGAAGTATTTAAGTGATAATTTAGGGCTAAAAAATGTTGCTTGTTCGGATATTGGTGGAACGAGTTTCGATATTGGTTTGATTACAGAAGGGGATTTATCAATTGAAACCGATCCTGCTATGGCACGTCTCCATCTTTCATTGCCGCTTGTTTCAATGGATACGACAGGAGCGGGCACTGGAAGTTTTGTACGAGTAGATCCAAACTTTGGAAACTTGGTGCTCGGACCAGATAGTGCAGGTTCTAGAGTTGGTGTTTGTAACCCTGAGGGCGGCATTGAAACCGTTACTGTTTCAGATTGTCATGTTGTATTAGGAGTTATCAATCCAGATAATTTTATTGGAGGCGCAATTAAGCTGTCTAAAGAAAAAGCGTATGAGGCTGTTCAGAAGCAAATTGCGGAACCACTCGGACTATCTGTAGAGGATGCAGCCTTTGGTGTAACGGAATTGTTGGAATCTCAGCTGCGTAATTATCTGGAATCGATGATTCTTGGAAAAGGTTATTCTCCATCGCAATATGTATGTTTCTCTTATGGTGGAGGGGGCCCTTTGCATACCGCTGGATATACAAAAGGACTAGGCTTTGAAGAAGTGTTAATCCCGGCATGGGCGGCTGGCTTTTCTGCATTTGGCTGTGGAGCAGCTGATTTTGAATATCGTTATGATAAAACATTGGATATCAATGTGGCAGAGCACGCGAAAGATGATGCTGTTTTACAAGCGGGCATGGAATTACAAGCAGCTTGGACTGAGCTAAAAGCAAAGGTTGCTGAAGAATTTGAGAAAAATGAGTACTCGAGTAAAGAAGTTGAATTCAAACTATTATATCGCATGCAATATCAAGGACAATTAAATGACCTTGAAATCGAAGCGCCTATTGCAGGTTTTTCAAGTATTGCAGATTTTGAAACGCTCGTAAAAACCTTTGAAGAAACATATTCAAAAGTTTATTCGAAGTCAGCCTTATCTCCGGAACTGGGCTATTCCATTACAGGTGCGATTGTTCGTGGTGTTGTGGAAGTGCCTAAGCCACAAATACCTGAGGAGTCCTTATCAGGCAGCAGACCACCTAATGAAGCATTTTTAGGTGTTCGGGAAATATACTGGGACAAAGAATTTCTTCATGCGTCTATTTATGAGATGGAAAAGCTGAATCCAGGGAATGTTATTAAGGCTTTTTCAATTATCGAATCAACTGCAACAACGCTTGTCGTTCCAAGTGGATTTGAAGCATATCTAGATGAAAAGCGGATTTTCCATTTAAGAGAATTATAGAAGTGCTATATAGAGAGAAGGATTGTCGCGGTTGGAATCATCAGCGTGTATACGCGTCAATCTGCATTAAGGGGTTATTCATTTATAGAAGGAGGTTATCAACTTGGCGAAAGAGCTAAATGATATGAAGAAAACCAGGAAGTCAATTGGCTGGGATGGGAAGACCCTAAAGGAAATGCGTCGGGAAATAGATGAAATTAGCAAGGAAACCGGTCACTATGCGGGGTTGACAGAGCTTCCTTTTAAAGAATCGGATCCAATCCGGTTTGAGAAAATCTATTCTAAGCTTCGCGGTGGTGTTGTGCATGCGAGAGAAACAGCGAAAAAAGTTGCCGCTTCGCCGATTGTCGAGCAGGAAGGTGAATTATGTTTTAGTTTATATACGCCTGAAGCAGATTCAATTGTAACATCGACAGGGATTATTATTCATGTTGGAACAATGGGTGCGGCAATTAAATTTATGATTAATAATGATTACGAGGATAACCCCGGTATCAATGATAAGGATATTTTCTGTAATAATGATAACCATGTAGGAAATGTGCATACCTGTGATGTCCACACCTTAGTGCCCATTTTCTGGGAAGGTGAAGTAATTGGCTGGGCAGGTGGTGTAACGCATGTAATTGACACAGGTGCAAGTGCCCCGGGAAGTATGCCGATGGGTCCTGTTCAACGATACGATGATGGCTATCAGGTAACCTGCCGGAAGATTGGACAAAATGATGAGCTATCAAAAGATTGGCTGCTGGAAAGTACACGTTCTGTACGCGCAGTGAAATATTGGACATTAGATGAAAAAACACGTATCGCTGGATGCCATATGATTCGTGATTTAGTCTTGGATGTCGTTAAGGAAGAAGGCGTTGATGCATACAAGCAGTTTATGCGTGAAATTATAGAAGACGGGCGCCGCGGATTTGTAAATCAGTCAAAGACAATGTTAATTCCCGGAAAATATCGACAAGCTTCTTTTGTAGACATTCCATTTAAAGATTTAGATCTACCGTCATTTGCTAAGTTAGATACGATTATCCATTCACCATCTGAAATTACTGTTCATAAAGATGGAAAACTAAAAATTGATTTTGAGGGAGCAAATCGCTGGGGCTGGCATCCCTTTAATGCTACACCAGTTTCTATAACCAGTGGGATATGGGTAATGCTTTCGCAAACGCTTGTTCCGAATGACCGAATCAATGATGGTGCCTATTATGCAAGTGAATTTGGCATTCCGCTTGGATCATGGTTTAACCCGGATGACATCCGTTCTGCCCATTCCAATACGTGGCATGCGCTTGTAGCGGCATGGTCTCCATTGTGGCGTGGACTGTCTCGTGCTTATTACGGACGGGGTTATCTGGAAGAGATAAATGCAGGAAATGCACATACATCCAATTGGTTAATGGGCGGGGGTTATGATCAATATGGTGAATTATCAGCCATGAACAGTTTTGAAACATCTGCAAGTGGTGTCGGTGCCAGTGCTGTTCAAGATGGGGCGAGTCATACTGCTGCACTTTGGAACCCGGAGGGCGATATGGGGGATATGGAAATCTGGGAATTACTGGAGCCGCTTGTCTATTTAGGAAGAAAAGTCCTTCCAGGGTCTGGTGGTGCCGGCAAATACCGTGGTGGAAATGGCTGGCAATCTTTAAGACTTGGCTGGGGTGCAGAAGAATGGACAATGTTTATGGCCGGAGCAGGCGTTATGGCAACTGATGGTGGTCTGATGGGAGGCTATCCAGCAGCTTCCGGATATCGCTTCCAAGCGAACAATACAGATATTAAAGAAAGAATAGAAAAGAATTTGCCGATTCCTTTGGGTGGAGATACAGACCCTGATCATCCAGAATTCGAAACCGTCCTAAATGCGGAAAAAGTTTATCGTGATCGCCAGGCAGTAACAACGCAAGAGGTTTTTAAAGATTATGATGTTATTATGAACTATTTGCGTGGTGGTCCGGGCTTTGGGGACCCACTTGACAGAAAGCCAGAGGATGTAGAAAGCGATTTAAATGAACGCTATATTTTATTAAGATATGCAGAAAAGGTTTACGGCTGTGTCTTTACGGAAAAAGAGGGCACATATCATGTTGATTTGATGGCAACGGAGAAGAAACGTAAACAAATTCGCGAAGAACGATTAGAACACAGCGTTCCTGCAAAAGATTGGATCAAACAATCTCGTGCACAAGTGATAAATAAGGAAGCAGCACTCCAGGTAAGGCATATGTATGCTGAAAGTTTCGCGCTCAGTGAGAAATTTACGGATGAATTTAAAGCATTTTGGAATCTGCCTGATGACTGGATGATTTATGAAGAAGAATTGGGTGTACCTTTACTAGGTTCTCGCATTAGCCGTTTTAAAAAGAATGCAGTGAAACAATAAATACACGAAAGAGGTGAAAAGGATGGCAGTATACGATAAAAAAAGAATTGAAGAGTTAATCGATGGTACGTTAGAGTTTTATCAATTAAAGGAAATGATGTCTAATTTCAAGGATGCGGATCGCTTTGATTTGCACCTGGAAGTTTTGCAGGAACGCGTTCCATGGGACGATCCGATTTTACTTCCATATGGACTGCATCTTTATATCGTGCAAAAGAAGAATGGCGATCGCATTGTAAAGTGTGATTGTGGACATGAGTTTTGTGATTATCGGGAAAACTGGAAATTAGAAGCCCGGCTGTTTGTACGTGATACAGAAGAGTTAATGAACGAGATATATCCAAAATTAATGTCACCAGATCCAGAATGGCAAGTCATTCGGGAATATTACTGCCCTAGCTGTGCAACACAGCTGGAAACAGAAGCTGTGCCGCCATGGTATCCAATCTTACTTGACTTTGAGCCAGATATTGATACTTTTTATAAGGAATGGTTAAAGAAGCCTCTCCCAACTGTATAAAGCTATACAAACATCCTGATGCCGCTTTGATAGCGAAGTCAGGATGTTTGTTTATGGGATGGATAGAGAAGTTGAAATAATAATAGCTTATCGGTAAGATATGAATATTAAAGAATGATGAATATGGGGAGGGGATGACGGATGTCCAAGCAAAAGAGAATAAGAGATTATGGCGTACAGATAGGAAGCTTAGAGACTGGTCCTAACAATTCAATTACCGATATCGAGGGAGTAACTGTTGGGCACGTGACAATTAGTGAAAATAGGGCGCAAACAGGTGTTACTGCTATTTTACCTCATCAGGGAGATATTTTTAAAGAAAAATTGATTGCTTCCAGTCATGTCATTAATGGGTTTGGTAAAACCATAGGGACGATACAAATAAATGAACTAGGTACACTGGAGTCACCAATTATTTTAACGAATACGCTAAGTATCGGAGCAGCTGCAGATGCATTGATTGCGTACATGCTGGAACAAAATGCTGAAATCGGCAGGACGACTGGCACGGTGAATCCGGTTGTATGTGAATGTAATGATATGGTGCTAAATGATATTCGTGCGGGATTTGTTAAGAAAGAGCATGTTCTCAAGGCTTTGAACAATACAGCAAAAGAAGTAGAGGAAGGTTCAGTTGGCGCGGGTACTGGAATGGTTTGTTATTCGTTAAAAGGCGGGATTGGCACTTCCTCAAGAGTGATGAACATGGAGCATGGTACATATAACCTAGGTGTTTTGGTATTGACGAACTTTGGAAAATTAAGTGATCTGAAGGTGAAGGGGAAAGCAGTTGGGGAGGAGCTTGATAGGATCATCCCGAAAGCCTATGAGGAGAAGGATAAAGGTTCAATTATTGTTATTGTTGGTACAGACCTGCCTGTATCTGAAAGACAATTGAATCGGATAATTAAAAGAGCGGTAACAGGTTTATCCCGTACTGGTTCCATTATTTCCAATGGGAGCGGGGAGATTGTTATCGGCTTTTCTACCGCTGCGAAGATACCCCATGAAAAGCAATCCAGTTTGATTTCTGTTTCAACAATTCATGAGGAAGATATTGATTTAGCGTTTCGAGCGATTGGAGAGGCTGCGGAAGAGGCGGTACTAAATGCATTGGTGACTGCAAATCATGTTGTTGGACGGGATGGGAATGAGCGTCCAGCTTTTAAAGATTTATTGAAAACATATCATATTGATTTAGGTTAGTAAGTTGTTATAGGAAATATGCAGACCTCATATTTTCAGTTATAACTATGCGATAGGAATGTAAAAAAGTCACAGCGTAATTGCTATGACTTTTTTCAATGGTGTCTTATTTAATTCTAGTTTTTTATTTTTGTTTAGCTTGCAGTTTCTTCATATTAGCAGTCGTACCACCATCAACAAGCAAATCAGTACCAGTAATATACGATGCTGCATCACTGATTAAGAACTCTACAGCTGTTGCAATTTCTTTCGATTCTCCTTCACGCTGAAGTGGTGTATTATCCAGCATTACTTTCATTTGTTCTTGTTGTTCTGCTTCCTGACGTCCCATTGGTGTATTGATTGTTCCAGGAGATAAAGAAACGATACGGGCACCTTTTTGTCCCCAATCCCATGCTTGATCCTCTACAATTAGTTGCACACCTAATTTAGATAAACTGTAGGCTGCACCTTGATCACCTTTCGTCATTTGTTCCATAGTGTCTATGATATTTTCTGCTAATGGTTTTTTCAAGATTGCTGTATGTGGTCCTTCTTTCGGTGCAAAATGACCACTCATGGAAGAAATACAAACTGCAACAGTTCCTTGTTCTGCTAGGCAAATAAATTCGTCCAAAATAATACCTGTTCCAACCAGATTTACTTCAGTGATCCTTTTTGAGGATGCCATAGTTGGCGATAATCCAGCTGTATGAATAAGTGCTTTAAGTTTTCCAAGAGAAGCAGCTTTTTCTCGAAGAGCTTGTACATTCGCTCTGTCCGTAATATCAACGGTTTGATAATGAACATCGCTTAGTCCCTTTGCTGCAAGTTCCTCTTTCGTTTGTACTAAACGTTCTTCGTTCACATCAGCGAGGAGTACCGTACCTTTCTTTGCCACTAATTCTGCACTTGCTTTTCCCATACCGCCTGAACCACCAGTAATAACATAAACATCTGTCATTTCAATTCACCCCTTGTATGTTTTAAACACTTCTCTCTTTATCCTATGGTATAATTTTACTAAATTCAATTGACAAATTACTTTGAAATGTCCATTTATAGGATGGGAGGGATGAAGCTTGAAGCTTACTATTAGAGAATATGAAGCTGAAGATGAAGGACAGTTAAAGCAATTGTTATCTCTATGTTCAGAAGATGATACAATATTAAACATCATCAACAACCCTAAGTTAGCATTTGCGTACGTTGCAACTATTCAGGATAGATTGGTTGGTTTGACGTTGGCGTGGACAAGTGATGTGCATGCAGATTGTATGTATTTCCGCATTTTTAGCAATCCTTTTTATAATCGGTTAGGGATTGAAGCAAAGTTATTTTCGCTGGTGGAGAAATGTAACAAAGGTCATTTAGCTTTGCAAACTTCCACATGGGAAACATTCTGTCACTTAAACGAGTTTTATAGAAAAAACGGATTTAAAGAAATTAGAAAAACGTATACACCAAGATTAACTATAGCGGATACGATAGACCATTTACCAATCGGGCAGACTAATGAGAAAATAATAACGTTAACTGCTATGTTGTCAAATGATAAATTAATGGAAAAGCTGGTTACTTTAGTTAAGAAAAATTACGAAAATACACATCAAGCAAATCCGGTTAAAATGATGGAATTAACCGCATGGAGAAAACTGATTCTTGCTAATGATTTAATCGTTGATGGGAGTTATATTTATTTAGATAAATTAAATGAGAATATAATAGCTTATTCATTTCTGCACCAATCCGACACAAAGGAATCTCTTGAATTAGGCTGGTGTGGTACTTCTGATACGGAGTGCCGACAATTGATCCATCAATTAATTCTTCAGCAAATAGGCTATGCGCTGAAACATGATGTTTCATTTTTGATAGGTGAATTTGATACAACAAATAATTATGCGATGGAAGTTTTGCGGCATTTTCCATTTGAACCATGCCCTGCCTGGTTGACTTACAGGAAATAGTCAGATAATACTGATTATAATTTGGGGCAGCGAATGAGTTAAGTGAACAATGAGAAAGGCAGTTGATGGAACATATGTGTACAATTATAGAGAAAGCAAAAAATCTAAGGTAGACAATGGAAACACTTTAAGGATTCTAAAAAATGAATCGAGTGAATTTCAGGGTTATGAGTTATGCGGTAGATACGGAATTTGAGGATGCGTCATTGGAATATTTGAGTATTTCAAATGCTCAAAATAAGGGTCTAGGAACTGTTTTGTTAAAAGAAGTATTAACAGATATGTTCTCTAATCCACAAATTACAGAAGTCAGATTATCGGTTGATAATACAAATTCCCATGCGAATTACATATATAAGAAAGCTGGGTTTAAATTAAAAGATAGCTTATTCGGCTATCACGTCAAATTGAGGGATAAAAACTGACATTCTTTTACACTTTGAAAGCGTACTAAATTTGATAATACTCTATTTTTTGTAAGTTAAAACTTAGAAATAATAAGCTGAAAGGGAAGTTATAAATGGCGAGAAGTGAAAAGGCGATTTTTACAAATATGTGTATGATTTATGATAATAACGGAAGGATACTTGTCCAGGATCGTGTCAATTCAAATTGGTCTGGAATTACATTTACTGGTGGGCATGTAGAAAAGGGAGAACCTTTTTCGGAATCTGTCATACGAGAGGTTCAAGAAGAAACAGGTCTTGAAATTAAATCACTTATGTTATGCGGTGTTAAGCAATTTCAGACGGATGAAGATGAACGATATATTGTTCTGTTCTATAAAACGTGCGAATTTGCGGGTGAACTGAGATCGTCTAAGGAAGGTCAGGTTTTTTGGATTCAAAGGGAAAATTTGTATCACTATAAGTTAGCGAATGGCTTTGAGAAAATGCTTGAAGTCTTTGAATCTGATTTGCTTAACGAATTTTTTTATGATCGGCAAGGGGAGGATTGGCAAGTCAAATTATTATAAGTTATAAGGCTTGGTATGATTGGACAGCTATTTGAGGTATGCTTTTCGTCTATAAGAATTGGAGGAAGCAGTGAATGAACAATCTAAAGGAGTGGAAGCACCCTATTATTTTATTATGCTCCATTGGAATAGCGAGTATCGGTAATTTTATCTATCTTATCGCTATCAATATAATCATTTATCAGTTCACTGGTTCAGCAGCAGCCGTCGCGGGACTTTGGATCATTGGCCCGTTAACGAATATTGTCACGAAATTCTGGACGGGGAGCTTTATTGATTATCGCAGTAAGCGAAGTGTGATGATGATTACCTATGAGAAGGCGGCTTAGTGTGGGTTCACTATGGGACTGAATTTTAGAAGATATATGGAAATGAATCATTTTTGTGTACACAGGGATTGATACTGAGAAAATGGGGGAAGTATAAATAAGGAAACTTATATTTCTCAGGAGGCGCATCTAATATGCAAAAAAACAATGATAAAATTACACCGCCAGCTCAGAAGCAGAATAAACAGCCTGGTATAGAGTCGAAAATGAATCCAGAACCAGAGTATATCAATCCGAATTACAAGGGGAGCAATAAACTGGAAGGAAAAGTCGCAATGATTACAGGTGGTGATAGTGGGATTGGGCGTGCAGTGAGTGTTCACTTTGCTAAAGAAGGCGCAGATATTGCGATTGTTTACTTGGATGAGCATGGCGATGCAGAAGATACGAAACGAGTTGTGGAACAGACAGGTCAAAAATGTGTACTTTTTAGCGGGGATATTGGATCTCAATCGTTTTGTGAGTCCGTTGTAACTAAAGTTTTAGATGCATTTGGTAAGATTGATATTCTAGTGAATAATGCTGGTGAGCAGCACGTACAGACCAATTTTATGGACATTACAAGTGAACAATTAGAGAAGACCTTCCGCACAAATATATTTAGTATGTTTTATCTGACAAAAGCGGTACTTCCTAACTTGAAAGCAGGAAGTGTGATTATTAATACCTCTTCGATTACTGCTTATAAAGGCAGTGACAATTTAATTGATTATTCAGCTACAAAAGGTGCAATTACTTCATTTACAAGATCGTTATCAGGATCCATTGCAGGGCAGGGGATCCGTGTAAATGCTGTGGCTCCGGGACCGATATGGACCTCGCTTATTCCAGCTTCATTTAATAAAGAGCATGTGGGAAAATTTGGCAGTGACACGCCAATGAAACGTCCAGGGCAGCCGAAAGAACTTGCTCCAGCTTATGTTTATTTAGCCAGTAATGACTCCAGCTACGTAACTGGACAAACGATTCATGTAAATGGCGGGACGATTGTAAATGGATAAATCTTTGGGACGGAGGGTCGGTCAATCCCCACGTCCCATCCTTTTTTTGGCAGAAATAATTTCTGGTGTAATTGGAATATGCTCTATTGCTTTCCCCAGTCCATAGACAGGCACAGATCCTATTTGTCCCAGTCTGTTAAAATTGTTAACGTTTGCATGATGTAGTAAAATAGAACTGTAGTAAACCATTACAAGGAGGAGTTTTTCATGACGGCGAAACAAACTGTTTATGTAAATACGTTTACGGATGGGATGCTTGACCCTGAGAAAGAGATGCAATATATTGTAAAAGACGGTGGAAATATTATTGCGAATACAACTCCTGGATGTTGGGGTCCAATGATTACTCCGGCTCTAAAAGGCGGACATGAAGTGACGTCACCTGTTTTTGTGGAAGGAGCAGAGGTCGGTGATGCGATAGCTATTCATATAAAGTCGATTGATATTACCTCAGTTGTTACTGCTTCTGGTAACGATCAGCCAGTGGAAGGACGCTTTGTTGGTGATCCTTTTGTTGCAGGAAAATGTCCGGAGTGTGGCACAGTAAATCCGGAAACGATAATAGAAGGCATTGGACAAAAGGCAGTTAAATGTAAGAATTGCCATACAGATATCACACCATTTATCTTTACGAATGGATACACGATGGCATTTAATGATCGGAAATCGATTGGCATAACTTTAAATCAGCAATCGGCCGAAGCGGTTGCACGTGATGCAAAAAAATATATGAACACACCTGAAAATTCCATTCAAAATTCGATTGTGACTTTTGCGCCTCATGATTTAACAGGCGTGATTGCACGAACGAGACCTTTCTTGGGACAATTAGGGACAACCCCGGCAAGAGCAATCCCAGACTCTCATAATGCAGGTGACTTTGGGCAGTTTCTTATTGATGCTCCTCATGATTACGGTTTAACCAAGGAGCAATTAGAGGATCGAACGGATGGGCATATGGATGTTAACCGCGTTCGAACAGGAGCAATTCTTATTTGTCCAGTAAAAGTAACCGGCGGTGGTGTTTATCTCGGTGATATGCATGCTATGCAAGGGAATGGTGAAATTGCCGGCCATACTACAGATGTTGCTGGAATTGTACATCTTCAAGTAAATGTTCTAAAAGAACTAAATATTGAAGGACCAATATTACTTCCAGTTGCAGAGGATCTTCCTTATCTTGCAAAACCGTTTACGGATGAAGAAAAAAGAGCAGCAGGAAAATTAGCTAAAACCTGGGAAATAGAGGAACTCGAAGAAACCTATCCAGTTTCATTTATCGGATCAGGCGCTGATTTAAATGAAGCAACAACAAATGGAATGGAGCGGGCAGCAAAGTTATTTGGGATAACGGTTCCAGAAGTGATGAACCGCGCAACTGTTAATGGAAGTATTGAAATTGGCAGGCATCCTGGTGTTGTAACGGTAACCTTTCTAGCACCAATAACCTATCTGAAGTCCTCAGGTTTACTGAACTTGGCTGAATATCAATATAAATAAAATCACGAATGAAGAAAAGGCTGTTCTTGTGGAGCAGCCTTTTCATATTTGACGAACAAACAGGGACAGCTTCTGATCCAATTTAAAAAATAATTCCACTCCCGTTAATGGACACTTTTACCTCTGGATGAACGACAATCTCATTATAATAATTTTCCCCTTTTATCTCTTCCCAGATGGAAGGATAGTAAGCAATCAACTCTTTACCTAATCCAAGAATGTCGCTTTGGTTATCCGCGAGTTTTTGGAGCAGTAACTCAGATTCTTTAGTCAGCAGCCAGGATAATTGCTTATTTAAATGATTGATTGTGTCTTGATTTTCTAAATCGTCTGGCGGGTAATCGACAACATTGACACCGAGATCTAACGAAATATGAATGTGAACTTTATCCTTTTTCTCAATATCAAGCTCTCTTGATACATCTTTTACATTGTAGCTGATTGATACATTGTCCACTGATTCAGAATCAAGCCTGTTCGTTAGTATCGCCCGCTGTGATCGTTTATCCATCAGTAATAGCAATAAGGTGGTTTCTTGAATAGAAAGAAATTCACCTGTAAAGTTCTGATCTTTGTAAAGTGCGCTGCCTTTCAATTGGACTATATTTTCTTCCTGATCCATTGTAAAATAAGGAATGAAAAAATCTCTCCCTTCATCAAATAAATAAGAAAAAATCGTACGTAAGGTGATAACTGGAGCCTCTGTAAACTCTTCACTGCTATCAATCATGTCATAGAAGTATTCTGCTTTTTGCATTTCGACTTCAGCTAAATGCTGGATTAGTTGCTCAGCACTACCATCTGTAATAGCAATTTTTGAATTAACATTTACTCTGGGGTCACGATAGATGGAGTCTAAGACGTTGTAAAGATTCTTCTCGCCGACAGCTTCCCCCAGGATGATGGTTCTTCCTTTAGCAGGATCAAAAGTACCCGCTATTTTTCGGTCGACACTTAAGCTTGCCTCTCGAATACTTTCCCCTTTTGAACTTATCAATTCATTATAAACAGATCTTTCTCCTCTATTAGATTGGCTGATAGTAAAGTTTCTGACAACTGCGGTGAACGTATATTCATCCTTGTCATTTATATCGAAACCGGTTAAATATACTGTTCGAATATCTCTTAATAATCGTTCATCCCAGCAGCCTGCCAGCAGTGGGATAAGAAAGATTAGGAGTAATAGTTTATTTTTCCTCATGTGCTGGTTCCGCCTTTCTTTTAAATATGATTGCGGTGAACAGAAGAAATATTGGTAAAATAATCCCAAAAATAAGATTTAATTTGCTTACTAAAGTCGTAAAGAACCTTATTTCTATAAATAAATAAGAAATAATCGATAAGCAGACGAATACTATCCCTGCAATCACAACAGCCGGTTTATGCTTGATCCGAAATAATTTACTAATACCCATACTTCCCAAAAAACCATAGCTGAGAGCTGTAGAAGCTACAACGAACGCCCATACGGTAAGAAAGATTAAATCCAGTCGTTGTAATATGTTTAGGTTAATTGCCCGCAGCATATAGAGAACGGGCTCGGGAACAATTTTCATCTCCATTGTGCTGAACATCATCATACTGACTATGACGATATATGTATAAAATAGCGTAACAAAAGACACAGCAAAGAATGCACCTTTTGCAGATGAAAGCTTTTTCGGCTGTTTTACAAAAGCAAAATAGAAAAGCAATGTTTCAAATCCAATAAAGGATATTAAAGTATGTTCCGTTCCTTTTAAGATTTCCCATACTCCATTTGAGCCAATTGGAAAGAGATTCCGAATATCGATAATAGGATCCTGAAAGGTGAGCAGGGAAATAAAAAATAAAACGATAATAAATATAAAAATAAAGGAATATAAAGAGATCATATTTTTAAGTGATCCGATACATCCATATACCATGAGAATAGTTGCCAAAATCATTAACATCCATTGTGGCGTCTCTGGTAAAATCCAGCGAATGATTATATCATTCATTACATTAAAAGTATAGCTAACGATAAACAGCAGATAAATAATATATAAGAAGTTTATGAATCTTCCCAGTATCTTCCCTAGAATGATTTGGGAAAAATCAAACAAAGTAAGGCCAGGAAATTTTCTATGAAGGATCCATATTAATAATACAAGAAGCTGAATGCCACAACCAGCTATAAAAACGGAAATCCAGCCATCATAAGCGGCAGCTTTATATGCATAAAAAGGTAAAGAAAGGGTAGTGACCCCGATCATCGATTGCACAACGACAAAAAATAATTCTAATTGGTTAATATGGGTCTTCGCCTTCATGTAACTTCCACTCCCATTTTGTTTTTTTCTTGCGGTGCTGCGGCGAAGTCTTTGATTGTTGCTTGCGCATCCAAATTGGTGTGCGGATGATTGTATCTTTAAAATCATGAATTTTTAGTGGTGCAAATGGAGTAAAGTATGGGACGCCAAAAGAAGTCAAACGAGTTAGATGAATCAGAATGAGTAATAGACCAAATACAATGCCCATAACCCCAAATATACCGGCCAAAATCATTAAAGGAAGACCTAGAATGCGTATCGTACTGCTCATTTCAAAATTTGGCTGTACGAAGGACGCGACAGCTGTCATTGCAACAACAATAAGCCCGCCATAGGATACAAAACCAGCTTCTACCATGGCTGTTCCTACTACAATTGCACCTACAATCCCGAAAGTTGCTGCCACAGAGGGAGGCAAACGAAGCGATGCCTCTCTTAAAAATTCAAATGCAAATTGCATGGCAATCAGCTCGATGATAGGACTGAATGGTACATAACTTAAGGATGGCTGAAAAGAATACACAAGGTCTGTTGGGATTATTTCGTAATGATAGGAAATGATCGCAACATAAAGAGCAGGCAATGTTAATGCAAAGATATAGCCTATCAAACGGATGATTCTAAAGAAGGAACCCAGCCACCAACGGCTAATAAAATCATCAGGGGATTGAAAGAATACGACAAATGTGGCAGGAAAAATGAATATTGTTGCACTGCCATCTACAAGTAAAGCAATTTTTCCATCCATCATATTTGAAGTTGCACGTACAGGATTTTCGGTTATGAGCAGCTGCGGGAAAGGTGAGTATGTACTCCCTTCAATATAATCCTGGATATCACCTGGTGAATCAAGAAAGTCAAGTTCAATGCTTTCTAAATGTTCTTCAATTTCTTTAAGAATTTTTGAATCTGCGATGTTTTCTAAATAGGCTAATGATAGCCGGGTGGGTGCTTTTTCGCCTATTTCAAAATCTTTCACTTTGAAAGAAGGACTTTTAATTCGTTTACGGAGCAGCCCAATATTTTCATCTAAATTCTCAACGAATCCTTCGTATGAACCGACAACGGTTTTTTCCGTTAAAATCTCTGAAATCTCTCTTCCAAGAGATGCAGTGACTTTTAATAAAAATCCCTCTGTTGCTTCTTCTTTTTGGACAAGGAAGCAGAAACCATCTAGTAACCCATCGATGATTTCCGTTTCTGCGTCGACCTGTTTCACTTCTTCACTGTATACTTCCTGTAAAATGTCAGCGCTATTGACTTTCGTAAGTGGCTCAATCACTTTTGATTCTAACTTTTCCTGATCAACTATATTAGAGATGTAGAAAATGATATATTCCTGATGATTAATTTGTATTTCACGGGTTTTTAAATCATCTGTATCGTTTAACTCGGCTTTTATTTTTTCCAGCGATAGGAGTTTTTTTGATTTTTCCGCTTTAGCTGGCAAGCTTATATAATTATCCTTTTGTTTATCTTTTCCAAATTTCATGCTTCCTACCTCGATTAATTTACTTTTTTGTAGTATGTGGTAATTTAGATTTTTTATTCTATAGATTAGTTGGGGAAATAAATGTACCTTAAGCATGTGAAAGTTGTGAAAGATATTACGGTAACTGATTTTTAAATTGAAACGGGGAATGTAGTGATGGAAACTTTACGTAAATAGCTAGTAATGATGATTAAATTCATTAATTAGACACAATTTGTTCATAGGTTGTCCATTGCAGATTCGTAGTAAGATTGGTATGATTTAGTATAGTCGAGAATAATTCTCAATTAGTCTAGCGATTCCGGAAGACACATTGATTGCAGAGGGTTTGAACGCGCTTTCTGAAAAACGGTGAAAGCTATAATTTGCTCCTCTGTCGGAGAGATGTATTTTCATGGAATTTCTAACAATTATAAGGAGGAGAAATGAATGAAGAATAAACTTTCATTATTTACAGTTCTAACAGCAATGATTTTAACTATTTTCTTCGTTGCAACACCTGCTTTTGCGCAGTTTGCAGACGGTACATATGAGCTGAATTATGAAATGAAAGAAGCTGGCAGTGAAAATACATCCATTGCTGATGGATATTTTACAAGTCCCGCTACGTTAACTGTAAAAGATGGTGTACAAACAATTCAGTTAACAGTAACGGGAAGCAGTATGATTAAATCGCTTTCTACACCAGCTGGTCCAGTCACAATTGTAAGTGAAGACACTGCCAATGAAAAAAGAACTGTGAAATTCAATGTAGCTGGTGATTTATCACAGCCACTTAACATGGACATGCATATCACTGTTCCAGATTTATATGATCAAACACATACAGCACGCGCAGTGTTTGACGTAAGTAATCTGCCGCAAGCAAGTCAGGATGATAACACTGCTGACGAAACTGCTGGGGCAGCAGATACAACTGATAATGGCACCGGAACAGGCGAGGTGGTAGACAATCCAAAAACTGGTGAAGATTCCTCCATGATACTTTACGGTCTATTAATGGCCGGAGCCGTAGTTGGACTATTCGCTATTTGGAAATTACGACCTGCACGTGATTAATTTTGATTACTATAAAGGGAGATAATGATATGCGGAAAAAATGGCTATTAACATTTATCATTACGATTCTAGCATTGCCAATTTTCAGTAGTGCAGTATTGGCTAAAGAAGCTGTTGTATATGAAGATGGAGAATATGAAGTACCGTTAATTGTAAAATTTGGTGAAGAAGTTTATACACAGTTTTCTGAAAAGGCAATGATAAAGATTGAAGATGGAAAACAGTATATTCAATTTAGTCATGATCAAACAAATTTCATTTTAAAAGTTTCTGTTCCTAAAGGTGAAATTGATATAATAAGTGAAGATGAGGAAAACAATACGCGTGAATTCGGCTTTTCTTATGAAGGTGATTTAAGTGAGCCAGTTCCATTTATTATTCATATGTTTTATGGAATGAATCATGATATGGATGCATATTTAGATATGAGTGAGGTTCCAATTGTTGAAGAGACTGAAGAGGAAGCGGATGAACCAGAAGAAGAACCTATCGAAGAACCTGATCAAAGTGAAGATGAAAATCAACCAGGTGAAGAGAATAAAGAGCCAGAAGAACCAGTTGAATCCGAAGTAATAGATTTAGCAAAGGGATTCTATACAATAAATGGAAGATACTTGCACTTGACTGAAGAAAAAGATTCTGTAATGGCGAACTATCTAGAAGAATCTATATTTATTGAATCAGTGAATGGTAAAATCAATATAACAATAACAGTAAATGATAATGATAGTGTCCGTTTGCTCAAAATAGATGGTGAAAATGCAAAAGAAAGCATTGTCGATGGCAACAAACGGTATGATACTTTTAAATTAGATAGTCCTACAACTGAACACAATGGATATGTAGAATACCAATATGGTCCATATAAAGGAAAAGAAGGTTTTAAAATTGCATTAGATAAAGATAGTGTTTCAAAATCAGATGCTACTGCTAAACCAGGCTATAAAGTAGAATCAAACAAGCAGGAAAAACCAGAAAAAACTGAAAAGGTGGAAAAGCCATCTAAAGGTTCAAAAGGTGGCAAAGAATCGAAGAACAATTCTAAAGAGAAAAATAATTTAATACCGGATAAAGCATATGAAATTAACTTTGTAATCAAACATAAAACAGACAATACTGCTTCTGTAGCAAATAACTTCTTTAACAATAAAGCTATCTTATTAGAAAAAGATGGTGAAAGATATATTCAAATCACTACGGAAAATGGTGGGGCTGAGTTTATTAAATCACTTAAAAATAAATTAAGTGGTAAATATCAAGAGATGGTTATTGTTAGTGAAACAGATAGTGGAGAAATAACCCTCCAATTTAGAATTGATGGGGATTTGTCAGAAGAAATCCTCATAGATATGATTATTGATGTTGCAGGTGTGTATGAGAATCGATATCATGAAGCGCGTTTAGTACTTGACCCAGAAAGTATGAAGGAAGTGGACGCAAACAAATATCAATTAGTTGCATCAACTAATGAAAATGGACCAAATGGAGATGAACCTGTTACGCCAGGAGGGGAGGAAGATGTTATACCTGGTAATGATAATAATGGTAATGGCAACGGTCTTGATCCAAACACTCCACCAAAACCAAAACTTGGTGATGGTGATGACGATAATGCAGTCGGTGGAAATGGATCAAACGGTTCTGGTCCAAATCCGAAAACAGGTGAGGAAACGAATATTCTATTCTATGTATTATTGCTGATTGGTTCTGCAATTCCTTTGGCAGTTAAAGCTAAAAAACATTTTGCTTAAACATGATTGAGAGATTATTTCTTAAGGAATTGGTACGAGAGCTACTTGTGAGTCTTACTGGGTGCATCAGTAAGACTCCAAGTTTTGTCATTTTAAAAAAGAAATACAATCAAACGATTTTATTTTGATACCCCTACTTTATTGCCCCAAATTAAAATGCTTCTGTTAGCGTATTTGCCATATAAACAATTTACATAGATACATAGAAAAATTAAAATGAGGTGTACATAGACATGAAAAAGAACTTAATGTATTTACTTATAACAATGCTTCTTTTCATTTTAGCTGCTTGTGGTGGAGAGGATTCAACTGCCGATGCTGCTGAGGATAGTGAAAAAGAAACAGATGCAGAAGCTGAAGAGGAAGTACTTGAGACGGATGGAAATATTATTGCCACTACAGTTGCTTTAGTAGAAATCATGGATCAGTTGGAATTAGATCTTGTTGGAGTGCCGACAACATATAAAGATTTGCCAGAAAGATATCAGGGGCTGCCAGAGGTTGGGCTGGCGATGAGTCCAGATATGGAAATGATCTTATCCTTAAAGCCAACAGAAGTTTTAACTGTGACCACATTGAAAGATTATGTGGAAGAAACATTTACAGAAACGGATACACCTGCTACTTATATGGACCTCGAAAGTGTGGAGGGGATGTATGAGGAAATTCAATCACTTGGTGAAAAGTATGATCGGACAGGACAGGCAGAGGACTTAGTAAATACCTTTGAAGAAAAGCTTTCAGAGATTGAAGAGAAAGTAGAAGGGGAAGACGCATCAAGGGTGCTAATTCTGCTAGGAGTACCTGGAAGTTATCTTGTTGCAACGGAGAATTCTTATGTAGGTGATTTAGTCAGACGTGCAGGTGGCGTAAACGCAATTGAAGATACAGATTTGGAATATGTTCAGGCGAATACCGAGACATTGCAGCAGGCTGATGCTGATATTATTTTACGCATGGCTCATGGAATGCCAGAGGAAGTAGTAGAAATGTTTGATACAGAATTCGCAGAGAATGACATATGGCACCATTTTAAGGCAGTCAAGGATGATCGTGTGTATGATCTGGAAGAGACACGTTTTGGAACAACAGCCAATTTAGCTGCTGTTGATGCGCTTGAAGAGTTAATTGGTATACTTTATCCAGAATTAGCAAATTGATGGATTACGAAAGAGGTTATTATGGTGTATAAGAAATTAATAAGTTTTATCGTCGTAATTGTGTTACTTCTTGGCGTAAGCATTTATTCGATGATAACTGGGAGTATAGAAATTAGCGCTTGGGAATTAGTGAAAGGTCTTTTCACTGGCGCAAATGAAAATGTCGAAATAATAAAGGACTTGCGATTGCCTCGTATTGTGATTGCACTATTTGCTGGGGCGGCTTTATCGGTATCTGGCGTGCTTTTGCAGGCGGTCATGCGTAATCCGCTCGCTGAACCAGGAATTATCGGTGTTTCCTCGGGAGCGGGATTTGTATCAATCATCATGATTACCTTCTTCCCGACTTTATATTTTTACACACCGCTATTTTCTTTTATTGGCGGAGCACTGGCCTTTTTGCTTGTTTATATGTTTTCCTGGAAATCGGGACTCAATCCGTTACGCATGATTTTAATTGGTGTTGCAATTAATGCAGTATTTACAGGTTTAAGTGAATTTCTTACAGCACAAAATGCGAGCAGCATGATGTCTGGTGTTTCTGTTACTTCTTCAACTTTAACAATGAAAACCTGGAATGATGTTGGAGTTATCGGGCTTTATGGTTCAATTGGATTACTTCTCAGTATGCTTGTTTTTGCATGGGCAAACCATTTGGGACTAAGTGATAAAACATTAAGGAACCTGGGTTTTGGCGTAAATAAAGCAAGGTTCGTTATTTCGATTATTGCTGTATTATTAGCTTCGATTGCTACTGCGATTGCGGGGATGTTCACGTTTGTGGGACTGCTTGTTCCGCATATCGGCCGTTCGCTTGTTGGAAATGATCATAAGTTATTAATTCCATTTTCAGCACTTGCAGGGGCATTGTTGATACTCTCAGCTGACACATTAGGACGAACGATTGCTGCACCAGTTGAAATTCCGGCGTCAATCATTGTTGCAGTAATTGGCGGACCATTCCTTATCTTCCTGCTAAGAAAGAGTGATCGAATTTATGGAAATTAAAAATATATCTTTCTCTTATCAAGATAAAATTAAGCGCCTTGACCATGTAGATGCGAAAATAGCTGCCAGCAAAATTACAACCATACTTGGACCAAATGGCTCGGGCAAGTCCACATTGCTTAGTATTTTGACGAATAATAATCAGCCGCAAGAGGGCAGTGTCGTTCTCGATGGGAAGATGATTAATAAATATAAACCAAAAGAACTTGCCAAAAGGTTAGGTGTCGTTCATCAGAAAAATACTGCACCAGCTGATATTACAGTAGAAAAATTGGTTTATTACGGACGTTTGCCACATAAAACATCCTTTACTCCAAATGTGGAAAAAGATGAAGAAATGGTAGAGTGGGCACTGAAACGGACTGGTTTATATGAAAAGCGGCATGTTTCAATTGATGCATTGTCAGGCGGTCAGCAGCAGCGTGTATGGATTGCAATGGCTCTTGCGCAGGATACCCCCTACTTATTTTTAGATGAACCAACTTCGAATTTAGATATTTTTTATCAATATGAAGTTCTTGAATTGGTAAAACAGCTTTGTGAGGAAGATGGCTTAACAATTGTAATGGTTTTACATGATATTAATCAGGCGATTCAATATAGCCATCAAATTATTGCAATGAAGGATGGGAAGCTCATTGCAGAAGGGAATCCGCAAGACATTGTGACAAAAGAAATGATTCAACAAGTATATGGTGTTCATGTTGCCATAAAAAAGGATGCAGATGTCGGAATGTATATTGTGCCTTTAGGTATTTAAGTGAAAGACTGGGGTGAACAGGGTATGAGCAAGAAAATGAAAAAAATGCTGTCTGGAGTATTAACCATTGTTTGTTTAGCTGTCTTTGTCTATGCAGCTCACGGACTTATTACGACGTATTTGGATTACTCGAAGAACAAGAAGCTAGTAAATAATCTTCAAGACACATTTTATGAAGCGGGTGGTTTGGAAGAAACAAATAACGATGGTTCGCATACTGTCCGTTCTGGTTTTGATATTTTGCTCCAGGAAAATGAAGAGCTGGTTGGCTGGATTACAATAGAAGATACACCAATTGATTACCCCATCTTAAAGGCAGACAATAATAATGAGTATTTACAACATGATTTTTATAAGGATTATAATATTCTCGGCAGTATTTTTATGGATTTCAGAAATGATGTGGCTGTTCAAGATGATTTAAACACGATTGTTTATGGACACCGGACGAAGGATGGTTCCATGTTTGAAGGGTTAACGAAATTTGAGGATAAGGAATTTTTTGAAGAACATCAACTATTTACCTTTGATACTTTATATGAAAGCTATGAAGCAGAAGTTTTTGCCGTATATAACACAACAACAGACTTTAATTATATTCAAACGGATTTTGCAAATAAAGAGGCGTATGAACAGCTTCTTGCCGATATAAGAGAAGTGTCGATATATGATACTGATGTCGAAGTCGGCACAGATGATCGGATTCTGACTTTATCCACTTGTGATTATAAGCTTGATAGTCATACGGGAAGATTTGTCGTGCAGGCAAAGCTGGTGAAAAAGGGATAACGGGTATTTCCGTATCCCTTTTTGTAAATAGCATGAATGATTCTAAATCGGAAATATACGGAGACTTGACCACTTATTATAATTCCAGTTCCTTTCTTTCTTCTTCTGTAAAAACACGAGATCTCGTCAAGAACCGTTTTCCTTCTGGTCCCTCGAGGGAAAACATTCCACCCCTGCCATCCACTACATCAATAATAAGCTGGGTATGCTTCCAGTATTCATATTGGTCCTTATGCATATAGAAAGGGGTATCGCCAATTTTACCTAATAATACATCTGATTCCCCTGTAAGGAACTCATCTCGTGGGTAACACATTGGCGAGCTTCCATCACAGCAGCCGCCAGATTGATGAAACATGAGCGGACCATGGATGTTTTTCAGCTTTTCAATTAAATCAAGTGCAGCTTCTGTAGCTGTTACAGTCAAAACCATTGCACTCCCTCCTTCGATTTAATATATGTAAAAAGGAGCTAATCTTTCCGACACTTAGCTCCCCTCATTTTGATTATTTAAAATAAGCCAGTAGGACCTTCACTATAGCTTACCAGTAAGTTTTTCGTTTGCTGGTAGTGAGATAACATCATTTTGTGATTTTCTCTGCCGATACCTGAGTTTTTGTAGCCTCCAAAAGCTGCGTGGGCAGGGTATTGATGATATGTGTTCGTCCAAACTCTGCCAGCTTGAATCTCGCGGCCAAACCGGTAAGCTGTATTGATATTTCTTGTCCATACACCTGAACCTAATCCATATAGAGTATTATTCGCAATTTCCAAAGCTTCTTCCTTGTCTTTAAAGGTTGTTACAGAAAGAACAGGACCAAAGATTTCCTCCTGGAAAATGCGCATTTCATTATGACCTTTGAAAATGGTTGGCTCTACATAATACCCATTTGTAAGCTCACCTTCTAGTTTGTTTATACTACCACCAATCAGTACCTCTGCACCTTCCTGCTTACCAATTTCAAGATAGGAAGTGATTTTTTCCATTTGTTCTGTTGAGGCTTGCGCTCCCATCATCGTGGTTGTATCAAGTGGGTGTCCCAGCTTAATTTGTTTTACGCGTTCAATCGCCCGTTCCATAAATTCATCATAGATGGATTCATGAATCAATGCACGGGAAGGGCATGTACAAACCTCTCCCTGGTTTAGGGCAAACATCGTGAAGCCCTCAATTGCCTTATCAAGGAATCCATCCTCTTTGTCCATTACATCCTCAAAAAAGATATTTGGAGACTTTCCACCGAGTTCTAAGGTTACAGGGATAATATTCTCAGATGCATATTGCATAATTAGACGGCCGGTTGTTGTTTCACCAGTGAAGGCAACTTTATCAATTCCTGGATTGGTTGCCAAAGGTTTACCTGCCTCTACACCAAATCCATTGACAACGTTTAATACGCCTGGAGGGAGCAGGTCATGAATGATTTCGAGAAAAACGTGAATGGATGCTGGTGTCTGCTCCGCAGGTTTTAATACCACGCAGTTTCCTGCTGCAAGCGCTGGTGCAAGCTTCCAAGTAGCCATTAAGAGCGGGAAATTCCATGGAATAATTTGACCAACTACACCTAAAGGTTCGTGAAAATGGTAGGCAACAGTATCATGATCAATTTGGCTGATCCCGCCTTCTTGTGCACGGATTACACCAGCAAAATAGCGAAAGTGATCTACTGCTAGTGGCAAATCTGCAGCTAAAGGTTCCCGTATTGCCTTTCCGTTGTCCCATGTTTCTGCAATCGCTAGTTTTTCAAGATTTTTTTCCATACGATTTGCAATCTCGTTAAGGATATTCGCCCGCTCCGCAACGGATGTTTTGCCCCATGCTTCCTTCGCCAGGTTTGCTGCATCTACTGCCAATTGAACATCTTCCTTGGTAGACCGGGCAATCTCGCAGAAAGCCTCCCCAGTAACGGGACTGACATTTTCGAAATACATCCCCTTGACAGGCGGGCGATACTCTCCACCAATAAAATTGTCATATCGCTCCTTAAAAGTAATTACTGCACCTTCTGTGTTTGGATTTTTGTACCTCATCGAAACTCCACTCCTTTTTTATATTTATAATAGTAAATAAAAATAAGCATGAAGGTTGTCCTTGTTTCCAATCTATTCATTCAGCGTACAATTCATTACTGGAATTCCTTAAAGTTTTCAGCTTTTGACAAAATACTCATGCTGAGTGTCTTATCATATGTATAAGGATATTGTCTCATAATTCGATTAAATAGTCATCCTATTATGCGAAAAAACAGTAAATTTAATAACTAGATATACTTTTAACCAGGGGGTGAAGGGATTTAAAAAATTGCAGGAACTTATTGAAAATATGGATAGGAAATAACAGATTTTATCTGCGCAACACTACAAAAGAAATGAAAAATACTTCGAGAGAGCGCTTTTCTCGAAGTATTTTGTCGAACGAACGTGCGTGCAGCGTGCATAACCCGTCCAAATCCCCAATCATGCGCGGTATACAACTGTTCGCACGTCGAACTGCGCACCCGAAGCACGCCCCTTGATTTTGTGTTTAAAGTATAATTTTCTTTTTACAATAAACCAATCCATTGCCAATAAGTTGCACTGAAAATTACAATTAATACATAACCAATAACAGTTAGTGGTATTCCTGATTTCAGAAAATCTTTGACGGTAAATGTTCCTGTCCCATAAGCGAGCATATTTTGCGGAGCATTTACTGGTAAGAAGAAACCGAAGCTCACGACAAATTGCATAATGAGAACGAGTCCTATACCGTTAAAAGCAGTTGGCTCCATGCTGCCAACTAATGCGATGACAATTGGAATAAACGCAGAGGCAAGACTGGTTGCACTAGCAAATCCAAGATGAATTAATATATTAAATAGAGCAAGTAATGCAATCATTGCAATTAGCGGCATTTGGTTAATTCCCATAGCCTCAAAGGAGTTAGCAGAAAGCCATGAAGCACCCTCCGTGCTGAGGAGCACGGTTCCAAGAGAAATTCCTGTAGCAAAAACAATCAAGGTTCCCCAAGGCACTTTTTCCTGAACTTCTTTCCAGCTGAAAATCCCAACTATAGGAGTCAGCATAACTGCAACTGCAACAATCGTTACAGTAGTCGAGTCAAATGGATGAATAACACCCTCCGTTGCCCATAAAATAAGCAAAGCTGCTGCAATAATAATTAAGCGGAGCTCTTTACTGGATACTTTACCTAATTCGTTTAGCTGTTTTTTTAAACTGTTGCCTTCTGAGATATTGGGAATATCAGGTTTAATTAATCTTGTCATCACAAAATATAAGACAAATGACATAATAATGGACCAAGGAGCAGCGTATAGGAACCACTCACCCCAAGTAATGTCCACACCGTACTCTGCTCTAATAAAACCTAAAGCAACCATATTTTGTGCAGCGGCTGTTTTTATACCAATATTCCATATAGAAATAGATTGCACAGCGGTAATCATTAACAGCGCTGCTAATTTACTTTCTTTAGCAAGCCCAAACGCAGCGACAATTCCAAGCAGAATTGGCACAAGTGTACCAGCACGTGCAGTAGCACTTGGAACAAACAGTGCAAGCACAAAGCTTACAAGAATGGTTCCCATTACCAGACGACCAGGCTTGATTCCAACTTTAGATAAAATGTTTAAGGCAATACGCCGATGCAGCCCAGTAATTTCCATTGCTGCAGCAAGTACAAGCGCTCCAGCAACAAGGAGGACTGCGGTTGAACTGAAACCACCAACCGCCATACTTAAGGCATCACTTGTCCCATATGTTATGGAAGGGTCTTCAATAGTTGGCGATAATCCAATTAATATCGCCAATAAACTTACAATCATGACAGCACTGACTGGATAGGACACAGCTTCAGTCACCCATAGGATAACTGCGAATGCAAGTACAGCTAAAGACCGTTGTCCTACTATTGGCAGTGCTTCTGGATTCGGCAGCAACAGAATGAGGATCATTACAATAGTTGCTATAATTAGTATGATAAAATTTTTCCTTCCTAATTTCATCTTCTGTCTCCTCCTTTTATAAGTCTATCTATTGAAAGCATTTCCTAATTTAACATAATTATATCTTAAAGTTAACTTACTTTATTTAATCACTTTTAACTAATTATCAAACTTTTTATATTAAAATTACTATTAGCTTCGTGTTAAACTGTTGGAAAATATGGTCGCCATTTTTTAAAAAATATATTGATGAATAATCCAAAGAGGAGATAAGTGAGGAATAAAAATAACCCTCGCTTCCTTAAATTGGAATCGAGGGTTATTTTGAAAGCTATTATTTAGCTAATTAATGCTCCAGCTCGTTCTGGAATCTCGTCAATTTCAATGAGGTTCATTTTGCAAAAGTGCTCCAGGAAATCCTCAGCAAGCTGCTTTTCCTCTGGGTCTGTTTTGAGAGTGATTATATCCTTTAATATTTGTGCTGTCCAAATATTATCGAAGTAACGGTATTTTCCTGTGTTCCAAGTTAAGCGATGCGGGTACTTTTCGTTTATATAATAGTTCCAAAACAGCATTTTCTCTGCCTCGTCTTTTGAAAGAGCGATTCTGTAAACACTATGTGCAGGGATCAAGCCATCATCGCATAGCTTGCCGATGAACGTCTCATTTACCATATAGATACCATGAATTGTTCTTTCTTTTTCATCTTGTTCCTGATTTCTTTCAGTTAGAATGACGGCACTATTTTGGTGAAGGCGAACCGGCTTATTAGGCAGTCCCTTATTATTACCGCTTTTAATTTCACCAGTAAATACTTGCCATTCATTAAAGACATTGTTATGTTCATTTTCATCCAACCAAAAAACAAATTGTGAGACAGGATGAAGCTTATGGTTTTTCATTAGTTTTTTATGTTCTTCCATTCGCTGCTGCTCAAGAATCTTTTGTTCTTTTTCTGCTTCACGCTGTTTCTCAAGTTTTTCTTGTTCAACCTCAATTTTTGTAATCACCTTTTTTAGTGACTGCGCAGCCTCTCTATCCTCCAAGGTTAGATATTTTCCAAAGGCATCGGGATAAATAAACTTCTTGCTTTCAGTTTTGAAATTTATCGTGATGAACTTATCATCCTGCTCGATAATATTTCCTTTACCAAAGTTTTTGTGCACTACTTGCTTATCAATCAGATTCATTATTCCACTCCCTTTGTTATTTTACAATGACCTTTATTTCCGTTCGATTACTTTATTACCTGTAAAATAGTGATTGCTGCTTGACTTGTAAAAAAGGCTGAAATATTCCAAGATAATCGACGATAAAAAACCGCACCCAAATTCTGTAAGCAAAGAAAAAGAGATGCGCCGGAAATCAAATATGTTGTCTTAAAATTAGTATAATTATATGATAACATATTTTAGTGAAAAAGACAAATATTCATTGACAAAGGGGATGTTACCATTGTATAATAATTAGTTTTATTGAATTGTCTTTCTATACAAAGGGTTTGTTATTCCTGCTTTCAAACTTTTATTTCCACATTCTTATTTAGTGTATAATTCCATATACTCCATGGTTAATTAAATCATTAATAAATAATGCCATTTCTTTTGGCGTTTTTTCCATACCTTCATTTAACCATAATTTCATTACTTGTACGCTGCCGCTGACGATAAAAAGGCTGAGGAATTCTGACATTTCTTCGTCTATGCGCTCAAATTCCTTCCATCGTTTTGTAATGTAGTACTGTGCAACCTCCATTACTTTTAGCAGAAAGGATGAATTTCCGTTTGTATTTAAAAGAATTTGTACTTCATCCTTCTTCGTAGAAAAATATTCGATAATTTTTTCCGTCATCAAAAGCATTTCATCTTTTTCCTTGAAGTCATAGGAGCTCAAATAAAGATTCAAATCATCAATCAGTTCCTTTTCAATTTTTTCCAGCAATTCATATTGATCAGCGTAGTGTGCGTAAAAGGTGGAACGGTTAATATCTGCAGTCTCGCAAATTTCTTTTACGGTAATCGCAGAAAACTGCTTTTCTTTTAATAGCTGGAGAAGACTATCTTTTAAAACCATCCGGGTATATTGTTTTCGACGGTCGATTTTTTTAGAAATCAAAAAAATTCCTCCTTTTTATCAAGTTATCCAACAGATTTCCGTTGTGTGTTGAATATTGTACGGTAATCGTTAAACTGTTTGTTGAAAAAACAACACTGTGTTTTATATAATGATATAGTGACATGAGAAAGATGTCCAGTATTCATTAAAAGTGTTAGCAATCTATTATAGTAAAACCGCAACATTTTTTCATAAAGAAAGGATGAATGGAGATAAATATTGCAGCAAAGATAATCGAAAAGCGTAAATCAATTGTATATATATTTGTGGCAATCGCTTTAGTCAGCGTGGTTGCACAGTTCTTTGTTTCTGTAAATTATAATATGGTCGATTATTTACCGGAAAATGCGCCATCAACAGAGGCACTGGAAGTAATGGAGGATGAATTTTCTGGTTCAATTCCAGATACAAGCGTTTTGATTTATGATGTTTCCGTTCGGGAGGCTCTTCAGTATAAAGAAGAACTCGAGGAGATTGAAGGGATATCAGATGTCATGTGGCTGGACGATGTGATGGATGTTAAAACGCCGTTAGAAATGGCTGATCCAGACACAGTAGAAACGTATTATAAAAATAATCATGCCCTATTTTCCTTTACCGTTGCGGATGGGGAAGAGGTGCCTGTGACTGATGCAGTGTATGGATTAATTGGTGAAGATAACGCAATGACTGGTGCCGCACTTGATACAGCAACACAGCAAAAAATGGCTCTTACGGAAACAATGTATGCAGCTTCCTTACTTGTTCCTATTATTATCATTATTTTAATTCTGTCAACGAATTCATGGATTGAACCAGTCTTTTTCCTTACTGCAATTGGCATATCCGTTTTAATCAACTTAGGAACAAATATTTTTATTGGAGAAATATCCTTCGTTACCCAGTCGGTGGCACCAATTTTACAGTTAGCTGTTTCGCTGGATTATGCGATATTCCTCCTGCATAGTTTCTCCGATTTTCGCGAGAAGGTAGCAGATCCGAAAGAAGCAATGCAGCTAGCGATGAAGCGATCTTTCCCAGCCATTATTGTTAGTGCTTCAACCACATTCTTTGGATTTATTGCACTAAGTTTTATGAACTTTGAAATTGGTTCAGATCTTGGGTTCAATCTAGTAAAAGGAATTGTCCTAAGCTTTATAAGTGTCATGGTATTCTTGCCAGCATTAACCATTATGTTTTATAAATGGATGGATAAAACGAAGCATCGTCCATTTATACCGAAATTCAATCGAATTGGTAATGGCGTAATGAAGCTGAGAATACCAGTTACAATTCTAATCCTTTTGCTGATTGTCCCAGCATTTCTGGCACAAAGCCAGACAAATTTTATCTATGGAATAGGTGAGCAGCCGGAATCCACAAGAGTTGGCAGTGATACTATCAAAATTGAAGATGAATTTGGTGCAAATACGCAAATGGTTCTTCTCGTTCCTAAAGGGGATGTGGGTAAGGAAGAACAGCTTGTCCAGGAGCTTTCAGCCAAAAAAGATGTGAAAAGTGTAATGGCATATGTTAATACTGTCAGTGCCGCCATTCCACCCGAATATTTGGAGGAAGCAATAAAAGAACAGTTTTATTCGGAAAATTACAGTAGAATTATTTTAAATACGACAACAGAAGCAGAAGGGGAGAGGGCATTTCATCTAATTGAAGATGTTGAAGATACGGTCAGCACATATTATGCAGACGATTACTATGCTTTAGGTGAAAGCGTCACTTTGTATGATATGAAAAATGTCGTGCAAAAGGATAATAAACTTGTAAATGCAATAACAATTATCACGATTGCGCTTGCCTTACTCGTATCTTTAAAATCGATTTCCTTCCCAGTTGTTCTTTTAGTAACGATTCAGGCATCGGTTTGGATTAATCTGTCAATCCCATATTTTACAGATTCTTCTTTAGTATTTGTCGGTTATTTAATTGTGAGTACTGTACAGCTGGCAGCAACGATTGACTATGGTATTTTACTGACGGAGGACTATACACATAATCGTAAAAAAATGCCTGCATTACAGGCAATAAAAAAATCGCTTGATGATAAATTTTTCTCAATTGCTATTTCAGCATCCATATTATCAAGTGTCGGGTTTATTTTATGGTTAACTTCGACGAATCCAATCGTCTCATCAATTGGATTACTGCTTGGAAGGGGAGCATTGCTTGCATTTATCCTTGTCATTGTGCTTCTCCCAGCTTTACTTGTTATTTTTGACAAAGTCATAGAAAAAACAACCTGGAAACCAGATTATTATAAGGAGAAATGATAATGAAGAAAATCTTGATGATGACTGTTTGTCTTATGCTCGTTTTTCCTTCCATTCTTACTGCAGCTGCTCCCAAGGAAAAGTCAGCAGCAGAAGAAACGGAAGGGAAGCTCGCTTCAAAGGATGAGGTTGTTTATGCCACATTGCATCCGAATGGAGAGAGTCAGGAGCTCTATATCGTAAATGCACTAGATGTAACTAAAGCAGGAAAAATTACGGACTATGGCAACTATACAAGCTTGAAAAATTTAACCGATTTATCGGAAATGAAGCAAGTAGATGAAAAGGTAGAGTTGATTGCACCAGAAGGGAAGTTCTATTATCAGGGCAATATGGATAAAAACATCCTGCCCTGGAATTTTGAAATCAAATATTTTCTTGATGGAAATGAAATTGCACCTGAAGAGCTGGCTGGTAAAGATGGTCATTTAGAAATAAAGATTAAAACAGCTAAAAATGAAAAGGGTAATTCTGTATTCTATGAAAATTATCTCCTGCAAATATCGTTCGCACTTGATTCTGAGAAAGCAAGTAATATCAAGTCAGAAGAAGGGATGCTTGCGAATGCAGGGAAAGATAAACAGGTGACATTTACGGTTATGCCTGAGCAGGATGGAGAACTGGCAGCTGAAGCAGATGTCGTTGATTTTGAATTGGGCGGAATTGATATTACGGCAGTCCCTTCAACAATGAATGTCGAGGCGCCTGAGACAGATGAGTTGACTAGTGATATGGTTACTTTATCCGATGCGATTGGGGAAATGAATAGTGGTATTGCAGGGTTAAAAGATGGGGCAGCACAGCTGAATGCTGGAACGACTGAGCTTAGAAATGGATCGGCTGAATATCGAGAAGGAATTACTGCATTAGATGGCGGGTCCAGTGAGCTCGTGTCTGGCTCGAAGGATATAGATAACGCACTTCAGACAATGCATCATTCTTTATCTGCAGTTGAGGATATTGATTTAAGTGAGCTCGAATTGTTAATTGATGGCTTGGCTCAGCTATCAGCAGGATTAAACGAAATCAGTAATGGATTGTCTGAACTGCAAGAAAATTATACAGTTGCTTATAAGGTATTAAATGATGCAATTGATGCAATTCCAGAACATCAGGTGACACAGGAAGAGATTGAAGCATTATATCGCAGTGGCGCAGATCAGAAGACGATTAATAAGCTTGTTGATGTTTACCAAGCCGCATTGACTGCGAAGGGAACGTATGATCAGATAAAGGAAGCCTTTTCTGCAGTCGATCATACATTGGAAACAGTGATTGCTTCATTACAAACAATGGCAGAGAATGTGGATAAGATGGTTAATGAGGTTTCGGATTCATTAGGTGACATCGATCTTGGGGAAGGTCTGGGAGCATTAGAAGAAGGTGTCGCAGCTCTAGCCGATAATTATCAAGCCTTTCACGCTGGACTTGTTGAATATACAGATGGGGTCGGTGAGTTAGCGAATGGCTACCAGGAATTCGATAATGGTATAGCGGGTTTAAATGAAGGGACGGCCGATTTGGAAACTGGCCTAGACACATTGCATGAAGGAACATCCGAACTGGATGATGCCACAAGTGAAATACCAGAGCAAATGACAGAGGAAATTGATAAAATGATCTCTGAATATGATAAATCTGATTTTGAAGCAGTGTCATTTGTTTCGAAGCAAAATGAAAATGTAAACTCTGTTCAATTTGTGCTGAAAACAGACAGTATTGAATATGATGAACCAGATGAAAAAGAGGAAGACGTAAAGCAAGAAAAAAGCTTTTGGCAAAAATTCTTAGATTTGTTCTCTTAGGAAAATAGGGGGGACAATGAGAGGCTGTTCTCTGATTGTCCCATCTTTTACCTACTGTGCGTTTTTAGCTTTTAGTGCATGTTTATGTTCTTCTTTAATTTTTTCTAATAATACATTGTTAGTCAAGATGCGGTAGCCGGTTGCGGCAAGGACTTTTGCTCCACTAATAAGTGCTTTATCCCCAAGATCGGATTTTGCTGCTTCACGAAATTCATGGGTGTGGCCGATTAAATCATCTGGTCCAATTTTAATATGACCATGTACGGTTGGTACTTCATAGCTGACATTTCCAGCATCGGTTGAGCCTTTTCCTTTACGTTTTTCCCTCACGACATTTTCACCAACTTCAGCTAGTTCCTCAGCCAGCACTTCATCGAAAGTAGGGGTAAGTACAAAATCCTTTACTTCATTCTGGAATCTTTCCACTTTCACTGATGCTCCTGTTGCTAGTGCTGCTCCTTCAGCAATAGCACGAACTTTTACAGAGGTTTCTTCTGTCTTTTTCCATGATTCGGCACGAATATAAAAACGAGCAGAAGCGTATTCTGGAATAATATTTGGAGCATCCCCGCCATGAGTGATTATACCGTGAATACGTACATCATCTGGAAGCTGCTGGCGAAGTGCGTTAATTCCATTAAATAATTGGATGACAGCATCCAGTGCATTTATTCCTAAATGGGGGGACCCAGAAGCATGTGCTGCTTTTCCGTAAAATTTGAAATCTAACGGGTTGACGGCAAGTGACTCCGGAGTAAGCCCCGTTTTTCCTCCTGGATGAAGCATCAATGCTGCATCGACATCTTCCAGCAAACCATGCTTGGCAAAACTGCCTTTTGCGCTGCCGTTTGGTCCGCCTTCTTCAGCAGGCGTTCCCAGCACAAGCACTCTTCCACCGGTATCTTCAATAACCTGTGCTAAAGCTATTCCTGCTGCTGCACTAGTTGTCCCAATAATATTGTGACCGCAAGCATGCCCAAGTCCTGCAAGGGCATCATATTCTGCAAGGAATGCAACGGTCGGGCCAGGTTTCCCGCTGTCTTTCACCGCATAGAAAGAGGTTTCATGGCCAGCAACAGCTTTTTCTACTTCAAAGCCCGCATTTTTTAAGTTCTCAATATGCAATTTGCTTGCAAAAAACTCTTCATTTCCTATTTCTGGATTGTCATGGATATCATGGCTTGTTTTGATATAAAGCTCCTTATTTTCCTCAATGGATTGAAACAAAACTTCTTTCACATTTTTAGTTGTAGTCATTAAAATTTCCTCCTTAAGTTAATCTTCTTGTAAATCAGTAAATACTTTTTCAATTTCCTCGTCTGTTAAAATAGTTAGAATAGAACCGCCATTTGTGTCTTCATAAATGGTTTCTTCGATATCGGATTCCTGGTACAATTCGATAATCCGTTTGTAAACTTCATTATCTTTATCTTCTGTTCTTGCAGCAATCAAGTTTACGTATGGAAAAATATTTTCATCATCCGTGCTTTCACTGAAAATGGGGTCATCTGCAGGACTGAAGCCTGCTTGGCCAGCAACCCCATTATTAATAATTGCCGCTGTTACGTCTGGCAGTACGCGGGGAGTTTGCTGTGCTGTCATTGGAACGATGTCAAGATTTAATGGATTTTCAGTGATTTTACTTGGATCTCCAAACAATCCAAAATCATCTGATAATGTAATTAGTTCTGCCGTTTCTAATAAACGCAGTGCCCTAGCTTGATTGGAAGGGTCATCTGGGATTGCAATTTTATCGCCTTCCTTTATTTCGGAAACATCGCTAATCTTTTCTGAATAGATGCCTAAAGGTGCAAACACTGTAGATCCGATTGGATAAAGGTCATTCCCACTTTCGTTTACGTATTGCGCTAAAAACGTGAAATGCTGAAATGCGTTTAAATCAACATCACCTTGAGCAAGTGCATTATTTGGCAATGTGTAGTCAGCAAATTCAATCAACTCAATTTCAATGCCTTCTTTTGCTGCTTTTTCTTTGAGAATTGGCCACTGTGCACCATCTGAGCCGTTTACACCAATTTTTACTTTTACTGACTCTCCTTTTTTTGCTTCACCTCCTTCTCCACTGGCACTTCCACAAGCTGCTAGGGTAAATAATAGAAGAAGTGTGCTTAATAGAATCATTGCTTTTTTCATGCTAAAACTCCTTTTTATTTATAATTGAGAAACTATACATATTTCATAAAAGTACATCGCGATACAGTTTGCTTATTACTTGCGCATCATTTTTTTCGAAATCGTGTTTCCCAGCCATTGTGCAAACTGTACCATGAGGATAAGAATGACGACCGTGACAATCATGACACTTGTATCGAAACGCTGATAGCCGTATGTCATTGCGATATGTCCTAAACCGCCGCCGCCAACTGTTCCAGCGACTGCAGAGAAGTCAATCAAGCTAATTGACATAAAAGTTAAACCGAGTACGAGTGGCCCAAGTGCTTCTGGTATTAATACGGTAAAGATGATTCTTGCCGGGCTTGCTCCCATTGCTTGGGCTGCTTCAATGACACCTTGATCAATACTGACAAGATTATTTTCTACAATTCTAGCAATCGAGAAGCAGGCAACAATTGTCATTGGAAAAATTGCTGCCGTTATACCGATTGTTGTTCCGACAACAGAACGGGTAACTGGCGATATTGCTACAAGAAAAATTATAAACGGAACGGGTCTGATTAGATTAATGATGAAATTCAAAACTTGAAAAATAAATTTATTTTCTAAAATATTATTTTCTCTTGTAACATAAAGCAGGAGACCAAGCATCACTCCGAGAATTGAACCAAAGACAAGTGTTGTTGCAACCATGAAGAGTGTTTCTCCTGTAGCCTCAACGATTCGAGGCCAAAATGTTGACCAATCCACATTCATCCTATTTCTACCTCCTTCAAGTCCACAAGTGCCTTGAGTTCATCTAGCACCTTTTGTTTATTTACTTCCTCGCCTACAAGGGAGATCAACAGATTTCCAAAAAGCTGTTCCTGCAGCTCTTGAACAGAACCATAGACAATATTGAAATGCACTTCATGCTTTTTAGTAACAGTTGATAGCACAGGATCACCAGTAACCTCCCCTTTGAAAATAACTCTGTACAGCTTGCCGCCATTGGTCGTATTCCAATCCTTTAATATGGATTCAGATGGAAGATCTTGCTGAACGGATTGAATAAAGCGCTGTGTTGTCTGGTGCTGCGGGTTTGTGAAAACTTCGAAAACCTCGTCAGATTCAATTACTTTACCATTTTCCATGACCGCTACTTTGTCACAAATAGATTGGATGACATTCATTTCATGAGTAATGAGAAGAATAGTAATTCCCAGCTCGCGATTTACTTTCTTTAAAAGCTTTAATATATCCTGTGTCGTATCAGGATCAAGCGCTGAGGTTGCTTCATCACAGATTAGAATGTCAGGAGAGGAGGCAAGTGCTCTTGCAATCCCGACCCGTTGCTTTTGTCCACCAGATAACTGATCAGGATAATCCTTTGCTTTATCAGAAAGTCCGACGAATTGCAGGAGTTCAGCTACACGTCGGTTCATGTCCTTTTTGCTGTAGCCTGCAACTCTAAGCGGGTAAGCAATATTTCCAGAAACACTTCGGGAATGAAATAGATTAAAGTTTTGAAAAATCATCCCGATATTACTGCGCTGCTTCCTGAGCTCTTTTGCAGATAATTTGCTTACGTCAGTATCTTGAATATAAACAGTGCCATCTGTCGGACGCTCAAGCATATTTACAAGCCGGAGCAGCGTGCTTTTCCCTGCACCGCTAAATCCAATAATGCCAAAGATTTCTCCCTGCTTAACCTTTAGGGAAACGTCATGGACCGCTTTAACTTTCCTGTTGCCAAGTGTGAATGTTTTTGAGACATTTTTAAATTCAATCAATTTACTAACCTCCAAATCTGTATGTAATCTTGTTGCTTTTTTGTGAGAGACAGCACGTGCTAAAGGATGTTTCTTTTATGCAATTAAAAAATCCTTTCTTTTCACATGATGATGAAAAGAAAGGATTCTAATTTATAGAAGCTGTCTTTTCTCATCTTTCAAATGCTTCAGGCATTTGTAGGAAGTGGCACAGTATTCAACATGAACCTGTTGCCGAGATATCATCGGGCCTAGTCCCTCCATCTCTCTGGATAAGAAAACGTAATAAGTATTTAATTTTTTGTTACTGCAAAAATCAATTAAATTTAATTATAGTCAGTAAAAATTGAAAGTCAACCTTTTTTTAAAAAAATATTTATTGCTTCAGGTTTTGTTTCTAAAAGATAATAAAGTGAACCTTCATTTAGTGAGGTTTTTTTCATTCTCCACTAGAATTCTTGTTTCCACCTCGAATTCTTGAAGTGGGGGTCTTGCTGGCAGTTAATTCAGGATAAAATAGTAAAAGATGTAAATAATGAAAAGGATGAGGTGTTGGAGAATTACTTTGAATTAAAAGCTTTTCTTTGACTAATTACTTATCATAACTTACTATAATATTGTAAGTTTAAAATAGAAAGGATGTTGAGGCATGACAAAAGTAGGTATCGTAATAGGAAGTATTAGAAAAAATTCATTTTCGGAGCAGCTTGCGCATAATATTGCAGAATTATTTCCAGAAGGTTATGAAACGGAATTTATTGAAATTGCCAATCTCCCGTTGTATAACCAGGATTCCGATGAAAATGTTCCAGAAGTTTATAAAAATTTCCGAGAAAAAGTGAAAGCATTGGATGCGATAATGTTTGTAACACCTGAACATAATCGTTCATTCCCGGCAGCACTGAAGAATGCGCTGGATGTTGGTTCACGTCCGTATGGTGCAAATGTTTGGGATAAGAAGCCGGCATTGATTGTAAGTCAATCTCCAAGTAATTTAAGTGGATTCGGAGCTAATCATCATTTACGTCAAGTCTTAGCTTTCTTAAATATGCCAGTTGTTCAGCAGCCAGAGGTATATATTGCGAATGTTATGGATTTGCTAGGTGACGACGGCAAAATCACAAACCAAGATACAATCAGCTTCCTGCAAACTGTGGTAGACAGCTTTGTGGAATTCATTAAAAGACATCTTTAGGCTATATATCTGACATTCGTCACTGATTATGGTAAAATAGTGGTAGATTGCAGTAAAAGTGGGTGAATGTCATTAGCAATGTGAAACGTTCTATTTATATTGTGTTAGGTCTAATCTCATTTGGCATTGGCGTTGCGGGTGCTATTTTACCAGTTTTGCCAGGTGGACCGTTCTTTTTATTTGCGTCGTATTGCTTTACGAAGAGCTCCGATCGTTTGGATAGGTGGTTTAAAGGCACATCGTTCTACAAACAATATGTCGACAGATACTTTATTAAACGCTATATGACAAGATGGGAAAAAATCCGCATTAATATAATTGCAGACTTTTTCATTGTTTTATCTATTATTCTGATTGATATATTAGTCGTAAGAATTGTTATGATTACACTTGCGCTGATTAAGCATTATTATTTTATATTTAAAATCAAGACGATCAAACCAGAGGAAATTAACATGGTCATGGGAAATAAAGATAAGATTGCCAATGAAATATAAGTGGGATAATCAGGGGAAGACCCTGTTTGTCCCACTTTTTCTGTATTTCGCAAAAATAGTCCGTAATAGCGCCTCTCACGGGGGATTATTCTATATTTCGTAAAAATCGTTCGTGATAGCGCCTCTCACGGGGGATTATTCTATATTTCGCAAAAATAGTCCGTGATAGCGCCTCTCACGGGGGATTATTCTATATTTCGTAAAAATCGTTCGTGATAACGTCTCTCACGGACGATTATTCTGTATTTCGCAAAATTTGTCCGTGATAGCGCCTCTCACGGGGGATTATTCTATATTTCGTAAAAATAGTCCG
>DAMDKS010000005.1:156385-160415 GCA_032085455.1 Oceanobacillus sp.
AAAATAGTCCGTGATAGCGCCTCTCACGGGGGATTATTCTATATTTCGTAAAAATAGTCCGTGATAGCGCCTCTCACGGGGGATTATTCTATATTTCGTAAAAATCGTTCGTGATAACGTCTCTCACGGGGGATTATTCTGTATTTCGCAAAAATAGTCCGTGATAGCGCCTCTCTCAGAAGATTTTAAAATGCTGCTGTCCAGCCACCATCTACTGTTAAAACTGTACCGTTTACGAAGCTTGCTTCGTCTGAGGCAAGGAAAAGTGCTGCGTTAGCAATTTCCACAGGTTCCCCTGCTTTAGGAATAACTCCTTGTACAACTTTAGTTCGTTCCATGCCAAATGGATTAATATTTTTCATTGAAGCAGAAATGTTGGTATTTACTGCTCCTGGTGCGATTGCATTACAACGAATTCCCTTTTGAGCATACATGAAGCCCGTATTTTTGGTTAATCCAACAACCGCATGTTTGGATGCGCCATATGTTGCTCCAGCATGTGCTCCATTTTGGCCACCTGTTGAAGCAATATTTACAATTATACCTTGACCTTGTACAAGGAATAGAGGAATTGCTTTACGCATTGCCCGCATAACACCTTTTGTATTTATATCAAAAATTAAATCCCAGCGCTCATCCGTAATATCACCTACTGGTTCAAATCCGTCCATAATTCCAGCATTATTTACTAAAATATCTAATTTACCATATTCATTTACTGCTGTATCAATCATTTGATTAATATCTTCCTGTTTTGCTACATTCGCTTGAACTGCTTTAGCGACGCCATTGTCAGCTGTAATTTCTTTTACAACTGCTTCCGCGCCATCAATATTTAAGTCTGCAACAATTACTTTTGCACCTTCTTTAGCATACAACTTTGCAATCGCCTTTCCCATACCTGAGGCAGCACCTGTAACAACCGCAACTTTTTCTTGTAATTTCATTAAAAATCCTCCTTATATTAATCAAAATAATGAACACATGTACAATAAAAATTATACTAAATGCCTAGAGAAAGCGCAATCATTAAAGTGGAAAGTGCCCTCTAATAAACATATAATTAGAAATATGTTTATTAAAGGTGTGAAAAAATGAAAAAAGATTTACGAATCATCAAGACGGAGGAAAGTCTGCGAAAGGCTTTGCTTATTTTATTAAAAACTAAATCCCTGGAAACGATAACAATTTCAGAATTATGCAGGGTTGCTCAAATTAATCGGGGCACATTTTATTTGCATTATCGTGATGTCCATGGTGTCTTCCGGCACTACTTTAAGGAAATTGTTGTAGACTTACAAAAGGCATATGAAGAACCCTATATAAAAACAAACTTTAAGATTAATGAGATGGTACCAGACATGATTCAGATTTTCTCTCATGTGAAAAAGTATCAAGCCTTTTATCAAATTGTTTTCGATGAAAAAATCCCCATGACTTATTATTATCTCGTGCTGGATACAATACGAAAATTTATGGGTGAATCCTTTAGCAGAAATAAAGCTACCTGGCAAAAGGAAGAGAACTTAAACTATATTATTAGCTATTATGCCAATGCTATTCTTGGCATGATTATTGAATGGCATAAACAAAACTATACAACCCCTGCAAAAGTACTTAACCAGCAACTCGTCCAGCTGATATCCTGGGATAAATTAGATAGAGACTAATGTTATATATTTTTCAGCTGAAAAAGGTTTTATAGCTGTATGTGTAGAAGATTATATGGAGAAAGAACGATAAGAGGATGTATAATATGTTGCTAACAACAACGATTTTAGGCTGGATAGGAATTATTATGTTTTTAGGGATTATGTTGTCATATCGATGGATCACGAGGAATAACGAGTTTGCTTTGCTGCATATTTTGCTGGCTTTCATGTTTGCGATGTGGCTTCCTTTACCATTTACATTGGTGCACATTCTGAATGTAGAATACTTGCGGATTGGAGCTATTTTTGGCACAGTTTATTTGCTGATGCTAGTCGTTACGATGACGCTTCAAGCAGGTCATATCGAGTTTATTGAAAAAACTAATGATGGTAAAGAGATTCCTGCTGTTCAGGGGCAATATATGATGTCCACATTATCTGATCCTTTCGAAGGACTGGCAAATATTTTTAAATGTATTTGGGGATTGTTTTTAGCTCTGGCTTTTTGGCAGGAAAGTGAAAGAATACTGGCAGTTTCAATGTTTCTATTCTGCTTATTTATTTTTTACTATTTAGCGATTACGATAAATACAGTTTTAGTAAAACAAGTGAAGCTATTTTCACAGGTAAAGGCTAGCATATACCTAACAAACCTTGAAACATTTTTATTCTTTCTTGTTTTAGTTATTTTTATCACTGTTATGCCTTGAGGTATGCATTAACGTAATAGCGATGGGGAATGGGCAGATATTGCAATTTTAAAATAAAGATAATTTAAGGGGGCAATTTTTCATGAAAAAGGTTTATATTCTAGACGGCGCAAGGACCGCACTCACCGCATTTGGTGGTTCTTTTGTCAACACGACAGCAACAGAGCTTGGAACAGTGACAGCAGTGGAAGCCTTGAAACGTGCAAATGTTGATCCTGCACGAATAAATCATATTATCTATGGAAATGTCATCAGCTCAGAAACAAATGCTGCATATATTGCCAGACATATTGGTCTTGAGGCAGGTGTACCAATAGAAACACCAGCTTTTATTTTAAATCGGCTCTGTGGCTCCGGGTTACAAGCGATTGTCTCTGGAACACAAGAAATTTTGCTGAACGATGCTGATTATGTACTTGCCGGCGGTGCAGAAAATATGTCACAGGCACCATATTCCAATTTTGATAAGCGGTTTGGTGGTGCAAAAATGGGAGATTTGCAATTCCACGATATGCTTCAAGCAACCCTGTTAGATGAGTATACTGGTTTTGGCATGGGGGTAACAGCTGAGAATTTGGCGGAAAAGTACAAATTTTTTCGTGAGGAACAGGATGAATTTACGTCACTCTCTCATCAGCGTGCAGCTAAAGCGCAAAGTTCTGGAAGATTCGCTGAGGAAATTGTTCCTGTGGAAGTGCAATCCCGCAGGCAAACGAAAATTATTAGCCAGGATGAGCACATTAAACCAGACACATCTGTGGAAAAGATAAGCAAATTAAGACCTACTTTTAAAAAAGATGGCTCGGTAACTGCGGCAAATGCTTCAGGAATTAACGACGGTGCAGCCAGCCTAATTATTGCAGGAGAAGAAGCAGTACAGAAAGACAATCTAAACCCGCTTGCGGAGATTGTCTCATGGGCTGTTGCTGGTGTTGACCCCAATATAATGGGAATTGGACCAGTACCAGCAATTCAGCAAGCTTTAAAGAAGGCGAGTTTAAGTCTTAACGATATAGATATTATTGAAGTAAATGAAGCATTTGCGGCCCAATATCTTGCAGTAGAAAAAGAGCTGGGACTTGATCGGGATAAAACAAATGTAAATGGCGGTGCAATTGCTTTAGGGCATCCTGTCGGCATGAGTGGCGCGCGAATTGTTTTATCCGCTGCCTATGAACTGCGAAACCGTGGCAAGAAGTATGCAGTGGTCAGCCTTTGCATTGGCGGAGGACAGGGAATTGCGATGGTTATTCGGAATAAACAGTAAGGGATTGGACAAATCCAGTAAAGGTGTTAGTGCAGTTTAAACGAAATGGGGTTATAAAGGAAACGCTAAAAAGTCATTTCGTGGCTCCCCGAAAATTTATAAAAAAAGCGACTCTCACGAAGGAAAATCACAAGAATATGAAAAAATCCATTCGAGAGAAGCGCTCTCACGAAGGAAAATCACAAGAATATGAAAAATCTATTCGAGAGAAGCGCTCTCACGAAGGAAAATCACAAGAATATGAAAAGTCCATTCGAGAGAAGCGCTCTCACGAAGGAAAATCACAAGAATATGAAAAATCCATTCGAGAGAAGCACTCTCACGAAGGAAAATCACAAGAATATGAAAAAATCCATTCGAGAGAAGCGCTCTCACGAAGGAAAATCACAAGAATATGAAAA
>DAMDKS010000005.1:160515-164212 GCA_032085455.1 Oceanobacillus sp.
AAAATCCATTCGAGAGAAGCGCTCTCACGAAGGAAAATCACAAGAATATGAAAAAATCCATTCGAGAGAAGCGCTCTCACGGAGGAAAATCACAAGAATATGAAAAATCCATTCGAGAGAAGCGCTCTCACGAAGGAAAATCCTAAAAAATATGAACAATCCCCGGGAGAGACACTCTCTTAATGAAAAATTAGGGATGTGCCTTAGAAGAAATGAGAACTAGCGGCTTCTTCTAAGCTAAAAGCTAATTATTTATACTGCCTTTAGTCAGTTATGGTCCCAGCCCCTTTCTTCATCTCCGAAGTACGGGAAGCCTCTAATATTTTCTTCACGGGATTGCTTATCATATTTTCGATTCACCACAGTTTACCTTGTAGTAAGCTACTTTATTATCTACATGGTAAAATAATAGAGTGATTAGGAAAGATTAAGTGAAGTGAGCGGGTGTTGTATGAAAAAGGTCATATGGAAAGCGCTTGGATTTGTTACATTGGCAACCATTCCAAAAGTGCTCATTGATACCAATATGTTTAAAGTGCAAAAAATCTATCTTGAGACCGATAAACTTGCTGAAGAAACTAGACTGCGTATCCTGCAAATTAGTGATGTTCATAATAAAAGATCTCAAATAATCCAAAAGCTGCTTATTAAAAAAGTGAGGGAGCATGCTCCAAACTTTATTGTTCTCACAGGTGATATAATTGATCGAAGGACGAAAGACTTCCGCTCAATTTTCATGTTTATTGATGGTTTAGTGGCAACAGATATCCCGATATATTTCGTCAGTGGAAATCATGAGTGGGAAAATGCAAGAAGACAAAGGTTTCTAACAGAGCTAAACAAGCGAAACATTACGATATTAAATAATGAACATATTAAAGTAGCAGTAAATAATCAGGAGATCAATCTAGTCGGAATCGAAGACGCAGCTACAGAACATGAAAATATGGAAAAGGCATTCTTGAATATTGTTGAAAGAAACTATACCATATTGCTTTCTCATTCCCCATATATTATGAATAGGTATTTCAGCATACCAGCGGATCTTATTATTAGTGGACATACACATGGCGGACAAATTCACTTTCCATTTATTGGAGCAGTGATTTCACCAGGTAAAAGGTTTTTTCCAAAACTGGATAAAGGTTTATACAAATGGGGGAGAGGGAAGAATTTATATGTTGATAGTGGTTTAGGGACAAGCAGAATACCAATTCGCTTCCTAAACATGAGTCAAATAAGTTTAATAAATATAAGTGGGACAGCTCGGTACAGACTTTGATTTGTCCCACTTTCCATTTTACCTCTGATTAATTTTATTCATAAATTCAAAAAAGGTAGTCTATCAGAATCCAATCTAGAGTATATTGCTACTCTTCCGCCTTTTCAGCAAGTTTGCTGGCTATCCATCTATTAGCAATTTCCTTTTCAATTTCATATATTTTCCCTGCTCGCAGCAATTCGCCATGATAAGAAGTTTGTACATTCATTTTTACTTTAACCATTTTACTCACCTCAAGTTAATTATACAGGATAGAGCAGATTTATGTTGCCTTTCTTTTTACAATGAAGGAAAAAACTATTAGTCTTTTCTTTACAGCCATAAAAATCTCGAAAAAAGTATGGCCAAAATTATTTAAAAGTATTATGCAATTTTTGACGTATTCCAGAAGGGGATCTGTAAAAACTTTACCTTTCAAGCAATTTATAATTCATTTGTAAACTCAAAAATTCGGAATGCTACTGGAGGAACAATAACTTCAGCAGGCTTGCTAAAATTAATTTCAGTTTTAGAATAAGCTGTTTTCTTTATTGAGTTCCCAATCAGAAGTTCATTACATGTGCCGCTTGTTACATTCGGAATAATTACTTTCTGTTCTTTATTACTATTATTAACAACGAATATAATGCGTTGTTGATTAGTACTTTTTTCATATACTAGTGTATTTTTTTCATCATCTGCAGCAACTATTTTAAACGCAGCATTATTTCCAAAAGCAGGAATTGATTTGCGCATTGTTATCAGGTTTTTTACAAAAGTAAATAAATCCTGATTTTGTTTTGTCTTATCCCATTGCATACACGCACGGCAGTCTGGATCCTGGTCACCATCCATACCAATTTCATCACCATAATATATGCATGGAGTTCCAATAAAGGAAAGCTGGAATAAATAAAGCAGTTTTACTCGTTCGAGTTGACTATTTGCTAAAGTTAAAATCCTTGGTGTGTCATGACTATCAAGTAAATTAAAGGAGACTTCATTTACATTTGCCGGATACATATGAATGACTTTTGTAATTTCATTTGCAAAACTCTCAGCTGTTATTTTTTCTTTCGCAAAAAAGTCTATTGCACTATTAGTAAAAGGGTAGTTCATGACTGCGTCAAATTGGTCCCCATTTAGCCAAGGCATTGAATCATGCCAAATTTCTCCTAAAATATAAGCATCTGGCTTTATAGCTTTTACTTCTTGTCTGAATTCCCTCCAGAACTGATGGTCAACTTCATTTGCCACATCCAAGCGCCAACCATCAATATCGAATTCTTCTATCCAATAACGAGCAGCATTGAGTAAGTATGATTTTACTTCCGGGTTTTCCGTATTAAGTTTTGGCATCGATCCCACAAAACCAAATGTTTCATAGTTTGGCAATGGTGCAGAAGTTACAGGGAACTCACGAAGATGAAACCAGTCGATATAAGCTGATTCCTCTTGTTTCTTTAGAACATCTTGAAAAGGGGGGAAGTAGTAACCGCTATGATTAAATACTGCATCAAGCATAACACGTATTCCTCGTCTATGACATTCATTTATTAGACGACGAAACGTTTCTTTATCTCCGAACTGTGGATCTATTTCCATGTAATCAATCGTGTCATATTTATGATTGGAATATGCTTTAAAAATTGGTGTGAAATAGATTCCGTTTATTCCTAAATCAATTAGATAATCTAGATGATCAATGACTCCCTGAAAATCCCCTCCAAAAAAGTTTGTTGGGCTTGGTGCGGCTGATCCCCACGGCAGAGTACCTTTTGGATTTAAACTGGAATCTCCGTTTCCAAAACGTTCGGGAAAAATTTGATACCATACAGTTTCTTTTACCCAGTCCGGTGCATGGAAGACGTCAATTTGATTTAAATATGGGAAGCAGAAGTAATTTGAAATATCCTTTGGTGGGGAGGAATAAATTCCACCTTCTGTATAAAAACATATTTCATTAGAATCTGAGCAGCGAAATGCATAACGCATTCTGTGAAATTCGGGTTTTACTTCAACAAACCAAAAATCATGCATTGCAGTTGAGCCTGATTTCCTCATTTTAAGTTCCTCAGTTTGCCATACTTCTTCTTGCCAATCATATGGATCTCCAAAAATAAGTACTACAGATTCCACATCATTCTTTTTTGTTTGTATAGTAATATGAAGTGTTACTTTGTCATAAGCATAAGCAAAGTTATTTTTTGGACGATGGTAGATAGCTTCCTTTAACATCTTTTATTACTCCTTTCTTTATTAAAAAAACCCCAATTTCCATATATACGGAAATCGGGGTTGTTGTTTTAGCACAATGCATGGCCCTTAAGTTTTTATATTCTTAATTTAATGTAATCTAATAGAAATGTCAATGCGGTTTACTTTTAAGTTTACCTTTTTTTCTGTGCAAAACGGAATTTCACCCCCTTAAGGAAA
>DAMDKS010000006.1:0-53883 GCA_032085455.1 Oceanobacillus sp.
GTGAGAGAGCTTCTCTCGGACTATTTTTCAGATTTTCGTTATTTTTGTCCGTGAGAGAGCCTCTCTCGGACTATCTTTCGTATTTTTTGTAATTTTTGTCCGTGAGGGAGCCTCTCTCGGACTATTTTTCAGATTTTCGTTATTTTTGTCCGTGAGAATAAGTGTTGTCCTTGAAAAAGTGCAATATAGGACTTTGACTGTGAATAGTAACTTTAAAAAATAAAAAAACCAGAGAAAACTCTCCAGCTTTTTTACGTAAACCTCCCTATGGCACATTCTTTATAAATTTCTCCATCGGGTGAAATTCAGGCATAATGATATAATTTTGTCCATCTGTTTCAACAATCACATTTCCGTATACAGCAGTTGAAAAAATTTGTGCATTTATTTTTTCAAGGTTTTTAATCACTCTTTGAACAGGATGACCATAATCATTTTCTCTGCTATAGCTAATTATGGCTGCTTCAGGGTTCGCTCTTTTTAGAAATTCAAGTGAGCTGCTTGAACTGGAACCATGATGTGCTACCTTCAGGATTTCCGATTCTACATCATATTTTTCCGCAATTTTTTTCTCCTGCTTCGCCTCCACATCACTCATTAGCAGAAAATCAATATCATTATACGCTACTTTCAACACGATTGAAGATTCATTATTATTATCTCCTTCTGCTGCAGCATTCAATACATGAATATCAAGCCCATCTTCAAAGGAAATATGCTCATTTTCCTTTGCTATTTTTACAGGAATGACTTCTTTTAAAATAAGCATACGATAGGTTGCATATGTTTTCGTAAAATGCTGCTTGCCATTATCAATAATGCGCTTTACAGGCAGTTTCCTTAGGATTTCATGCAATCCACCAATATGATCTATATCTGGATGTGTTGCAATTAATAAATCAATTTCAGTAATGTTATTTTCTTTTAGATAGCTGATTAGTCTTGGTCCTGCTTCTGGTTCTCCACCATCAATTAATATATTCTGCCTTTCTGGTGTTTCGATTAAAATACTATCACCTTGACCGACATCAATAAAATGTACACGCATTGGCAGATTCGCTTCAGCAGAAATATGAATGGGAAATAAAAATAAAAAAACTGCAAATAGCAGATATCTTTTCATCAAGAACATCCTTTTGTAATATAATTTCTCCTAATTAGTTTGTACGCAAATAATGACATTATCCCATTCATTCCATAAAAAAATCCCACTGAACGAAATGTACATCCAGTGGGAAAGCAAATTTAAGCCTGCTTTACAACAATTTCATCTTCTACTGCATCAATATGAACTTTGTCTACTGTCTTATCACTTTCAAGAATTAAATCCGTAAGCTGATCCTCGATTTTATCTTGAATCACGCGACGTAATGGTCTTGCACCAAAACGCGGATCATAACCAAGTTTTACAAGCTTTTCTTTTGCTGTATCCGTAATCGTAATTGCAATATTGTTTTCTTCAATTGTCTCCTCAAGCTCTGCAAGCATAAGGTCAACGATAGAAAGAAGGTTGTCCTCTGTAAGCTCATTAAATTCTACAATCGTATCGAAACGATTTAAAAATTCTGGCTTAAAGTAGTTGCTTAAGTGTTCTAAAGTTGATACAGATTCATGTGTTTTACTGTTAAAGCCAACATTCACTTGTTTAGTACCTGTGCCGGCATTACTTGTCATAATAATGACAGATTCTTTAAAGCTTACTGTCCGTCCTTGAGAATCTGTTAATTGCCCATCTTCCATAATTTGCAAGAACATATTTTGCACATCAGGATGTGCTTTTTCAATTTCATCAAGCAGGATAATAGAATATGGGTTATGACGAATTTTCTCTGTTAATTGCCCTGCTTCTTCATGACCAACATATCCTGGAGGTGAGCCAATAATTTTAGATACAGAATGTTTCTCCATATACTCACTCATATCCATACGGACTAAAGCGTCACGTTTACCGAATAATTCTTCAGCCAGCACTTTGGTTAATTCTGTCTTCCCTACACCTGTTGGTCCAATGAAAAGGAACGAACCAATTGGACGGTATTTCGATTTCAATCCGGCACGGCTGCGTCGAATTGCTTTTGCAACCTTGGCTACCGCTTCATCCTGACCAATGACTTTCTTACGCAAGTTATCACCAAGATGCTTCATTTGCTGCTGTTCTTCAGCCTGCATTTTTGTTACAGGAATACCCGTTCTTTCCTCAACCATTAATTGGATATCTGAAATATCCACATCCATAACCTTTTCTTCATCTGTTGCTTTTTCTAATTGCTTTTGCAGCTGAATTTCCTGGAAGCGCAAGTTGGCTGCAAGCTCATAATCTTCACGCTCTGCCGCTTCTTGTTTTTCAGCAACAATTTCTTTGATACGCTTCTGCAGTGATTCAGAGTCTTGCTGTGAATTTTTTAAATTTAATCGCGATCCAACTTCATCCATCAAATCAATGGCTTTATCTGGAAGAAAACGATCTTGAATATAACGATTTGATAAAGTTACAAAAGCTTGAATGACTTCATCAGAGTAATGAACTTCATGGAATTTTTCATAACGGTCCTTAATGCCATTTAAAATTTGTACCGTTTGTTCAAGTGTTGGCTCTTTTACTGTAATTGGCTGTAAACGACGTTCAAGCGCTGCGTCTTTTTCAATTTGACGATATTCCTTTAATGTCGTTGCGCCAATCAACTGCATTTCACCACGTGCTAGTGCTGGTTTTAAAATATTGCCCGCATCCATTTGTGAGTTTTCTGCTGTACCGGCACCGACAATTAAATGAATTTCATCAATAAAGAGAATAACATCTTTTCTTTCTTGAAGTTCAGATATTAGTTTCTTCATTCTTTCTTCAAATTGACCGCGAATCCCTGTATTTGCTACAAGTGAAGCAACATCAAGCAGGTAGACTTCCTTAGAAAGCAGTTTTGATGAAACATTGCCTTCTACAATTCGAAGTGCCAGGCCTTCAGCAATTGCCGTTTTACCGACCCCAGGCTCACCAATTAATACTGGATTATTTTTATTTCTTCTATTTAATGTTTCAATTACACGCTGAATCTCATTGTCTCTGCCGATGATTGGATCAACTTCACCAGCTCGTGCTGAATCAGTAAGGTTTTTTCCTAACTGATCAATTAGCCCCTTACGCTTCTTTGCTTGTTTTTGTGTTTTCGTTCCTGCTCGTTGTTGTGCAGCATTGCCTTGGAAAAATGAATTGCTTTCAAATGGGTTTTCTCCAAAGTCCATATTTGAAAAGAAATCATTTGTATTATTCATCATTTGATTTTGCATTTTATTAAAGCAGGAATTACATAAATGAATTTCCATTCTTTGACCATTAACTTGAACAGCTGCGTTTACATTCGCATCATTTTCACCGCATTGTTGACATTTCATTTAACATTCCTCCTAAGAATTTTTAATCTATTATCAGGTTTTGACTTTGACTATCTTTGACCTTAATTACATTATACTCTGACCTTTTTTGACTTTCAAGTGTTTTGATGATTTTTTTTGGGAAAAAGCCTATAAAAATTAAATCAGCTGCATCTACTTTCTATCTGTAAGATGCAGCTGATAAACAATTTATTTTTTTAATTCTTTCTGACGCAATTCTATTCTTCTGATTTTACCTGAGGTTGTTTTTGGTAAATCATCAATAAATTCAATTTCTCTCGGATATTTGTATGGAGCAGTATTTTCTTTCACATGATCCTGCAGCTGTTTTACTAAATCTGGATCATTTTTGTCAACATTTTCTTTGAGTACAATAAATGCCTTAACAATATTTCCTCTAACCTCATCTGGACTGGCAACTACTGCGCATTCTTGAACATAAGGATGTTTAACCAATGCATCCTCTACTTCAAAAGGCCCAATCGTATAACCGGAACTGATAATGATATCATCACGGCGTCCCTCAAACCAGAAATAACCATCCTCATCCTTCCTTGCCTGGTCACCAGTTACATAATAGTCACCACGCTGGGAAAGTTTTGTCCGCTCCGCATCTTTATAATACTCTCTAAATAACGCTGGACTATCAAGTCGAACGGCAATATCACCAATTTCATTTACTGGCACTGGTTTTCCATCCTCGTCAATAATTTCAACGGCATTTCCTGGTGTCGGTTTCCCCATTGATCCAGGCTTTATCTCCATATCTTTCGTAATACCAAGAAGAAGCGTATTTTCTGTTTGTCCATAGCCGTCACGCACCGAGATATTAAAATGTTTTTTAAATGTATCAATTACCTCAACATTTAACGGTTCGCCCGCGGAAACAGCACTTCTCAAATCTTTTAGGTTATATTTGTCTAAATCATCTACTTTTGCCATCAGACGATATTCGGTTGGCGTACAACAAAGCACATTAATTTCATTTTCTTGAAGAAACTGCAGATAAGTAGAAGGATCAAACTTTCCACTATAAATAAATCCAGTTGCTCCTGAACCTAAAACAGATAAAAACGGACTCCAAATCCACTTTTGCCAGCCAGGACCTGCCGTAGCCCATACTTTGTCACCCTCTTCGACACCAAGCCAGTTTTCTGGAGCTGTTTTTAAATGAGCAAAACCCCAGCCGTGTGTATGGACAACACCTTTTGCGTTCCCTGTTGTTCCTGAAGTATATGGTAAAAATGCAATATCATCTCTTGTGGAGTCTACCATTTCTAGTTCATCAGGGGCTTCTATTTTTGCTTCGTCAAGAAATACCCAGTCCTGGATTTCTTGACCAACTACGAACTTCTTTAACTTGTCAAAACCTTTTACTTTACTAAATTCATCTGTATATTCATGAAAGCTTACTACTGCACTTACTTCTCCATGGTCAATCCGGTATTGCAAATCATTTGCCTTCAGCATTTCTGAGCTTGGAATAATAATAATCCCCGTTTTCAAAGCAGCTAGATATACCTCGTACGTTTCGATTAAACGCGGCAGCATAATAAGGATTTTATCCCCTTTTTGCAGCCCGTTATCCAAAAATACATTTCCAATTTTATTTACGTTCCGCATCAATGCTTGGTATGTAATTTCTTTTTTATTGCTATTTTCGTCCAGCCAAATTAACGCTTTTTTTTCTGTGTCTGCTGCATACTTTTCTACTTCCATTGCAATATTATAGTCTTTCGGCGCAATTAACTCTTCTCTTTTCATAAATAATAACTCCCCCGTTATTTATATTTTTCAATAATTATAGCAATAAATCGGTAGGTTTGAAACTTTAAAAGCTATTTTTTATAAATTAAAACTAAGATGACGATTAAATAGTGTCCAATTAATCGTCATCTTAGTTTATATAACTTTTATGTTATTTTATTAAAAAACCATAAATCAATTGATTAAAAAACCTCCTGGCAGCTGATCTTTCAGAACAAGTTCATCAAAACTTTTGAATGTATAGCCCTGCTTGCGAAGTTCTTTAATTAAAGCTTCCAATGCTTCAGCATTGTCCTTAGAAACGGTATGAAGCAGTATAATTGCACCTGGATGAATCTGTTCCATCACTTCATTAAAGGCGTATTTCCAGCCTTTTTGCTTCCCTGTTTCCCAGTCTCTGAATGCTAAAGACCAAAAAACATGAATATAACCTAGTTCATTTGACCATTCAAGTGTTTGCTGGTTAAAAATCCCACGAGGAGGACGTAAGTATTTAAGCTCTTTTTGTTCTGATACCTCAGCTACCTTCTCTTCCAAATCTTCTAATTCTTTGCGCATAGCTTCTTTTGAAAGAATCGAAAGATCTGGATGGTGATAAGAATGATTTCCAATAATATGACCATCATCTGCCATTCTTTTCACCAAATCCGGGCGTGATTCTACATAATGCCCCGTAACGAAAAATAACGCCGGTACCTTTTCTTTTTTCAAAACGTCAAGAATTGCTGGAGTATAGCCCTCTTCATAGCCATTATCAAATGTCAGATAAATATTTTTCTCTCCAGAATCATCCATATAATATGCACTATTCCGTTCAAGTATTTCTTTATAATCTCCAATTTCAGGAGCTTCACCATTTGTATTCTTTTTATATCCCCAGCCATAACCACTCGCTTCAGCAATTTCAATCCAATGAAAAAAGATAAAGAATGCCAGGCCGATTATCGATAGTCGCTTCATAAAACATCCACCTTTTTTCCTTACCTTAACCAGCATGCCATTAAATTATACGAGTAACTGAGCAGCCAGTATGTAAAAGCCGATTGGTTCAGACTAAACGTTCAGTGAGGATGGAAAGAACCCCCACTAAACGTAGGTACTAAGAGATTAGATTACTTTTACTTCACCTGAAATGAAAAGGAAACATGATCTTGTACTGGAATCCACGCGCCAATTCCTTGTTTCGTAACATTTTTGATGACAAGCTTTTTCTTTGTTCCCTTTAATTCAATATATACTTCACCAAAGGTAACCTCACCTTTTTCATTCACTGCTGGCAAATATGCTTCCAGTGTTCCGTTTTTTTGAGCTGGGACATGATAAGCATTTGGTTTTTTTGTATTTTTCCCAACCATTACCTGATAAGAAAGCGGTAAACTCGTTTCCTTTTCTGCTTTTTCAATCATCATTCTTTTTACCATTTCTGAATTGGCAATTTTATTCGTTAAAATACCTTTGACCTCTTTATTTTCCTGCTGAATGTAATTCATTTGCTGTGTCTTGTCGCCATCACCGTTACTCATTTCATTTTTATTGATGGACTGATATTCCCAGTTTATTGCCGTTTCTGATGATTCATAATGGAGCGGCCAGCGTCCAAGATAAATCATCCCGCGGTAACCGATAGCAATAGGCGACGGTTTAATATTTGTTTCATTCAGCATTTGGATTAAATCTGCGTTAGCAATGGTTAGCTTTGCATCTTCAAACAGTTCCTTCGTTTCGTCACTTGGTTCAATTTGTTCATAATCCTCTGTTTCATCTGGATGCGTATTCTCTTTTGATATATCCAATACATGATTTGGTATTTCAAATTCAGTTTTCTTCTGCTCTGTCTCTTTAGCAAAACTAACGGAAGCAAAAGAAAAAAGAATTGAAAAAGTAAAAATCATTGCAACTGCGATATTTTTTTTCATTGTCTTCTTTCCTTTCTTTTCCCATAGTTTTTTCTCAGCTGAAAAAATTATACATGCTTTTGGAAAAGTTAAAAGAAAGACGTGGCAGGAACAAACCGATTAGAATGTGACCATACAGAGGTTGTGAGATTAGTGTTTGGGATTGCGTAGGGGACGCAAAAACTAATTTCATGCGCGGAGAACATCCTTTCCTTGATACGTTAAAATATGGAGAAGGTCGCGCGGGTTCGACAAAAAGGCGCGCATGAACCGGGATTAGCCGCGCGTGAATGATGGTTTACCGCGCATACTTGGCGGTGATGCGCGGGGAAACTAAGTTGATGCGCGGGTTTTCAGACTTCATGCACGAGGGTACGAGTTCATGCGCAGATAGACTACTCTCTGGATGAAAAAACATGTAAGCTCTCTGTTAGATGAAGCTTACATGTTTTTTATTAAATATATCTGCTGTATCTTTTCTCTAAATGCTCCTGGAGCATGCCTATCAGAATACACAGAGGCCAATAAATGAATGCTACCAGAATATACATCGTCATGGCATCAAATTCTCTTCCTGCTACAATTTGTGTTTTTTGAAAGAGCTCAGGCACTGTAATAACTGCAGCAAGTGAAGTTGCTTTCAGCATGTCCATCATTACATTTGTTGTCGGAGGAATTGCCGTGCGGACAGCTTGCGGAAGAATAACTTTCCTCAAAGCTATCCAGTAGGGAATGTTTAAAGCTTTCGCTCCTTCCCACTGTCCTTCATCTACACTATTTAATGCCGCCCTGTCAATCTCTGCAATATACGCAGCACTATTTAAACCAAAGCCTATAATTGCAGCTGTTAAAGCAGTAAATTCGATACCAATTACTGGAAGGCCAAAATAAAGAATAAACAAAAAGACAAGCATCGGTGTTCCACGCATAAAAGAGATGTACGCTCGCGTCGGCCAGCGCAGGAACAGCGATTTTGACTCCCTTGCGATTGCAAGAAACAGGCCCAGAATAAGGCCAATCAACATGCCAATAATCGTTATACCTACTGTCATGGGAAGCCCTTCGAGAACAAACGGCAAGCTTTTAATTGCCAGCTCGACATCAAATAAATTACCTAATTCAAACCCAGTCAAGTTCATATGATTTAACCCCTATAACTCAATGCCTTCAACCTCTTCAATCTCATCTTCAGGCTCCTTGGAAGCATCCTCTTCATAAAACTTTATGGCCAGTTCACTCAATGTGCCGTCTTCACGCATCTCCTGTATTGCTTCATTGATTTTTTCAGTCAACACATCTGCATCCTTAGGAATAATAACAGCTTGTTCTGTAGGATAAAACTTCAACGTAGGGTGCAGGTGAATATCAAATTCAGGAAATGCAGCAACGCCAAATTTTGTTAAATAATAATCATTCATCACTAAATCTGTGCGTCCATTATTGACATCACCTAAATAAGCTTCATTAGGTGCATTACCATATGTAACTACTTCTGCCCCGTAGTGTTCAGCAATTTGACTGTATACTGTCGTCGCTCCACCTCCAGCTTTCTTTCCTTCCAGATCCTCTAAGCTTTCAATTCCTGAATTATCATCCTTACGCACCGCCATTGTTGTATAGGAATATTTATACGGATCACTAAAATTAAACTCTTCCTTACGTTTCTCTGTTATTGTCATATCATTCGCAGCAACATCAATTCTGCCGCTTTTAACTGCTGGCAGCATACTGTCTACGCCCATAATTTCAAAAGAAACTTCAAGACCTAACCGCTCCCCTGCTTCCCGGAGCACCTCTACATCATAACCCGTCAGTTCATCATTTTCATCATAAAAAGATGCTGCAATTAAAGTTCCGGAAGTACCAACAATAAGCTCCCCTGCTTCTTCAACTTCTGCCCATCTTTGATCGTTTGTTTCTGCACCAGTTTCCTCAGCAGCTTCTTCAGCCCCCTTTCCACATGCAGCTAACAGTAAAACGAAAGCCAAAATCATGCATAAAAACGAAACTTTCTTCATTACATCCCTCTCCTGTTGTATTATTTTCACAAGTTAGATTGTAACACATTAAGCTTGTTAAACAAAGATAAATATTATTTATACTATTAATAATTAATATAATATAATACAAATATCCGTTCCATAAATCACTTTTCATTTAATATTCGTATGAACGCATAAAAGTTAAGATAATATTCACAAATCCACTTAAAAAGATATTGACTTTGATTATAATAATGCTATTATTTATATTATATATTACTTAATAATTGTTATTATAAAATAATATTATAATGAGAAATGTGAGGTATGTGAAGTGACAAAAGATGGTCTGGATTCTAATAACAAAACAAAGCAGCAATTGCATTTGAAAAATAGATTCGCTCGCAAATTAACAGAGCATCTTGAGTTAATCGCCGCTTTAACAAGTGGTGTAATCATCTTGATAACCTGGCTGCTGCAAAACAATATTTCTGAACCAGCGTGGGTTATTTTACATCTTGTTGCTTTTACAATTGGTGGCTTTGCTAAAGCGAAGGAAGGAATTACCGAAACAATTAAGACTAAAAAGCTTAACGTAGAATTCCTTATGATTCTTGCTGCCATCGGATCAGCAGCGATTGGATACTGGACAGAAGGTGCAATTCTGATCTTCATTTTTGCACTCTCTGGTGCTCTAGAAACATACACACTAAATAAAAGCAATAAAGCAATTTCATCATTAATGGAAATGCAGCCTGAAGAAGCCCTCCTCCTTTATGATGGTGAAGAAAAAATTGTCCCAGTAAAAAAATTGAAAATTGGAGATCAAATTCTTGTTAAAGCTGGGGAAAGAATTCCCATCGATGGAATTGTAATAAAAGGACATTCTGCAGTTGATGAAAGTGCAATTACTGGAGAGTCTATTCCAATTAATAAAACCCAAAAGCATGAAGTGCTCTCGGGAACAGTGGCTCTTGACGGCACATTAGTCATTCAAACAACAACAAAACCAGACGAAACCTTGTTTCAAAAAATTATCCAACTTGTCCAAACTGCTCAAGAAGAAAAATCACCATCACAGCTTTTTATAGAAAAATTTGAAAATATCTATGTGTATGGTGTACTTCTCCTTGTTAGCATCATGATGTTTCTACCATACCTGCTATTTAATTGGACATTAACTGAAAGTATATATCGAGCAATGGTACTGCTAGTTGTTGCTTCTCCTTGTGCACTAGTAGCATCCATCTCTCCCGCCACACTTTCAGCAATTTCTAATGCTGCAAAGAATGGCGTGCTCGTAAAAGGCGGCGTTAATTTAGAGAATTTAAGCTCGATTACAGCAGTTGCCTTTGATAAAACGGGAACACTCACAAATGGGAAGCCGTCTGTAACCAACGCTTTCTTTTCTAACGATATGGATGCAAACTACATCATGCAGGCAGTTAGATCCATTGAAAAGGAATCGATACACCCATTAGCACAAGCAATCACGGCTTACTGTAAAAAAAATACTTTGAATTTCAATCATATCGAAATAGAAAATATGCGGGATCACAGTGGAGAAGGTGTTTCGGCAGTACTAAATGGGGTTGAATGGAGAATAGGGAAAGCTGATTTCGTTGGCAGCGAGCAAGCTAAAAATTTTTCCAATCAAGCACTTGCCAAACTTGCAGCAGATGGAAAAACGGTTACTTTTGCAAAGGCCGGGGAAAATATTGCAGCATTATTCGCACTAAAGGATACCATTCGCGACTCAACTAAAGAAGCAATTGCCTTGCTTAAGGAAAAAAATATCGAACCGATTATGCTTACTGGGGATAATCCTCTTACTGCCCAAACTGTAGCAGAAGAAATAGGAATCAAGCAATATGTGGGCAACTGCTTGCCAGAAGACAAAGTAAAGCACATAAAAAATTTGCGAAAAAAGGACAATAGAGTAGCAATGGTTGGGGATGGAATTAATGATGCTCCTGCTCTAGCCAGTGCAAACGTCGGAGTTGCAATAGGCGAAGGAACAGATATCGCTCTTGAAACAGCAGATGTTATTCTGATGAAAAATGATATAAATAAGCTCATCGATTCTATTAAGCTCTCACAGCGAATGAATCGAATTGTAAAACAGAATATCTTCTTTTCACTAGCTGTAATTATTATATTAATTATCTCAAATTACTTCCAAATGATTGACCTTCCTCTAGGAGTTATTGGTCATGAAGGCAGTACGATACTTGTCATTCTAAATGGTTTGCGGCTATTAAAATAAAGCGGAAGGAGCATGCTCCCTCTGCTTTATTTTAGTGTTTTTTATTCAACTTCAATTCATGAATATAGGAATTCAGCACACCGCCTACAATAACAATCATTCCAAAAAGATAAAACCAAATCATCAGTACAATAATCGTCCCAAGACTTCCATAAGTAGCTGAATAATTGCGAAGACTGCTTACATAATATGAAAATCCCAAGGAAACAACTTGCCAGCAAATTGTTGAAAATAATGCTCCCCATACAACATGCTTTAAGTAAACCTTCTGACGCGGGAAAAACTTATATAGAAATGTAAGCACAATAAAGAAGATAACAGAACTTGTGCCCCATCTCAATGTCTGCCACATCTGTGAAAACTCCTCAGACCAGCCAACCCACGAAAACAAGTATTCTCCGATTGCTTGCCCAAAGACTGGCAGTAAAAGCGCAACAATTACGACAAGGAACATTGCAATCGTCATCACCATCGCAAACAAACGATAAATAACAAAAGAACGCTTTGGCTCGATATGGTATGCACGATTCAATGCTTTCGTAATCGCATTTACACCATTGGATGCCGCCCAAAGTGTTCCCACTATTCCAATAGACAAAAGACCACCATTCTGCACATTTAATAAATTCCCTACGTTTGTCTGTATAAGTTCGATTACAGCAGGTGGAGCAAAGTCACCAATCACCTGAAGCACTATTTCTTCATCTACAGAAAAATAACCAATTAAATTAATCAAAAATAATAGAAATGGGAGTAGAGAAAGCAAGAAAAAGTATGCCAATTGAGCTGACAAACCAAAAACATCAACTTCAATAATTCTTAAATAAAATTGCTTTCCCTCATTAATGATATTTTTCATTACAGTTCCCCCGCGCAAATTCTTCAAAAGACAATCGCCCATACAAGACCAAAAACGGAAGCGCCAGTTCAAGCAACGTACAAGCTTCACCTTCGTAGCGGAGATAAAGGAAACACAGTGAGGTACGAACCGATGCCCGTTTTCATCGCAAGGCTATAAGGACGACCATGCATCACTTCGTTCGGCAAGTCTTCTTTTTTATTATATGGTGTGAGCCTTTTAAAAGTTGATTTAAAACCTATATTGCCTCACAAAAGGTCCTGCTTTTACTTTATGATTTTAATTATTATTTATTCGTTAGCTTATTTAATGTATTCTCTACTTGTTCCAAAGCATTCATTGTACTTTCCGTGCCAGCCTCAAGATTCGCATTTAATTTATCAAAAGCAGTACGGATATTTTGAACTGCTTCTCCTGGATTATTAATTGTATTAGCTGATTTCTCTTTTAGATTGTTTAAACTTTCTTTCGTATATTCCCTTGCATCCTTATCAAATTGCATTGCAAGCGCACCAAGTAATGCCCCTGCTACTGTACCAATTATCAACTTCCTTTTCCCCATATCGAATCTCTCCTTTAAATGTTCATTCCTATTCTATCATAACATGTTTCAACATTTTCTTATATTATAAGCGAAAAAGCGAGCAATACGCAAAATTTTTGAGATGAGAACCTGTCCTTGTTTGCCAAATTTTAAATTTAAATATTTATTTTTTAAAAATAGCTTGACTTTTCTTGTAAAATTCGGAATATTAAATAGTATAAATATATTTAAAAGAATGGGAGGATGACAAAAATGATAGAGTTTTTAGAGAGTGTTAGCGATTTTGTATGGGGACCCCCGCTCTTAGTTCTAATTGTCGGAAGTGGAATCTATTTAACCTTCAGACTTGGGTTTGTCCAGATTCTTGCTTTGCCAACTGCTTTTTTGAATGCATTTAGCCGTAAAAAGCAGGATAAGCTTTCTGAAGGAGATATTACCCATTACCAAGCATTAACAACTGCACTAGCAGCAACAATTGGTACAGGGAATATTGTAGGTGTTGCAACGGCCGTTATTGCCGGAGGACCTGGGGCAGTATTTTGGATGTGGTTAATGGCTATTTTTGGGATGGCTACTAAATATGCAGAAGCTGTACTCGCAGTGAAGTACAGAATCAAAGATGCAAAAGGGGAAATGGCTGGCGGTCCAATGTACTATCTGGAAAAAGGTTTAAACGCAAAATGGCTCGCAGTACTTTTTGCTATTTTTGGGTCAATTGCTGCGTTTGGAATTGGAAATATGGTACAGGCAAATTCTGTGTCTGCTGCTGCAGTGAATTCATTTAATATCCCTACCTGGGTAACAGGCATTATTCTTACTATCATAACAGCGATGGTTATTCTTGGCGGGATTAAAAGTATTGGTCGTGTAACGGCTTACTTCGTACCAGTTATGGCTGTTTTTTATGTTTTTGGCGGTTTAATTATCATGGCCCTTAATTTTGATCTTGTGCCAACTGCGATCAATGTTATTTTGACAGATGCATTTACCGCAAAAGCAGTCGGAGGCGGTATTCTGGGTACAGTTATCCGATATGGTATTGCGCGTGGAATCTTTTCAAACGAAGCGGGTCTTGGTTCTGCACCAATTGCAGCTGCTGCAGCAAAAACAGATTATCCCGGAAGACAAGGTCTTGTTTCCATGACACAAGTATTTATCGATACGATTATCGTTTGTAGTATTACTGGAATTACCATCGTTATGGCAGACCTGCATCAAACTGGAATTGACGGTGGTGCTTTAACTGGAGAATCTTTCGGTGCATTTCTTGGAACGCCTGGTTTATATATTGTCAGTATTGCTACCATCCTTTTTGCTTACTCTACACTTATCGGGTGGTCCTATTACGGTGAAAAGTGTTTTAACTATCTATTTAAAAGTCCAAAAGCTATCACCTTCTACCGTTCTATTTGGGTTCTGGTTGTATTTATAGGTGCAGTAACAGTTATTGATGTTGTTTGGTTATTCTCTGATATTTTTAATGCATTAATGGCGGTTCCTAACTTAATCGGGCTGCTCGGTCTTTCTGGAGTAGTAGCTTATGAAACAAAACGCTTCCTGAAAGTCGCAAAACAAGAAAAAGAAGCAGCTAAGGAAGCAAAAGAAGCTTCGTGATTTTAAATCTATAAAACGAGGCTGCAACAAAACTTCAGTAAATAAGAAACAAGGCGTTGGAGCTACACTAAAATAGTGCAAGCACCACGCCTTTTTTATTTGTTTTTTAGAATGAAATATGAAAATAGCCGATTGCTGAAGGCAGAGTGCGCGGATTTGACAAAAAGGCGCACTTGCGGCTTTGCCGCGCATATATTACGTATAGTTTGGGCGTTAATAAGGCCGATTAGTGACCTTATCTACTGAATTTCGGAGTGTTTGGGCGTGAACAAAACCTATTAGTGACCGTATCTACTAAATTACATGGCGGTCATGCACGCCCACCAGCATTTCCCCAAGCACCAACTATCGCATCCTCCTGCTCCGCTACTATTTTTAGTTACTTTTGTCTCCCTCGTTTTTTTAGTCTATTTTTCTATTCACTCCAAACAATAAAAAAATGGTTATACCAACTTATACATCAGAATATCATCAATATACTCATACGCATTCAGCTTAATTTCTTTAACCTTGCGCCCTTCCTCAATAAAACCCATTTGCTTATATAAGGCGATAGCGTCGTGATTTGATGAAAACACGCCTAAGCATACCTTTTCTATCTGCGGGTGAGCATTTGCCCAAGCTAACAACTCACTGAGAAGCATTTTTCCAATTCCTTTTCCACGAAAATCTCTATGTATCATCATCCCGAAGCTGCCCGTATGTGCTAATCTTTGGCGGTCTGATGATTGAAAAACTAACCAGCCAACCACTGTATCATCCGTCTCAGCAACAAAAATCATTTCCCTGTCGTTCTCTAATATTCGCCCCATCCATTTCATCTGCTGTTCGATGGTATTATTAGCAAACTCTTCTTGAGTTGTAATTAAAAACTTCCCTTCCTCAACAACAGCTTTTTGAATTGTTAATAGTGCCTCAGCATCATTAAGAACACTCTTTCGTATCTTCACTTTGCCACCATTTGAGTCCTTCTTCATTCTTCTCCCCCTATTTATAGTTCAATTGCTGCACACGTCTCATCACTAAAACGAGGTCAAAAAATATTTATTATTTAAATTTTCATTAACCTTATAAACAACACTCCAGAAAGTAAATTTCACAGGATAAACGATAACGATTTAAACCAACCTTGAAGATCCAATACATTGCTAGTAAGATAATTTGCTGTATCCTTTCTTTATTCAAATGAATAGCGATTAAATCAGCTATTTCTTTCTCATCCTCCGCAATTAATATTGTAATCTCTCCCATTATTCCACTCCTAAACTGATTACCTGAAACTTTATGACCTGAGCAACATCCAAGCTAGTAAACTATTACTTATCAATTTTCAAACAATTGGAATATATTATCAGGTTGTTCAGTATCTACAGCGACAATATTCCTTTGCTGTTTATGACAAGAGATACATTCATGTACAATCTGATAGCCTTTCTTTGAATGATAAATGATATCAACAGGCTTCATTAACCCCTGACATGTACTACTTCTATCGCCTGGCTTATTATCCAAATGCTTCGAATAGAGACAAAATGGACAATGATTACGATAGCTACCATTTGTAAGGGCTAATACTTCTGCCCTACAATGTTCACATTGAAATCCTGTATTTTTAGTATTTGTACTCAAGCGTTTACCTCCTAGATTTTAAATAAAATCTATGGAGGCAGGGTTCCGTTTCCTTTCCTTACAATCGTAAGTCTCAGGCTTTACTAACCTATTGACATATTCACCGCTTTCCTTTAGAGATAGCGATTACTTCTGGTTCCAGCTTCAATACCGCTTCTTTCAGCAGTATATCCGAACCATGACTCGTTTTAGTTTGTATTGTACCAGCCACTGTAAGACGGAATTTACCCCATCTTCCACCAGTAAGTGTATGGTTAGTATCACTAACGTTGGCAATCGTCCCCTTTGCTTAAATGAAATTAAAAGAAATAATCTTTAACAGCCCCTCTTAATTCTATGAAATCTTGAATGTTACTCAGGTAATTATAATTTACCACTACATGTGGAAATTTAAAAGCTTAATTATATTCCCTTCGTAGTTAGCAGAGCTAACTCATCTTATACTCTTCAAATATATCCAAAAAAATGGAGACAAAAAGCACTTATTTGTAAAAAACAACCAATTCAAGCCAAAAAACTGTTTCAGAATATTTTTCAGCTTTCCTTCTGGACACACTTATTTCATATCTTAATCTCACTTTAACTTTCAATCTGCAAGACTATATAGAAAGGTCAAAAAAGTTCTCTACTATATTTATTATTCCAAACCCTAAATTTCCTTTTTCAACTTCAATTGGACTATTACCATAATAAGATTCTGCTAAGGGGCAGATTCTTTTTTCCAACAATATATTGTTCCACCCAAAGATTGCCCTAACGTTTATCTGCAAAAAAATTAAAATCAGTCAAAATTCCGAATTAGCATTGCACTAAAAAATCAATCTCTAACAAAATCCAAAATTGCCTTTTTGAATCCTGTTTGATTTTCTATATAAGGATGATGACTACCCGACAGGATGTGGACTTCCTGATTGATAAATTTAAATGTCTGATGATGCTCTGGTCCAACTGCGTCATCAAATTTTCCAACAATTACAAGCACAGGGAGCGTTATTTTTTCCGTTAATAAAGTAAAATCTTCAAAAAATTCTTCTGAAGAAAACACATGCTTTTGAAAACCAGGATCACTTTCTAAATCTTTATCAATTTTATCAACAATATTCTTATTCCTTAAATCAGCATATTGAAATTTAAAATACACTTCCCTCTCAGTCAATTTTGAAAGAATAAAATAAAAATCTTCCATTAGTAGTTCTAAATTATGATGTTGGAAATCCTTTTGCTCTAATCCAATTTCTTTATAGCCTTTCTGAATTTGATGACTAAAAGAATGACGCATATTTAATGTAGCATTTAATAAAATAATTCCTTTTGTATTATCAGGAAACTTTATTGTATAGTTAACTGCAAGTATTCCACCAAATGAGTGGCCCATGACATACCATACATCTATTCCTAGCTTCACTCTGAATTCTTCTAAATCAGCAATTAATCTGTCTAAAGAATAATTCCCGGTTGCACTATGCTCTGACCGTCCGCAGCCTCGTTGATCTAAATAAATCATTTCCAATTCACTTTCTAAAAGTTCCTTTGAAAAGTGTTGAAAAGATTTACTCCAATAGCCGGGTCCACCATGAAGATAGACGCACGGGACACCATCTCCACGCTTATCATAAAACAATTTTATTCCGTCACTTGTTATGAATTCCATTTGTACAGACACTCCTTAGTTTCCTCAATTCTATCAGTCGATTCTTCCTGCTTTTCCATTACAATTATAATAACTCATCGTTACCTTCCCGTACATATTGTGAGAATTATTTTCTTGCACAATCAAAAGAGACTGAGATATAACTACTAAAATAAGAAAAGAGTCTTGAGAAGTGCTCTCTTGTTCAAAAACCAGAAAAAAACATCGTGAGAAATCCCTGTCTCAGCATCTCGCCCTAACCCTTAATCGCGCCTTCTGTCATTCCTTTAGCAATCCGCCTTTGGAAAATAGCATATAGCACAATCACTGGTACAATTGCGATAACAAGACTGGCAAATAGTGTGCCCCAAGCATTTGTATACTGTGCTTCACTGCTGATATAGTCAATCGCAAGCGCCAGCGTATAATTGCTTTCCGTCTGGAGAAAAATCAAAGCCATGAAATACTCATTCCAGAACTGGATGGCATTCATGATTGTGACTGTGATAATGCCGGACATACTTAAGGGGGTAATAATTTTCCATAAAATGCAATAAGGGGACATGCCATCAATGGCGGCAGCTTCCTCTAACGACTTAGGAATCGTACTCATGAAGCTCGTCAAAACAAAAATAGTAAACGGCAGCTGACTGACTGCATAAACAATCGAGAGTCCATAAATATTATCTAGTAAATTCATATCACTTAAAAGGAAAAATAGTGGTATCCATCCCAGTACCATTGGGATCATCATTGCCGAAACATATAAGGTAAAAAGAAACTTACTTCCACGGAAATTCATTCTCTCGATTGCATATGCAGTCGGGATTGCAAGCACTAAGGTTAAAATTGCACCGACTACTGTCACAATTAAACTGTTAAACACACTCGTATCAATATTATATTGCGACCACGCTTGAGAGAAATTTTGCCAATTAAACGTTTCGGGCAAACCCCAGGGATTCCTGTAGATTTCAGCATTTGATTTAAATGAGCCTAAAAACATCCAAAAAATCGGGTATAGAACCGCAATTGTCCATAAAATTAATGGAATGCGGATTCCTGTTCTCCCTAAAATCTGTCCGACACTTTTCTTCATGTCACTTCACCTCCAGTAACCTAGTATTCTACCTTTTCTCTTCGCAGCAAGAATTGCAGAATGAGTACCGTCACTAATGAAAGAACGAGAATCATTACACCAATTGTGGCACCATAGCCAAAATGATGCTGGACAAACGCCTGCTGATAGAGATAGGAGCCCATTACATGTGTGGAATTATTCGGTCCCCCTCCCGTCATTACCTGTACGATAATAAATGAGCCATTTAATGTAGTAATGACGATATAAAGAATAGAAATTTTTATTTGCGGCCAAATAAGCGGTAATGTTACCTTCCAGAACTGCTGCCATTCATTTGCTCCATCCATTTCAGCTGCTTCATAGTAGCTTTTGGAAATATTGCTGATGCCTCCCATTAACATCAGCATGAATAAACCAATCCCAGCCCAAATCGACGGAAGCACCAGACTTGGCAATGCCAAGGTCTCACTTCCCAGCCATGGTCTTGCCCATGATTCCAGCCCGAGAAACGCTAAGCCAGAATTCACAAGCCCCATGCTTGGATTATAAATAAATGTCCAAAGTATCCCAATCACTACAACCGACATGATATTTGGAAAGAAAAATACAATTCGGTAAAAGGGTGCTTCTTTAATTTTTAATTGTGTCAGGACAACTGCGATAAACAATGCAATAATCATAATCCCTATCACTTTCGTCACTACAAGAAAATAATCATGTATGATGGTATGAGGGATAATTGCATCATTAAATAATTTTATGTAGTTATCAAAGCCAATAAATTCTTTAACATGCGAGGAGCCTGACCAGTCGAAAAAAGAATAGTACAAGCCGCTAAACAAAGGATATAACGTAAAAATGGCAAACATAATAAAGGTAGGGACTAAACAAAATGCCAAAAAAATATACTTTTGCTTTTTGGATTGTACCATTTTTTATCACTCACTCTCTATTCCTTAATGAGTAGTATGGAATATAGAGAAATCCTATATTCCATACTGATTTTATTAATTACGATACGCTGCAGCAGCCTTTTCCGCTTCTTCAACAAATTCTTCCGCAGTCATATTGCCAAGCATCAGAGACATCAACGCATCTCCAACTGATGTTTCTAAATCTGCACTCATTGGATACGGCTTATGATAAATCTGAACTTGTTCAGCATCGTTAATCATTTCATTTGCTTCTGTTAAATAATTTGGAACATGATCACTCTGTGAAAGATCTACCTCCGTAAGATTCATAATCGCACCAGTATGTTCAGAAAAGGACATGGCATAATCTCTAGTAAACACAAATTCGACAAAGGCTTTCGCAGCTTCCGGGTTCGCAGCATTTTCAGCAATTGCGAGTGGCCTTAAGTCAGGTACAATTGCAAATGGTTCCCCAGCATCCTGCATGGGAGATGGTATAAATCCAAATTCAAAATCATCTGGGATATCATTCGCCATTTCATTCGGCAGCCAGAAGCCTACTGGAACAAAAGCATTGTCATGAAGCAGAAAATTCATTTGTGATTGTGTATGATTTAGTGCACCTAAACCAGCGTCAAACATTCCTTCTGCTGCCATGGTTTCTACCTTTTTCATTATTTCCAATACAACTTCACTCGTCCATGCACCTTCAGCTCCGGTAATAAGGTCAGTTAAAAGCTCATCCCCTCCTGCGGCTCCAAAAGCAGAATAGAGCATTCCACGTAAGAAATAGTAAGGATGTTGTCCAGATGTTACTAGTGGATTAATACCTTCCTTATCTTTAATTTCTTCCATCGAGCGCATAAAGCTATCAAAATCTGCAGGCACTTCAAAACCTTCTTTCTCAAACCAAGCCCGGTCATACCATGTTCCCCATGTATCAAAGACTAACGGCAGACTAAAAATTTCACCGTCATATGTGGCAGGTTCAACAATGAAACTATCAGCCAGCTTATCCCCATTTTCCAGTTCGAGATCCTGCAGCCATTCAGTAAGATTCATCAGCTGCCCATCCTCAACCATCTGTGTTTCACTTGAACCTGCCCCGTCAATGTAAACAACATCAGGTGGATCATTAGATACCCAGCGAGAGCGCATTTCGTCATTAATATTTGGTCCTGCGTGCTCCATAATATTCACATCCGGATATTGTTGCTGAAAGTCACCAATTACTTCCTTCCACCACGAGTCTCCATAACCGCCTACAAAATATTGGATTTCCAAATCACCGGATATCTTCCCATCTCCACTATCTTCTGTTCCATCATTTGAATCTGAATCATTCGCTTCTGATTTTGATTCAGATGTATTATCAGATTCCCCGTCATCAGAAGAACAAGCAACGATAAATGCCAGCAGAAACATCGCAACAAATAGCAGTATGACTTTGATGTTCCATAATCGCTTCAACTTATTTACCCCCTTTGCTAATTAAAGATAATATGAAACGCATCAACGATTGTTGATGTGATGTCTAATTTGTACTAAGAAATATAACGGATTGCTTGCCTGATATGTCCATTTTCCTGCTTGATTGCTTGCTTTGCCTCTTCGTAAGTAACCCCCGCTTTCAGCATGACAATTGCAGGCTTTACTTTATAGTCTGTTTGTTTCAAAATACATTCCGCTTGTTCATAAGAAACATTTGCAATTTCCATAATCATCCGCTTTGCTCGTTCTTTTAATTTATAGTTGCTGCAATCGACATCCACCATTAAATTTTCATAAACCTTGCCAAGCTTTGTCATTGTCACCGTACTTATCATATTTAGCACCATTTTATGCGAGGTGGCAGCCTTCATGCGTGTAGAACCAGTCAAAACTTCAGGACCTGCAATAACCTCAATCCTGCAATCTGCATATTGGCTAATCTCAGAATAGCTGTTGCATGTGAGTGAAATCGTATATGCACCCAGCTCTTTAGCATATTTTAATGCACCAATTGGGTAGGGAGTTCTTCCGCTTGCTGTCATTCCAACTAAAACATCCTGATTTCCAAAATTCCTTGCCTTTAAGTCAACTTTTCCTTGTTCTCGATTATCCTCCGATCCCTCGACCGCATGAAAAAATGCATCTGCTCCTCCCGCCATAATTGTTTGTACCGTTTGGGGTGAGGTCATAAAGGTTGGTGGACATTCAGCAGCATCAATAACTCCGACCCGGCCGCTTGTTCCAGCACCAGCATAAAAAAGCCTGCCGCCATCTGATAGTCTCTTATAAATATTTTCAATTGCAATCTCAATCTGAGGCAGCACTTTTTCCACTGCAAATGCTATCTTTTTATCTTCATTATTTATTATCTGCAGCATTTCCATTGTCGATGCAGCATCCAAGCCCATACTATTTTGATTTCTTTTTTCGGTCATCAGTTGAGATAATTCCATCCCACGGCCTCCCTTAAGCATTTTCTCTTATATGGAAACTCCTCTATTGAATTATTATGTCGTTAGAACATTAAATATTAGTAAATAATATTTTAGAAGCAAAATAGAATGCCGTAATTGTTATAGCAAGAAAAAAGAACCCATTTCTGATATCATCAAAATGAGTTCTTGAACCATGGTTTAAGTAAAACGAAATAGATTTTCAAATGTATCGTTCCATAATCGAATACAACAAGATTCTTTCTAAAAGATACTAAAATCCCAATGACTCGCTATATGTCTCAGTAATCGGATTCCTGCTATACTATTCCCTTGTGTATCCAGTGATGGACCATAAACGCCAACACCACACCCATCCATAAACGGCAGAATCTCTTCTCTCACTCTTGGAGGGGCAGTTGCCATAATTCCACCTGATACACCACTTTTTGCTGGAATGCCGACATAAGCAGCGAATTTCCCAGACGCATCATACATGCCGCATGTTAGCATTAACACTTTTGCCAGTCTAGCGATCTGCCGGGGAATAATTTCTTCTCCAGTCAGCTTATCCGTACCATCATTTGCAAGTATCATTCCCAGCTTCGCTAAATCGTCAACCGTGATATTAATGGAACATTGTTTAAAATACGTCTCTAATGTTATATTTAAATCCGATTCCAAAACACCTGTCTCAAGTAAAAAATAGCCAATCGCCCGGTTTCTTAAGGATGAATCCCTTTCTGATTCATAGATATCTACATCAATTGCTGGCCGATAACCTAAAATCCTTTCTAGTAAATGGAGGATTCCTTCCAATTTTTCATCAGAGGTTTTCCCGGTTAAAAGTGAAGTCACTGTTATTGCACCTGCATTTACCATTGGATTAAACGGCTTTTCAATTTTTTTCATTTCCAAGTGCATAATGGAATTAAAGGCTTCACCTGTAGGTTCAACATCCACCCTACTCAGCACATAAGAAACACCACGTTCCATACAAGCAACAATAAATGAAAATACCTTGGAGATACTTTGAATAGTAAATGGTGTTTCGACATCTCCTGACCGAATAGTCATCCCATTATTTCCCATGATGGTGATGCCGAGAGCATTTGCATCAGCTTTTTTTAATTCTGGTATGTAAGAGGCCAAATTCCCGTCAACTGTATGCTTTCGGTAAAAATTAACCCAATCATCAACATAGTTTTGCAGCCACTCCTGCGTTAGTTCCGTATTCCAGTTTGCTGAACCTTGAACCACTTGAATCACCTCATAACCATAATCTATGTATTTTTTCAGACAACAAAGGCAGATAGTAAGGTTATTACCAAAAAAGCCGGAAGCTCCCTAGCGCTGAAGCTGGACATGGCTGTTCCAGTATAGTTCGTTATACACAGTACACAAATTTTATCGTTTCCTATCCACCAAAAAATATACGGAATATATGATCCCGTATCTCCATCAAACAAGTTATCTTCTTCATTGTAGCAGGGTTCCTCCCTTAAATGCAAAAAGGAGACCAGCCTAAACTAGTCTCCTGCATTTCATACTGTTTATTTTCCAATAAATTGCTGTGTCCAGTGATTTCCTTGTTCAACATAACCTACACCAATATGTGTGAACTCACCGTTTAAGATATTTGCACGGTGTCCTGAACTGTTCATCCAAGCATCTACTACTTCCTGTGGTGTTTTTTGACCTTGTGCTATATTTTCACCTGCAGCACGGTAGCTGATACCATAGCTCTTCATCATGTCAAATGGTGATCCGTAAGTTGGACTATTATGATCAAAGTAACCATTCATTGCCATATCACGTGATTTTTCACGTGCAACTCTACTTAGTTCATTATCAACCTGTAAAGGCTGTAATCCATTTTTTGCACGTTCTTGGTTTGTTAATTCTACTACTTGTAATTCAAACTGACTTAATTCACTAGATTGAGCTTCCTCTTGTTTTGGCTGTTCATCAGCATTAGGCTGCTCTCCAGCATTTGGTTGTTCAACTGCTTCTGGTTGTTCAGCAGGCTGCTCCGGCTGTGCTTCTTCGTTTTGTCCAGAGTTTTTATCTTCCTGTACTGGCTCCTGTGGCTGTTGAACTGTTCCTTCTTCCTTTTCTGCAGGAGCTTCCTGATTCTTGTCAGCTTCTTTATCAATATCTGCAGAATGATTATCGTCAGCATTTACAGGTAGTTTTCCTTGCAGCTGTTCGATTGCTTTCTTTACGAGATCAGCAGTTTCTGCTTTAGATAAATTTGCAAATTCTCCATTAATAGAATGCAATACTTTATGTGATAGCTCCTCAACATCAAATGAATTTGTGTCAGAAGCTGATGAAAACGCACCTCCGCATGTTAGTGCGATTGTTGATGCAGAAATAACGAGCAACTTTTGAAACATTGTTGTACACCTCTCCTTGTTTGTTTTTTTCTGTCTTGCAAAATTAGTTTAGCATGGATTTTCTGTAATAATTAAGGTAGAGTTTTCCAGTGGCGTTTTTTAAGCGGAGAATCTCTTAAACTATTTTAAGAAACCTTATGTTTCAAGAAAACTTCATTTGGAATAATCTTCGCCAGTAGGAAATGAGATTCATCTAATGGCAACTTTTACTAGCAAAAAGTCCTTGACAGTCTTTTAAATTCGACGTTTTATTACAAAACTCGCAAAAATGTAATTAAAATGTTACTTGATTTTACCCCAGCTTTTGGGCTACGTTTAAGAGAGGCAGAATACACTTGTTGAATTATCATTGATGCATATCTTTTCACTTTATCAATGATCTCAGTTAATATAATCGACAACAATCAGGAGATAATCGATAAAGATACAGGATATAAATGTATATTTCATGGATAATTCCGTACAATATTTGAACTCTATAATAACGAATAACTACATCATTGGAGGAAATTAAAAAATGTTTTCAAATGCAGAAATCGGGATAGATTTAGGAACAGCTAATATTCTTATTTATTCAAAGACAAAAGGTGTTGTATTAAATGAACCTTCCGTTGTAGCCATTAATGTGCAAACAAAAGAAGTAGTCGCTGTTGGAAAAGAAGCAAAAGAGATGATTGGTAAAACACCACAAAATATTATTCCAATCCGTCCTTTAAGAGGCGGTGTTATCGCAGACTATGATGTGACAGCACAGATGTTAAAAGCATTATTAAAAAAAGTAAGCAAGACAATTGGATCGATGCGCAAACCAACTGTTGTCGTATGTACCCCATCAGGAAGTACAACTGTTGAACGTCGGGCAATTCATAATGCAGTGACAAGCTTTGGAGCGAAAGCAGTCCATCTAATCGAAGAGCCCGTTGCTGCAGCAATTGGAGCAGATTTACCAGTTAATGAACCATTAGCAAGTGTAATTGTTGATATTGGCGGTGGAACATCCGAAGTTGCCATTATTTCATTTGGCGGGGTTGTTTCCTCTAATTCCGTTCGAGTTGGTGGTGACAAGCTAGACGACGAAATTATCCAATATATTCGTAAAAACTATAATATTTTAATTGGGGAAAGAACTGCCGAAAATGTAAAAATGGAAATTGGTTATGCCCACCAAAATCATAAGGAAGAAATGATGGAAATCCGTGGTCGTGACATGGTTACTGGTTTGCCGAAAACAATGGATATAACATCTGCAGAAATACATAAGGCAATCGAAGAACCACTGTTAAGAATCCTGGATACAGTTAAAGCTACGTTGGAAACCTGTCCACCTGAACTAAGCGGAGACATTGTTGATCATGGTATCGTGCTTACTGGTGGTGGTTCATTACTCCAAGGCTTGCAGGAATGGCTTGCAACCGAATTAAGTGTGCCTGTACATATGTCGGCAAATCCACAAGAATCCGTAGCAGTTGGTACTGGACGCTCATTGAAAATAATTACAAAATTGCAGAAAGCAGAGAACTAAGCATCGAATATTTTACTGGCAGTTGTCCCCCAGTTACAATTCTCGTTTTCACCTCGAATTCTTGAAGAGGGGCCTTACTGCCAATTAATTGAGGATAAAGAAAAAGACTTAGGGACATTATCTTAGTTGTAATGCCCCTAAATCTCTTTCTTTTCAAAATGATTCTAAAGACCTATTTTTTTACATATTTACCTCTTTATGAACATCCGCTTCTGATAGAATACGCTCTTCGATTACTACACCACGTTTTGCCATTTCTTTAATGTAAATATCACCTGGAACAATTGTTTCCGGCGGATGTACACCATATTTGGCAATCGTTCCATCTGCAATCATTTGTGCCACAACGGAGATTGTATTAGCAGTTGCTCGTGCCATTGCAGTGACATTTGTTTGCATATCCTTAAAGGTAATCATTTCATATTGGTACGTCTGTTTCTTAGCTGTCTTTAACCCCGAAACAAGCACACGAAGAAGCACTGCATCCTGTTTATTTCCCAGTTCAACAATTGGATCAAGTGTCTTTAAGAGAACCTGTCGCGGGTTAATTCTCTCACCATCCATTTCCACTTCGTAATCTGTACGGGTTAAATTCAAGTCAACAAGCAGCTTAAACTTATCCGCATGACCAGGATAACGAATGGTCTTATATTCCAATGCTTTCAAATCTGGATAAGTAAGTGATAATGTTGATGTGCCGCCTGAGGTATGAAAAGCTTCAAGCGGTCCAAACTTATCAAAATAAATGGGTTCCACCTCTGACAATGATGGAATTTCCTGCTTTATCCCCTGCCTAATTATCAAGGAAGGATCGGTATAATGATCAAAGACACCTTCCATAGAGAACACATGATTATACTCAAGAGGCGGTTCAGGGCGGACTGGTATACCACCAACATAAAGCTTGACTTCTTCTACTTCATCAAGCTTCTTTGCACCATGGCCAGCTAATATATTGATCATTCCAGGCGCAACGCCTAAATCAGGAATAATCGTTACACCAGCGGTTTCCGCTTCCTCCTTTAGTGCAAGTACCTTATCCGTCATATGTCCAATATGACCTCCTAAATCAATCGAACTTACCCCAACCTCAATTGCCGTCTTCGCAACAGCTTCATTGAAGGAATAAAATAATGCATTGATGATAACATCATATTGACGCATATAATTGCTTAGCTCTTCTTTATCTGCAGCATTTATTTGAAATGCTGTTATTTTTGTTGAAGCGAGCTGATTACAAACCTGCTCTGCTCTCGAAAAGTCTAAATCCGCAATTCCTACCTTCTCGACATTAGCGCTGAGAACCAAGTCTCTTGCCGCTTCCTTCCCCATCAAACCTGCACCTAAAACACCTATTTTCATCATGCCTCACTCCTTACATAGTAAATAATTATTCCACATCAATTTGAGCTCGTTGCAGCTTACCACTATAGTCCACATAAACTGCCTTCCATTCTGTAAATACATCCAATGCCTGTATGCCTGAATCGCGATGACCATTACCCGTTCCCTTTGTACCTCCAAACGGCAAATGAATTTCCGCTCCCGTTGTTCCAGCATTTACATAAACAATTCCTGTATCTAAATCACGCTGTGCCTGAAATACTTGATTTACATCATTTGTAAAAATAGAACTGGATAGGCCGTAAGTTACACTATTATTTACTTCAATTGCTTCTTCAAAGGTCTTTACCGGAATTAATGAAACAACAGGACCAAAAATTTCTTCTTGAGCAATCCGCATATTCCTTGTTGTATCTGTAAACAAGGTTGGCGCAAAATAGCAGCCGCCCTTATATTCATCCCCCGTAAGCTCTTTCCCACCTGCAAGGAGCTTTGCCCCTTCTTCTTTTCCGATTTCAATGTAGCTTTTAATCTTATCTAAACCTGCTTGATTAATAATTGGACCAACTTTGATATCCTCTTCAAGTCCATTCCCTATCGTTAAATGCTCCATAGCTTGAAGTAATTTCTTTTCTAGCAAATCCTTTACCTTTTCATGAACAATGACACGGCTGCAAGCTGTACAACGCTGCCCGCTTGTGCCAAATGCACTCCAGAGAATGCCCTCAACAGCAAGGTCGATATCTGCATCATCCATGACAATCACAGCGTTTTTTCCGCCCATCTCTAAAGAAACCTTCTTCAGCTGTCTGCCACATTCAGCTGCAATATTTCTGCCCGTATCATTCGAGCCAGTGAAGGAAATTACTTGAATATCCTCATGATGCACCATCGCGTCTCCTATTGTTCCACCCCTTCCGAACACCACATTCACAATTCCTTTTGGTAAACCTGCTTCTTCAAATATCTTAACTAATTCATATGCCATAATTGGCGTCTCCGTTGCAGGCTTCCAAACAACAGCGTTCCCTGCAACAATTGCCGGGAAGGACTTCCAGGTAGCAATTGCAATTGGAAAATTCCATGGTGTGATAATTCCTACAATACCAATTGGAACACGCTGGCTCATTGCAAATTTATCCTTTAATTCAGACGGAGTCGTTTGCCCAAATAAACGGCGTCCTTCCCCAGCCATATAGAAGGCCATGTCAATTCCTTCCTGCACTTCTCCTCTCGCTTCCTCAATTACCTTGCCATTTTCCATTGTCAGAAGCTGAGACAACCTTTCTTTCCGTTCCTTCATCAAATTACCAACATGATAAAGCACCTCTGCCCGTTGTGGAGCAGGCACGAGCGCCCATTCTTTTTGTGCTTTCTTTGCTGCTCTTACTGCATCATCTAATGTCTCATGATCAGATAACGGGACATCTGTTATTTTTTCACCTGTTGCAGGGTTATTAATAGCTGTATGTTTCTCTCCAGCAACCCATTCACCATTAATAAAATTTTCCAATGCATCTGTCTCTAGTTTTACTGTCAATTTTGCTTCCTCCTCTATGATTTTTGCTTTCTTTTATGTAATAAATTCTATCTTTTAATACAGCAATAGACAGACTTCATCACATATACTGAAAGCGATTACAATTCTCTCTACTTATTATATTCGCTATCTATTTGAATTTTCCTTTATTACGTGTAAAATATAGACAATTGTATTAAAAGTTTTGTTCAAATCAAAAATTATATCAGCTATGTGGAGAAAACATTTATTTTTCCTGAATCACGGGAAAATTCGTATACAGTAACTATACATGGAGGGATATCATATGCAGCTCATTACAGTTGACTTTGATGGTACATTATTTCAAGGTGATTCATTTAAGTTAATGTTTCAAGCAGGAAAAAAGGAGTTTCGTATCCGTGAATGGACGACGGTTACAATTGGTTCTTTACACGCAATTTTACTTGGAATTTTTAAAGGGAAAAATGCTTTACGCATTCAATTTTTCAAATCCTTTGCTAAGACATTTAAAGGAAAGACAGAAACAGAGCTCACCTCCTTCTTTGAGCATCTTATCGAAGCAGGACAAGCTGAAATCAATCAGGAGCTAGTGGCTTTAATTCAAAAAGAGCTGGAAAAAGGCAATCAAGTAATGATTCTTTCTGGGGCATTAACTCCTTTCTTGCATGCACTGACGGATAAACTAGAGCTAGGGGTTTCCATTGTTGGTACAGAGCTTGTTTTTGATTCTTTTGGGAAATGCACTGGCGAAACAGATAATGTCATGAATGGCGAAGAAAAAGTTCAGGCTGTGAAGAACTGGCTGCAGCAATCTGGAAAAAAACCAGTAGAAATTTGGGCATATGCCGATAGTGAAAGCGATATTCCATTACTTCATTATGCGGATAATCCAATTATCGTAAATCCTAAAGCAAAAATGCGAAAAGTTGCTGAGGAAAACAGCTGGCCTATTTTTGGAGAATGTTAAAGAGGCAGGGACATAATCATTTTATGCCCCTGCCTCTACTCGTTTTTTCATGTATTAAATCGATAAAACAATTCAAAATTATCTTCATCAAGCAATTCAGCCACATGAACACACACACCATGTCCAAAAGTTACTTCGGTATCTGTAACTGCAATAACCATCGCTTTTGTATCGGTGCGCTTATCAATATAAATATCACCAACATAAGGCTGTAAAGTTACATCTCTCTCAGCAAGATAGGAAATCGATTCATCTTGAAGGAGCTGCTCCTCTGGAACAAGATTCTTATCATAATAAGCAATCTCTTGACTTGCTTCAGATTTCCCGGGTACAAGTACGACATATTCATGATGCTTCACACCATTATCTCTAGTTGTCGTAATACTTCCCTCTTCGACCTCTGAAACCTTTTCAATTTCATTTAATGAATAATGGTCTAAGAAATCTGGAGCTGGCTTTGTAATTAAAATATAATCACCAGGCTTAGCCTTTTTATCTTTATCAATCGTGTATCTTTTTCCATAAAAGATAAACGTGTCATTATGTTTCGGTCTATAAAGCTCGATTTCGTTTGCACGTGTCAAAACCTGCTCCATATCCTTCAGGCGATACATATGAACCGATTGCTTAAACATCGGCTTCACAGAATATACTTTATGCAATTCATTTTTATAGAAAACAAACTGCCCTTTCCGCACTTGATATAGCTTCATATCCAACCTCCAACTTTTTCATAATTTAACCTACATCAACCTCATATACCCTAAAAAAGGGGATAATGAAACTTTAAATACAGCCAATTCCAAGCTTTAACGAAAATAGAATGAATTATTCATTACCCGTATAAGCTTCAATCATTAAAGATAGCTCTTCCCATCTTTCCAATTTCTTTTCAAGTGCTTCTTTAACGCTTTCAAGCTCTGCAAACAGTTTCTGGACTTTTTCCGCATCACTGCCAGCCTCAGCAATAGTAGCTTCTAAATCCACAGCTTTTTCTTCCATTTCCATTATTTCATCTTCAATGGACTCCCATTCCTTTTGTTCCATATAAGAAAGCTTTTTCTTCTTTTTCTCTTTTACAATCTTTTTCTCGGGTTTGAGCTGTTTCACAGCTGTTTCAGCCACTTTTTCAAGGTAATCACTATAATTTCCATAAAAGCTGTCTATTTCTCCATTTGCAGTAAATACAATTAATCGCTCCACTACTCTATCTAAAAAATAGCGATCATGAGATACTGTAACTACTACTCCAGGAAAGTGCTCCAGATATTCTTCCAGCACACTTAACGTTTGCGTATCCAAGTCGTTTGTCGGCTCATCGAGAAACAGCACATTGGGCTCTGTCATCAGGATTTTCAGTAAATAAAGCCGGCGCTTCTCTCCACCAGATAGCTTATGAATATACGTATACTGCTCACTTCTTGAAAAAAGGAATTGTTCACAAACCTGCTCTGCTGTAATAACGGACCCATCAATGGTATGAATGACTTCTGCAATTTCTTTAATATAGTCGATGATTCGCTTGGAACCGTCTAATTCCTCATCAACTTGGGTATAGTAACCAATTTTTACCGTTTCGCCAATTTCAATTACACCTCTGTCTGGTTCCAGTCTTCCCGCCAGCATATTTAATAATGTTGTTTTTCCTGAACCATTTGGCCCGATGATTCCAATCCGGTCTCCTGGAATAATAAGTTCGCTGAAGGATTTCAGCAGCTGCTTATCTTCATATGCTTTTGAAATATCTTTTGCTTCAATCACCTTTTTGCCTAGGCGAACGGAGCCAACCTGAAATTCTAACGCTTCTTTATTTGTGTGGAATTCCTTCTCTTTCATATCTGAAATCCGGTCTTTTCTCGCCTTTTGTTTCGTTGAACGGGCACGTGCTCCCCGCTTGAGCCACGCAAGCTCTCTCCTTAGTGTATTATGATGTTTTTGTTCGTTGCTCCGTTCAAGCTCTTCACGTTCTGCTTTCTTTTCTAAAAAGACTTCATAATTCCCATCATAAATATACAGATTTCCTTTATCTAATTCGTAAATACGATTTGTCACGCGATTTAAGAAATAACGGTCATGGGTGACTAGTAATAGTGAACCTTTATAGCTTTGCAAATATTTCTCCAGCCATTCAACGCTTGCATTATCAAGATGGTTTGTCGGTTCATCAAGTATTAATAAATCCGCTGGCTGAATAAGTGCCTTGGCAATCGCAACACGCTTCTTTTGCCCACCTGAAAGCTCCGCAACTTTTTTATCAAAATCCGTAATGCCTAATTTTGTTAAAATCGTTTTTGCCTGAGTATTTGCTTCCCATGCCTCTTCCTCATCCATCTTTTGTTGTTCCAACAATAACTTTTCCTGTGCTTTTATATTTTCCGGAGCATGTTGTAATTCAAGCAATGCTTGCTCGTAGTGACGCAGCAGCTGCATCATTCGTGATTCTCCATAATAAATTTGTTCAATTACTGTTAATTTAGTATCAAGAACTGGATCCTGTGCTAAATACTCGATTTGATAGTTTTTTGCATGCTTAATCACCCCTTTTTCAGGTGTCTCCATGCCAGCAATGGTTTTTAGCAATGTTGATTTTCCAGTCCCATTTACACCAATTAAACCAATGCGCTCTTGTTCTTCAATTGTAAAGGTTATATCATGATAAAGAATTTTATCTCCATATGATTTATATATATTTTCTGCTGTCAGCATAGAAAATCCTTCCTAATTCGTTTTTTCCTTTCTTTGTCTGATGAACGCTTTTACAGCCATGACGATTAAAAATAAGAACCAGGATGTCACAACGTAAAATATCAGTTTGCTAGTATCTGTCATCTCATTGAAAAAGAAAAGCATTCCAACCCAAATGACTCCAATCATTCCTAATTGCGCATATATTGATTTGATAATAATCCCCCCGTTCTTAGAAAACTCGGTTATTGCCAGGTTTTCGGTGACAACACCAGTTGCACTCATGCAGATAGGAAAACTTCTTATCTGCGGAAAAACTTCTACCCCTTAGTTTAGCTTACTAGCCGTCTTTTTTCCATCTCCAGACTTTATTCCTTTATTACTTTCGACAATACAAATAAACAGATGCATTGCATATCGCAGTGCATCTGTTATTCTATCTTACTTTAATCCTCATCCTTCACATCAATATCTTCTGGAATTGGTTCGTTTAGATATTCTTGAATCATGAGGCGATATTTTTCCACTTGCTCAAAATGTGTAGTAAACTGCTCCTTGTTAACTAAAAACTGCTCTCCGTCATGCAACGCACGGATCCTCCCCTGCAGAATCAGCGCAGAGACTTTTGCTTCGTCCATAGACAGATAATCTGCAGTTTCTTTAACTGATAGATACATTGTTTATACACATCCTTTACGCAAACTTATTCTTCTACAAGCACATCATGATATTCTGGTGTATCTTCCATGCGCTTTTTAGCAAAAACACACAATGGTCTTATTCTTTTATGATTTTCTCGAGCATATAAAACGACCTGTTCAAGCAGCTTCCCAGCAACCCCTTGACTTCGCAGGTCATCTGAAACATACGTATGATCGATAACGATGAGTGATTTGCCTGATTGAATATAAGTCATTTCAGCAAGCGGAGATTTAATATCATCTCCTATGTAAAACTTGTTTTCAGCTTTCTTGATGGTTGTCATATTACTCCTCCTAAAATTTGCTTCTCTTTAATTATAACGCAATTTAAATTAAATTTGTGCACTTTTAGACAGAATCCTTCATATAACTGAATGTTTCCTTGCTATAATCAAAGGGAAAAGATGAAACTAACAGAGTCTATTGAAAGGTATAAGTATGAGAACGGCAATATTTCTGTTAAGCTAAAATAATAAAGGAGGGTTTTGATGCAAGCATTACAATTTGAGACTGCTTGGGATAAAACCATTGCACCTGCAGACCGTAAAAATATTGAATGGTTATTTGAGGATACAAAAAATAATTATATAGATAATATTGTTTTTCTTCCAATCAGACAGGATTACAATCATAGACAGGATTTACTCATTATCGTGCTCCTGCACAATTTTACAGATCAGCCTTTTTCCTTTGGAACGATTGATTTAGCCTATTGGGAAAAAGATAAGCTTATTGCTGCACATCACTTTTCTTTTCGGAATTTAACTCTGCCTGCAAAAACGAGTATGCCATGGACGTTTATTTTCCCTAAAGCTGCACAAAAAGCGAAAGCATCTTTTGAAAACGGAAAATTAATCATTCCGTAAAATATTAAACCGCATGGAAAGTTTAAATGCTTGAATAATGTTACAATAGGGTTGTAGCAACGAACTGCAGCATTGCAGAATGAATAATAAAAAGAATAGGAGTGGAATCAATGCAGGAAAAACATTTGGAGAAGATGAAAAATGGTAAAGGATTTATTGCTGCACTTGACCAAAGCGGCGGGAGTACACCAAAAGCCCTAGCAGTCTATGGGGTGACGGAGGATCAGTACGACAATGAAGAAGAAATGTTCAATCTGGTCCATGAGATGCGGACACGAATTATTACTTCCCCAGCTTTTAATTCTGAACGGATTCTTGGCGCTATTCTATTCGAACAAACAATGGATCGGGAAATTGAGGGAAAATATACTGGAGATTATTTAGCCGAGGTTAAGGGCATTGTACCTTTCTTAAAGGTAGACAAGGGGCTTGCTAATGAAGCTGATGGCGTCCAGCTAATGAAGCCAATCGATAATTTAAAGAAAACATTACAGCGTGCAAATGAACGAAAGATTTTTGGTACGAAAATGCGCTCTGTTATCAAAAAGGCTAATCCAGAAGGAATTAAGAAAATTGTTGAACAGCAATTCGAGATTGGAAAACAAATTATCGCAGCAGGACTCGTTCCAATTATTGAACCTGAGGTAGATATTTTCAGTGAAGATAAAGCACAATCTGAGGAAATTTTAAAAGAAGAGATTTTAAAACAAGTAAATGAGCTTACTGATAAGCAAAATATTATGCTCAAACTATCCATCCCAACTGTAGCTAATCTATATAAAGAGCTTGCCAATCATCCAAGAGTGATCCGAGTCGTAGCACTTTCCGGCGGCTATCCGCTTGTTGAAGCGAACAAAAAACTAAAAGAAAATGACGAAATTATCGCAAGCTTCTCCAGAGCGCTTAGTGAAAGCTTGAATGTGGAGCAAACTGACGATGAATTTAATGAAAAGCTAAAGGAAGCAGTCGAAGCAATTTATGACGCTTCAGTAAATAAAAAATAAGACCGAAGAGGCAGAGACAGAATCCCAATGAAGGGAAACTTCATTCAGTGGGGGCTAACTGCCAGTAATCCCGGATAAATAGAAAAGCTGGCGTTGGTGCTACACTTTTTCAGTGTAGCACCAACGCCTTTTTTTGTTGTAACTGACTGGCGTTCAGCGATGTTGTGCGTTTTCTTGCCGAAATCACGCGTTCTCTGTCGCTATTGAAAGGGAGAGTGCTTCTCTCGGACGTTTTTGCACATTTCCATGGTTTTTGTCCGTGAGAGCCCTTCTCTCGAACGTGTTTCCTAATAAAAACATGTTGACAACTAGAAATTCACCTGTTATGGTTATACACATAAGTATATAACCATAATGGTATATAACGAAAATAAGGAGGGCCGGTCAATGAAAAATATTTTTACTGCTGATAAGCCAATTTATCTTCAGGTACGCGAACAAATTGAAGATCAAATTATCAACAAACAACTGAAGGAAAATAATCAGGCACCTTCTACTAATCAACTTGTTAACTATTATAAAATCAATCATGCGACTGTTTCCAAAGGTATAAATCAGCTTGTTGAAGAAGAAATATTATATAAGAAGAGAGGTATTGGTATGTTTGTAGCTGAAGGAGCCAGAAAGAAATTACTCGTAAAAAGACGTCAATCATTCATTGAAGACTATATCGTTACACTTGTTCATGAAGCCGAAAAACTGGAAATTAGCAATGAGGAAATAATGAAGTTTATCAAAAATGTTAAAGGAAGTGAAAAATTATGAGCATAAAAGCAATCAATCTTTACCTTAATTACGGAAAAGAAACTGTCCTTCATGATATGAATTTTGAAATGAACGAACCAAAAATATATGGACTGCTTGGCAGAAACGGAGCTGGAAAGACCTCCCTTCTCTCGCTTGTAGGATCTTTTCGTGAACCAACTTCCGGACAGCTATTCGTAAATGAAGAAGCACCTTTTGAAAATGCAAGGGTTATGCAAGACGTTACATTTATGTACAGTAAGGATTTTAGCAGTGAGACCGATGCTCCCTCAGCTATTATCAAAAGCATAAGCCGCTACCGTCCGGATTTTGATTTAAAATATGCAACAGAACTTTTAAAGAAATTCAAATTAGAAGATAAAAAACCTTTATATAAATTATCTAAAGGGAAACAATCCGCCTTCAACGTAGTTGCTGGTTTAGCCAGCAGATCGCCGATTACTATCTTTGATGAAGTCTATCTTGGCATGGATGCTCCAGCCCGCGATTTATTTTATAAGGAGCTTTTAAAAGATCAGGAAAGATACCCGCGAATTATTATTTTATCTACACATCTTGTTTCAGAGATGGAATATCTTTTTGATGAAGTCATTATTATTAAAGAAGGAAGGATACTCCTTCATGAACTTTATGACGAATTAGTATCAAGAGGATCCACAATCATTGGAAGTAAGCAAACTGTTGATACATTTGTTGAGGGGAAAGAAGTAATAAATGAAGAACAATTAGGTGACACAAGGTCAATAACACTTTATGGTTTAACGGAAGCTGATAAAGCTTCTGCAAAAGAACTGGGGCTTAGCATTGGTCCTGTTTCACTGCAAGATTTATTTATTCAATTAACAAAGGAGGAGGAATAACATAATGAAACCAGCAACTTATTCTAAAACGAGCATAGATATATTTCTCACGCAAATATCATGGACCTTTTGGTTTCTTGGTATTACCCTTCTTGTTCATCTAGTAAGAATTATCTTTCAGTCAAGCGCAGACTCATATTATAGTACAGGTTATATCTCAACTAATATCTATATGCTTGTTATCGGGATTATTACAATTAGCTTTCTAACCTACTATGTAGAAAATGGAATCACCAGGAAAAATTACTTTTATGGAAATGCCATTGCCAGTATCGGCTTATCAATTGTAATCCCAATTTTAATCTATGCGTTAAACCTGGCAGAGAAGTTTATCATAAACAAATTCACATCGACTGTTATCAATGAAAATGTTCTGGGAGAAGCTCTGGAAGAGGTTGCAATCGATATGAATGGAAATATCATCGGAGAGATTATTCAATCTTTTATCTTTTCGCCATCGATTAGTCCTGCATCAAGCTTACTATTATCACTTGCGTTATTTAGCCTGAATATCTTTGTTTTTTATATTATTGGCTGGTTAATTGGGGCAGCTTTCAAACGTCTAGGTGTTATAGGAGGAATACTGTTTATTTTCATTGGGCTTGCAATTGCAGCTTTGAAGGATTCAATGATACGATTAGCAATGGATATACCGCTATTGGGGAACTTTTCCTTTTTAAACATTATACCAGATACTCTAGCCCTGCCAGTAGTTTTGGTACTCATTGTCGTAACGTTTATCTTTATACGACTATTAACAAAGAAAACGCCTATCAAAATCTAAAAAAAGTAGGGCAGGAGGATTCGATTAGAAAATAGGTGACACAAAAGCCGGTGCACAATATTGCACCGGCTTTTTAAAATATCAACTACGCTCCCGGTTCTCGAATAGCTCTCTTTCGCAGCCATGGCTGCGACTTCCAGCGCCTGTACGCGAACAATCCACGGAACCATTCGTCCACACCTTGGGCTAACCAAACACCAAGGAGTCCTAGGCCCAGTGCAATTCCAAAGACATAACTTAGAACGACGGCAAGACCCCACATGGAAATAACTCCAATAATGACTGGGAATTTGACATCCCCAACCGATTTCAATGAGCCCATTAATACCATATTAAATGCCCGACCTGGTTCAATAAAGACAATTGCCCATAATACAGGAATTGCTACAGCAATAATCGCCGGATCATTTGTAAAAATACCAATGAGATTTTCTCCAGTAAATGCAATGATAAACGAAACCACTATTGACACGATAAAAGCAATACGCAATGTTTTTAAACCACGCTTTAATGTTTTCTCATACATTCTTGCTCCTACATAGCGAGCAACTAAAATTTGTGTACCTTGAGAAATCGCTATTGAAAACATATAACATACCATAGAGATATTTAATATATATACTCTTGCTGCCAAAGCCGCATCTCCGACAATCGCAACAAAGCTTGTGATAACTACTTGAGAAAGCTGGTAAGATAATTGCTCTCCTGCTGAAGGAATACCAATACTCATAAGGTCCTTCGTATTCCTTTTATCAATTTTAATAATATCACGAAGCTCATATTTTATTGCTAGACGTTTATAAACAAAATATAATAAAGCAAATAATAAAAAGATACGTGCTATTATAATCGTAACTGATACTCCAATAACTCCTGTAACTGGAATACCAAATAAACCATTAATCGCAATATAAAAACCACTAATACTAATCAAATTCATTATAATCGTAACAAACATTGTCTCCCTCGTATGGCCATAGCTGCGCAGTACAGCACTTAAAGCCAAAGAAACAGCTTCAATACAAAGAGACAAGCCAGTAACAGCTAAGTACGTTAATGCAAAATCATAAATTTCTCCACTTAAACCATAAAACTTTAAAAAGACTCCGCCAAATAAAACGATAATGATTGTCATTCCGATTCCAATCCAGAAGTTCAAACCGAAAGCTGACCTTGCAATACTTCGTGCTTTCTTAATTTGATTCGCTCCTAAATTTTGACCAATGAGAATGGTTGCTCCAATTGCTGTTACATTAAATACTAAAATAAAAATATTCATTATTTGGTTCGCAACGCCAACTCCAGCAACAGCATTATCAGAATACCCACTCAAAATTAAAGTAGCAAGAATACCCACGCTCATATGAAGAGATATTTCAATGAACAACGGCCATGTTATGCTAAACAACGATTGATCCTGATATTTATTTTTTTCTGCACTCAATTTTGCTCGTTTCTCCTTCACTTAATACTTAAAATTCACGAAAAAAAAACCGCCCAAAAGTCCGTAATACAAAGCACGTTCTCCCGAGACAGCCCCATCTGCATTAAATTTTTTTCTCTAATTCTCCACGCAAAAAAATCATTTTTCCCCTTTATACCATTAGAATATTATAGCACAGGATATGTAGTATTGCACTGCTATTTTTTAAAATAAATAGCTCTTTTTTAAGAGGTCATTACTAATTTTTTAGACATACCTATTATTTTACAAAAGTATTGTCTACTGGATTAATTAGGTTTTCCATGCTTTGTTGAGAAGCAGTATATTATCGGATGCAGTTCAGTGAGTTTTTCACAACTTTTTTCTGTTTTTAAACGTGAAAGCACTTTTCATGATGCTTTTTTCCGAGAACGTGAGAGACGTGCTCACGGTGTTTTACTCCTGTTTTCATGATTTTCATTCGTGAGGACACCTCTCTGTCAACGGATAACATAGAAATTATTTCCTGCTGCATATCTGACATCCCTCTAATAATTTTATCCACATTAGTTCACCAGATATTTCTTACTAATCCTGATATGTATGAAAGATAAACGAAAAACAGGTATATATAAGAGGAGCTTTACCTCTTATATATACCTGAATCATTAGGTCTTCATTATCGACGGTTTTGATTTCTGTTGTTACGTTGTTCACTTTTTCTTTCGTTATCTTTGAAGTTTTCCTTATCAAAGGGCTCGCTCTCTTCAGCGAATTCTGTATCCATTATGTCTCGGTTACGATTTCTTTCTTCTTCCTTATAATTTCTTTGATCCCTTCGATTATTTCTTCGATTATTCTCCATGAATAACCCTCCTGTATGCTTATATTATTTTCTCAACTATATTATGTCCTTTAATAAAAATATCACTCATTATTATTGGTAATCCAAATTTTCCCATGCTGCATGAAAAAATTTACAGATTCCTCGAAATTTGCGTATACAAAAAAGTGGGTGTACTCATTAGGGAGGGGTTTAATGATAATGAGGTAACAAATGATCTTGATGTTTTAAAAAAATGGCTTTTTTATCAGTATCATCAGCGAAAGATTTGGAACAGTAACTGGTCATAATGGCACTAAAGTCAAAGTCGATAAAACCTTTATTAGCAAATAGCCCCGCAGCGTTTTTGGGATAGAAAATAGTCTTCTTAATGCAGGAGGAGCATGCTCTGTTAGAGAATGCTCCTACCATATTACGGTGCCACTCGCCTTATACCACTCTACTTCCAATAACAAGCCTGCAGTTGATTTCCATCGAGGTCATAGAAATCGAAATATTGATTCACACCATCTGCCTCGATTGCACTTACTGTTACACCGTTCTCTTTTAACTTTTCATATGAAGCCTCAATATTTCTTGTATAAAAAATAGGATATACTTGATTAGATGAAGCACTTCCTTCACCTTTTTCAAGCGTTAGCGGTATAGCACTATTGCCAATTGACAATATTCGGTAATATTCGTCTCTAAAAGTCTCCTTAAAACCAAGCACATTCTGATACCAAAGGCTAGCATTTTCTACATCATTTACTTTCAAGCAAATCGTATCGATTTTTTCAAATAAGTCCATTCACGTTCCCCCTTTCTCCTTCTTCATTCTACAATAAAAAATAATATGTTTTGGTCTTTTTTTTAAATAAATAATTCATTAAAAAAACAGTCGATTCTTATTACTAAAGCGAATCATGTTATTATTAAATTATCCAGCTGTTTATAAATCGAATAATAATTAAGGAGTGATGCATCATAACACAAGGACTCATTCACCATATTGAATTATACGTATCTAATTTGCAACAGTCTACCGTGTTTTGGGGGTGGTTCCTTGAAGCATTAGGATATGAGCCTTTTCAGAAATGGGATAGTGGAAAAAGCTGGAGGTCAGGAGAAACATATATCGTATTTGTTCAGGCAGATGAAGCATTTTTAGACATTCCATATCATCGAAAAAGGGTTGGGATGAATCATCTGGCATTCCATGCAAATTCACAGCAGCAAGTCGATGAAATAACAGACATATTACGTAAAAAGGGCATCAATATCCTGTATCAAGACAGACATCCATTTGCTGGAGGAAAAAATCACTATGCGGTTTATTTTGAAGATCCTGATCGCATTAAGGTTGAACTCGTCGCACCATCCACGTATTAAGCAAAACTATTGATAGTTCCAAAGAAAAAAGGCAGAAACACCAAACTTCACAGTGCTTCTGCCTAATCAACTACTGAAACTGCAGCTCCCTTTTTAAAAGATTATTCATCACTTCCACGATAACGCTGATATGGTAATGAATTCCATGTACGATACGTTAACTGATCTGCTCGAAGTGGTGAAGGTAAGTCATCAAGTATTTTTCGTGCGACTTCCAATTCTTTCATTGCTTCCTCTTTATCCTGATACATGAATTCATCAGAAGTCGTCTCCTCTGCTCTATCAACCTTCTCCTCTAAATTCTCCACTACCATCTCCTGATGTTTATGAAGGCTTTCCCGAGCTTCTGTTACCCACTCCGGTTGCACAGCACGTGTCATATCAGTTACATCACTAAATTCCTCATAGATTTCTTTATAAATTCGATCCGCATTTTCACGAACATCTGTAATTGCTGTGACTAAATCATCGATTGTAAGTTGCTCCACTTCCAATGGTTTTCCTCTTTCCACACCACCCAGCCGCGAACGATACAAATAGTATGGGAAAAGACTCTTAATCGTCTTGCCTACAGGCGAAACAGCCTGGTTATTCTCGTCTACCCCTTTTGGCTGAATTCCTTGCATTGCAACCCGTGCTGATTCAGGACGAACAATTTCTTTTGGCGGCAGCACACCATACCGTAAGAGCTCTCGAATCCCCGTTCCAGAAATATTAATACGATAACGGTCATCATGTGGACATGTATACTCTGTAGCAGCACTGTCACATCGTGTACAATAAAATACTTCATGGAACAGACGTATATCAATTCCAAGCTCTTCTGGAGTAAATGTATCAAATATCGTATGACTGGCATACTTATCATAATAGTCGCCAATTCCCGCATGGTCCCGGCCAATTAAAGCATGTGTACAACCATAATTTTTCATTATTAAAGCATGCAGTACCGCCTCCCGGGGCCCAGCAAAAATATATGTTACCCTTAGTGGTGCAAGAATGGTTCTGTCCTTTGGATAATACGTATCCAGCACACTGCGATATGCCAGCACGCGAAATTCATGACGTGTATACTCGCGTTTTGCCATTTCAACGAGTGGCTGAACAAATAAACCGTCCAATTCCTCCAGAGCATTACGATGAATATACTCATGACCGCGATGCAATGGATTTGCACCAGTAATAAAGCCGCCAACCGATTTAAATTTCTTTTCTTCATAGAATAATTTCCAAGTATCTTTAGGTTCAAGCCTGATATCTTCAAAAGGTCCCCAATGCACACGGCGGAGCAAGTGGATTGTGCCACCTAATGCAGTATCTCCCATTCTGCGATAGATTGAATCTACACCAGGATGATCGCGATCAACTGTACCGAATAGGTGTGTGGCCCGGAATTCGCGATCATAATCAAAAATATCTTCAATTTTTAAAATGGCTACCGCTTCTTTAGAGCTGTCCGCCAAAGCTATTTCGTCTCCAACCTCTAATGCTTGAATAATTTCTCTATTTCGTTCTCCTATCGGTGCAAAACTTAATGGAACTGGCCAAACGACTCCATTACTTAATCTGCCTTCTGTCAGCACCGATTTATAATCTATTTCATTCATAAACCCCTTATTTGGAGATAAAACACCAGTAGCTATCATCTCCAATGTAATGACTGCTTCAAGATCGACAACAATCATTGGTAATTGTTTTGCCCTTTCCAATGCATCCTCAAGTTCCTGCCCGGATAATACTTGATTTACCAATTCTCCTCCATGTGGCTGTTGTGGATAAACCGCAACTTTCTCCTCATCTAAAATCTTTGAACTCATACATAATCCTCCTCATTTCTCTCTATAGTAAACATTCATATTACTTATTTATTCGCCTGTTACAATTAATTTGGCTCCCGATAACCAGTGTTTGCTTTCACTTTAACCTCTGCATAGCGAATAGGGTCATATTCCTTCGATAAAATTGTTCCTAGATAACCACCCAGAAAACCTAATGGAACACTAACAATCGCTGGATTATCTAATGGGAAAATTGGATTACCTACAAACAAAGCTGCCCCTTCAACTGGTGAGAATACACTTGGGCTGATCGATACTAAAAATAATGCTGATAATAACCCGGTTAAAAGTGCAGTTACAGCACCAGTTGTATTAAAGCGTTTCCAGTATACAGTGTATAAAATAACTGGTAAGTTAGCACTGGCCGCAATACAAAATGCCAGAGATACAAGAAAAGCAACATTTAGATACTGGGCACCTAATGCAAGAATAATCGATAAGATGGATACACCTAAAGAAGCATATCTTGCAGCTAGCATTTGCTGACGTTCGGTTACTTTTCCTTTTTTTATAATCTGTCCATAAATATCATGAGCAAATGCTGAAGCGCCTGATAAAACCAATCCAGCTACAACAGCAAGAATCGTAGCAAACGCGACTGCTGAAATAAAAGCAAATAGAATATTTCCGCCAATCGCCTGAGCTAATAATGGTGCTGCCATATTTCCACCTGGATTCGCTCCGAGAATAAGTTTCTCTCCGACAAATGCAGCTGCACCAAATCCAAGAAATAATGTAAGAATATAAAAAATTCCGATTGTCCATGTAGCGGTAATTACAGAATTTCTAGCCGTTTTCGCATCTTTTACAGTAAAGAAACGCATTAAAATATGTGGCAAGCCTGCTGTCCCAAAAACAAGTGCAATCATTAAAGAAATCGTACTAAGGGGCTGAGTATATTGTATGCCTGGTTTTAAATAATCAGCACCATGACTTGTTGCTGTTTTCACTGCTGTAAACATAGAAGAAATATTAAAGTTAAATTTCATTAAAACAATGAAAGAAAGAATAACCATACCAGCCATTAAAAGCACAGCTTTTGTTATTTGCACCCAGCTTGTAGCAATCATACCGCCAAATAAGACGTAAATCGTCATCATCACACCGACAATTAAAACTGCTACCCAGTAATCAATCCCAAATAATAATTGAATTAATGCCCCTGCACCTACAAGTTGTGCAATCATATAAAATAATACAATCGTAATCGTACTCAGCGCCGCTGCTCCTCTGATTTTTTTCGCATCAAAACGCGCATTAATCATATCAGCAATCGTATACTTTCCTAAGTTTCGAAGCGGCTCAGCAACCAGGAATAAAACAACTAAATAGGCAATAAGGAAACCGATACTATAAAAAAAGCCATCAAATCCATTAAGGGCAATTGCACCAGCTATCCCAAGGAAGGAAGCTGCAGATAAATAATCACCAGCAATTGCCAGCCCATTTTGCCAACCAGTTAATCCTCCTCCAGCTGTATAAAAATCTCCTGTACTTTTTGTTCTTTTTGCTGCGTAATACGTAATGAATAATGTTAAAATAACAATTGCTGAGAAAAGGATTACTACTGTGGCATTCATCACAGATTTCCTCCTTTATTCAACTGTTCTTTCATAATTTCATCCGCCTGCTCATCAAATTTAGCAGCTCTCTTCACATACACCGTGCAAAGCACCCAAGTCATAATAAATTGCGCAAAGGCAAACACCCAGACCCAGGATATATCCCCAAAGAAAGAGGTATTGAGAAATGATGTATACGAAGTGAAAATCGGCAACAAAAAATAAAAAATGAGAAAAAAGATTGTCATTGGTACAATAAATTTCTTTTTGTCTTTCATATAATTCTTAAACTGTTTACTCTCTGCCACTTTAACAAAATCAATTGGTGTGTCTTCATCTTTTTCAACAAATGTTGGCTGTGTATTCATAAATGATTATCCCTCCATTACGTGAAGTTTCTAGAAATATTTATTCCTTTCACTGCATCTCAAATCTGTACGAAATAATCTCCTCCCTCTGAAAACGCTTACTTAAGTATAAGCATTTTGAACAGATTTGAGCTAATTTAGGGATAAACGGTAGCATTATTGGATTGAATGGTTGCTTATTGCAGATTAATGGTTATAGTTTGAATCTTTCTAATAATATTTTACTTGCTGAACGGCTTACTGGTATTTTTGTTCTTTTCTTATCATTTAAAGTTACATTGCTTGTTCCATTAAACCATGGTGTAATTTCAAAAATATGGTTTAAATTAACGAGATAGCTTCTATGTGTGCGAAAAAAAGCATCGTTTGCCAGTTTACTTTCCAAATCCTGCAACGTCATTTTACTTGTAATTATTTTATCTTCCGTATAGATTTCGAGCAATTTTTTATGTGGCACAGCATAATAAATTGAATCAGGAGCAAGTACTACCATCCGCTCCCCATCATCAATCAGCAGCTTTTCTTTCGTCACTGGTACTTTTTCATCCTGCTGTTTATTCTTTTCTGTTTGTGAAAAAGCTTTGCGCATCCTGGTTATCGCCCGTTTAAAATGGGCTTCCTCATAGGGCTTTAATAAATAGTCAATTGCTTCCACATCGATTGCATCCATTGCATATTCATCATACGCAGTGGTAAAAACAAAGAGCGGCTGTTTCTCTGCTTGATTTGTGATAATTTTGGCAGCATCTAATCCTGACATCCCTGGCATTTCCACATCAAGAAAAATAATATCTGGTTTATGCTTGTTATATAATTCAACTAACTGTTCCCCATTCTCTGCATATGGAGAAAGTACAATATCCTCTTCCGCCTGCAATAAATACATCAATTCTTTTCTGGCCATTGCTTCATCTTCAGCAATCATTGCTCGCATCATCATGTAATCACCTGCCTTTCCAAATGACTCTTTTGCGGAATTCGAAATGATACCTCACTGCCTCCGCTTGGTAAATTTCTAATTTCCAGTCTCGAAGCATCACCTAATAAACTGATAAGCCGCTGATTGACATTATATATCCCAACCCCACCGTTTTTTACATCTGTTAAAGGTTTATGGCTCACCTCTTTCAAAATATGACTCGGAAATCCCCTTCCATTATCCCGTACAGAGATAGAAACATTGTCCATATCCAATGCAATTAAAATATCCACCTTGCCTTGTGCAGCAACATGATGCAAGCCATGCTGAATGCAATTTTCTACTAATGGCTGAATTGTTGACGGAGGAATATAAATATTCGATAGATCTTCCGGCTTTCTAAAATTGATTTCCAGCCTTTCAGCAAATCTCGCTTGAATAATGGATGTATAAGCTTCCACATGCTCACACTCCTTCTCAAGCTCGACAAGCGATTTGGAGACAAGACGTAAATTAAAACGCATAAAGCTCGCGAGCTTTAACGTAAGCTGGCGGGCGGTTTCAGCATCCTCTCTAAATAATGTCGCAATCAGCTGTAATGTATTGAAAAGGAAATGTGGATTAATCTGCGCCTGCAAATTCCGTAATTCTGTATCCCGTATATGCATTTTTAACTTCTCTGCAGCCAGCATATTTAACTGATTTGAAATGAACTGTCCAAGCCCTTGAGCCATCATCAGCTCAACTGGAGAAATATTTTGCGGCTTGCGAAAATAAAAATTGATTAGGCCTATATCCTCATTGGATTGAGTAATTGGGATCATAATCGCTGCTCCTAATGGACACTTTTTCTGATTGCACTCCAAATCTGCTTTATTATATGTAACTTTCATTTGTTTCGTAGCGATTGCTTCCTTTGCAAGAGCCGTGCGAATGGGCTCACCGGCCTTGTGATGATTGCCCAGTCCTTTATGGGCCAGGACCTCCCTGCTATTTGTAACAGATACAGCGGCAAGCTCCAAACGGTTATATAATAAATCTGTAATTCCCTCTGCCATATCGACTGTAAAATCCTTTTTCAAAAAAGGCATTGCTTCTTCCGCAATAGCCAAGGCCTGCTTTGTTGCTAAGGCTGCTTCATTCTCCTGCTCCCTAAGCGCAATCCCAATCATCGCAGTAAAAATAGCAATCGCCAAACTGTTTGACAGCACTAATGGAAGGCCAATCCAATCTACAATTTCAACAATATCAAAGGTTTCCGTATAAAAGACCAGCAAAAGCTGCATTTGTAAAATAGGAGGAAACACACCGATAAACAACGCCTTTAATGGTGAAATAACCCGTTCATTAGAAAAGAATCTCGCAGTTAAGCCCGCAAGCAAGCCTGTCAGCGGATTTACAAAGCCATTGGCAATCCAGCCAACCCCACCAAGAAATAAAAGATGAATCCCAGCAATAAGTCCCGCACCCAGTCCGACTACTGGGCCCCCCAATAATCCAGCAATTACAATTGCCACTAAGCTTGTACTTACAATAAGCTGATTTTCCTCTACAGGAAAGAGAATGAAATTATAATTTAGAACCTGTCCATCCTCAATAACAATACCTGTAATCGTACTCGCAATTCCGAAAAGCCCAAACACAACTGCATGCACAAGAGACATTTTTAGACTAAACTCACGATAAAGCAATTTTTTAAAGCCTGGTGTACGGGTCAATACAAAGGCAATCACTAACAACAAACCAATCCGTTCAAAAAGGATAAATGTTAAGTCCTTCAAGACGCATCACTCCTTTTATTGATTCGGGTTTGTGATTTTTTAAAGAACTGTTCATATTGTATTTGGGGCTGCGTTTGTTGTGGTGTTAATATTGCCCCAAGATATGCCCCTAAGAAACCAATTGGTATTGCAATAATCCCTGGATTATATAACGGTATAATTGCCTCTCTTTCAATCAGTCCACCATCCGGATGCATGATATGCGGGCCAAGCCCAAGCAGTACAACGGAAGCAATCAATCCACTGAGCATACCAGTAATTACACCTGTTTGATTAAATTTTTTCCAATAGATGGTGAATAATAATACCGGGAAGTTACTGGAAGCCGCAACGATAAATGTCATTGATACGAGAAAAGTAACATTTATCGTTTCCAACCTCAAAGCAAAGATGGTAGAAATCAAACCAATCACAAAAGCTGTCCAGCGTGCAGCCACAAGCTGCTCCTTTTCAGTTGATTTGCCTTTTTTTAAAATATGATGGTAAATATCATGAGAAAATGCCGTAGTCGCGGAAATAACGAGTCCAGCCACAACTGCTACAATCGTTGTAAAGGCAACTGCAGAGATAAATGCTAAAAGAAAATCTCCTCCGACTTCCTTTGCCAGTAGCGGTGCTGCTAGATTACCAGTAGGATCAGCAGCAACTAAATCGGTAAATCCAAGTAAAGCAATCGTTCCCAGGCCGAGAATCAATGTCATCACATAAAATATACCAATAATCCAAGTGGCACTGATTAACGAACGCCTGACTTCAAAGGTATTCTTTACCGTAAACAAACGTATGAGAATATGCGGCAGGCCCGCTGTCCCTAGAACTAATGCAAATTGCAGGGAGAATAACTCAATAGGACTATCAAATAAATGACCGGATTGGAAAAAAGACGCCCCTAGTGGTGAATTATCTTTCACCTGCTCAATGATTGCTCCAATATCCCAATTGAAATTTGACAGTACAATTAATGAAAGCAGAAAAGTACCCGACATAAGCACAATTGTTTTTACAATTTGAACCCAAGAAGTCGCAATCATCCCGCCAAATATTACATAAATCGTCATTAGGCCCCCAATCACGGCAACAGAAATTGAATAATCAATATCCAATAAAAGCCGTAATAAAAATCCCGATGCAACAAGCTGAGGTATCATGTAAAGGATAGAAATGGTAAATGCTCCAATCGCCATAATCCAGCGCATGGAATTACCTGGAAACCGCGAACAAATAACATCAGCAAGCGAATATTTGCCAAGTCGATGCACAGGTTCTGCCACTAGAAAGAGAACAACTAAATAGGACACTAAAAAACCGATAGAATATAGAAATCCATCATACCCGTTAAGTGCAATTGTCCCTACGATTCCTAAAAAGGAAGCAGCACTGATAAAGTCCCCAGCAATCGCAAGTCCATTTTGAAAGCCTGTTAAGCTCCCGGCAGCTGTATAAAATATATTCGCTGTTACACTTCGCTGCGCTGCCCAGTATGTAATGATCAGCGTGCATACAATGATACAGATAAAAAACAAGAAGTATGTAAGATTCACGATTCTTCCTCCTGAGTCATGTTTTCTAGTATTCTATCAATTTTTTTCGCCTTCAAATGATAGAAAAAGCTTAAAATCCAAATCATTAAAATTTGCAAGAAAGCATATAACCATGCCCAGGTTACGCCAGTTATAAAGCTTGATTGATTCATTGCATCAGGAAAAAAGATCAGTCCAATTGGCAGCATAAAATAAAACAGGAAAGCAAAAGAAAGGGTAATAACAATAAATCGTTTCTTTTCACGCATTAATTGAATATAAGTTTTATCCATTACTTCCCCCTCTTCTTTATATAATATTTTTGAAATCTGTAAATTTTATTTATTATGAATATAAATGAATGAGACGCAGATGTAAAGTTTTATGTTTTAACAGACTGAAAGGAAAAATTGGTTGAGGGTCATGAGCATAAAGGAAAGCACGCGATTAGCAACGTACAAGCGTGAGAGGCCTCGATGTGGCCACATGATGTGGAGGTTGTTAATTGAACTTTTTCTTTTGAGATAAAGGTAACAAGGTGAATACGAACCGTTGCCCGCTTTCACCACAAGGGTATAAGCGCGACTAAGCCTCTCTTCGTTCGGCAAGTCTTCTTTTCACCACAAGGGTATAAGTGCGACTAAGCCTCTCTTCGTTCGGCAAGTCTTCTTTATCGTAATGGAGAAGTGTGAAGTTTGATTGGCTTTATCGCTTGGCGGACGTCGCTGTTCCGGATACACAGCTCTCAAATTTTATAACTTTTTATGCACATAAAAAAGCACCTATATTTATAGGTGCTTTCGATTATTTGTGGCGAGTGAACCATGTGTTCACATTCACATGTCTAGCTTTGTTCCCCGACTTACACAAATCAGCTCATCGCTTTTTCAGCATAACACTTTTTTTGCGATATGACTACTGCTACTTCCATCAAAAAAAAGAAAAGTAATCGAGTTATCCGCAAACATCTCTTTTGCCATCTGCATCTGCAAAAGCTTTATACTTTGAATCATTATCATTTGAAATCTTACTCTCCAAACTTATTCCAATTAGCAAGCTACTCAATGATTATAATCTTTCAATATATTTAACACTGCTGGCTTATCTTTTTTATTTGAAATAGGAGCAATTCATAAATATGCAGAATCAAGTTTCGAATCTTGGGCTACTATACAACCTGCATTCCCGTAATGTATAACGAGATATTCTACAATCATTGACACAACAACATTCTAGCATCGTTATAAATGAAATATTTATATCGGTAATTTGTATTTCTAAATTGCGTTTTTCTCGGGAATGCAGGATACAAAATTTTTAATTACTTTTACCTGCTACCCCATAGAAAAAGAGCTTTGTAAGATCCTCAGTCATTGGCAGCATATTATGCATAGCGCCATCTCGCTGCATATACTCGGCAAACATTTGAATATAAAATAAAATGGCTTCGTTCGATATGCCCGGGTCAACATATCCCTGCTCCTTGCCCTCATCAAATAATTTTAAGAACTCAGGCAAAGCAGTCTCCGTATAAAACTTTAAAATGTAGTTATCTTCCGTTGCGTATTCCTTCATGAAATCATTAAAGAACTCTTCATTTATCTGATTTGCATAATCCTTTTTATCAAAAATAATCCTTTTAATTTTATCGGGAAAAGGCATATCACTGTCAAACAGTTGTTCATATTCCTCCCAAAATTGATCTACATAAAAAGCAATAACCGCTTTAGCTAAATTTTCCTTGCTTTCAAAGTAATTATATATCGTCACCTGTGACACATTCGCTTCTCTGGCAATCTCAGCAACAGATACTTTGTGGATACCATACCTTAAAAATAATGTTAATGCAGCTTCTAATATATTTGTTTTCTTCAGCTCTTTCCGACGTTCAAACCCATTCATTCTGTTCACCTCACACCTAGTTTAATAAACATTTTGAAATAAAACAACTAAATTAGTTCATAACTATTGCAATAAGATGTGGTTTTGTATATTATGAACTTGAAGATATAAAATAGTTCATAACTTATTTGATAAGTTTTTAAAGGAGGAGAATGAATGATGTCTGTACTCGAAGTTAAGAACCTCTCGAAACGTTTTGGTAAATTTCATGCCCTTAATGGTGTAAATATTGCAATGAATAAAGGAGAAGTTTATGGTTTCATTGGCCCAAATGGTGCAGGAAAGTCTACGACAATTCGTGTTTTACTCGGTATTCTAAAAGCATCAGAAGGAACAGCGAAAATTTTTGGAAAAGACGTATGGAGCGATGCAGTCGAAATTCATAAACGAATCGCCTATGTCCCAGGGGATGTTAATCTATGGCCAAACTTGACTGGCGGTGAAGTCATTGATTTATTTGTAAAGCTGCGTGGAGGGAATAATAAAAGCCGTCGTGAGGAATTGATTAAGAAATTCAATTTTGATCCAACAAAAAAATGCCGAACCTATTCGAAGGGTAACCGCCAAAAGGTTGCATTAGTAGCAGCGTTTTCTTCAGATGCTGACTTATATATTTTAGATGAGCCTACTTCAGGACTTGACCCATTAATGGAGCAGATTTTCCAGGAATGTGTAATGGAATCAAAAAGTGCAGGGAAAAGTGTCCTGCTTTCCAGCCATATTTTATCAGAGGTTGAAAAGCTTTGTGACAGAGTTGGCATTATTCGTCAAGGAGAAATAATCGAAACAGGGACATTAAGTGAGCTGCGCCATTTAACACGCACCAATCTGCATGTTGAAACAAAAAAAACAATGACCGCTCTAAGTGAAATAAACGGAATACATGAGATTAATAAACAGGGAGAAGCTGTTTCATTCCAGGTCGATACAGAAGAAATGGATACTGTGATGAAACATATAAGTCAATTTGGAATTGTAAAGTTAGAAAGCTCCCCACCAACACTCGAAGATTTATTTATGCGTCATTATGAAAATAAGAACGCAAAACCGGAGGGAGGAATTTCCTGATGTTTCGCTCACTTATGAATAACACTGGAGCACTTGCCAAATTTATTTTACGAAGAGATCGGATTCGGATTCCTTTATGGTTAATTGGTATAATTTTTTTTACTTTAATTGTTCCTTTTGCTTTCGATGATATGTATGCTTCCCAGGAAGAAAGAGACATACTGGCAGAAACGATGCACAATCCTGCGATGATTGCCATGTTCGGATCAGGAGATTTCGAGAACTATACGATTGGGGCGATGACTGCACATAATATGTTGCTTTTAACCGCTGTAGTTGTTGGATTGATGAGTATTCTGCTCGTTACACGACATACGCGTGCTGATGAAGAGGATGGGCGCATTGAATTAATTCGTTCATTACCTGCAGGAAGGCTTGCAAATTTAAATGCGGCACTTCTCGTATTAGTCGGAGCTAATATTATATTAGCAATTGTAACTGGCCTTGGTTTATATATGTCAGGCATTGAAAGCATCGATTTGGAGGGCTCCTTCCTTTATGGTGCTGCTTTAGGCGGAACCGGAATATTCTTTGCTGGGATTACTGCTATATTTGCACAAGCCTCTGAGAGTTCACGGGGAGCAACTGGATATTCGCTTGCTTTCTTGCTAATTGCCTATCTTATCCGTGCGGTTGGAGATGTGGGCAATGAAATGTTATCCATGTTTTCGCCACTAGGCTGGGTGACACGAACAGAGGCTTATTCCACGAATCATTGGTGGCCAATTTTTTTACTAGCTGGTGGGGCGATTATTCTTTTCGCGCTAGCTAATTATTTAAATGCAATTCGTGACTTGGGTTCCGGCTTCATCCATGCAAGGCCAGGAAATAGCCATGCATCAGCCTTTTTACAAAGCACTTTAGGACTAAACATTCGACTGCAGCGAACAGCATTTATTTCCTGGGGAATTGGCATGCTTGTACTAGGAGCTTCCTATGGTTCCGTCATGGGGGACTTAGAATCTTTTTTTACGGGAAATGAAATGCTAGAACAAATGCTGATTGAAGAAGAAGGATATTCACTGACAGAACAGTTTATCCCAACATTATTACTTGTCATGGGAATACTTGCAGCTGTGCCTCCTGTTATGGCTATGCACAAACTAATCGGTGAAGAGAGAAAGCAGCGTACTGAGCATTTGCTTTCGAAAGCTGTCTCGCGCTCGAAGCTATTGGGCAGCTACCTCTTTATCGCAATAATAAATGGCTTTGTCATGATGTCCCTTTCTGCAATTGGACTTTGGACAGCGGCTGATGCAGTGATGGACGACGGATTTGCATTTGGTACCGTTTATGGTGCTGCTCTTGTGTACTATCCTGCAATATTAATTATGATTGGAGCAGCAGTCTTTTTAATAGGATTTTTTCCAAGATTAACAGGCTTTACCTGGATTTATCTTGCTTATTCCTTCTTTGTCCTTTATTTAGGGGGTCTATTCCAATTTCCAGATTGGGCTGGAAAGCTTACACCATTTGACTATATCCCACAACTCCCTGTTGAAAGCATGGAATGGATGCCAGTGATTATATTAACAGGAATTGCCTTGTTGTTGATGGTGTTAGGATTTATCGGATACAGGAAACGGGATATCGAAGGATGATGCGGTAGGGAAAAGAATTCGTAATGCTGAATACAATCATAAAAAAGTGGGTAAGTAGAAAACTTGCAGGTAGTCGCATCATGAAACGTGATTTGCCGAGGGTGATTCAAGGTTATCCGAGCATGATTCGGGGCTACCCGCGCATGAAACGAGGCTACCCGCGCATGAAACGAGGCTACCCGCGCATGAAACGAGGTTACCCGCGCATGAAACGAGGCTACCCGCGCATGAAACGAGGTTACCCGCGCATGAAACGAGGTTACCCGCGCATGA
>DAMDKS010000006.1:53983-98154 GCA_032085455.1 Oceanobacillus sp.
TACCCGCGCATGAAACGAGGTTACCCGCGCATGAAACGAGGTTACCCGCGCATGAAACGAGGTTACCCGCGCATGAAACGAGGTTACCCGCGCATGAAACGAGGTTACCCGCGCATGACCACCATTCATGCGCGGGTGTAGCCATTTCATGCGCGTTATTTTGTCGAACATGCGCGCCCACCCACTGTTCACGCGCGGCTAACCCGCAATGATGCTCGCCTTTTTGGCAAATTTTTTTCATCCCCCGTAGAAACAACCATGGCTATGCTGTTAGTTAAACCAATCAGGGATTTACTGCCAGTTCATTCGGGATAATTAGCACAGCTCAAAATTTTTATAATTTCCTAGACAAGACAATAATAAAAAGATATGATTTCCAATTAAATACAGGAAATCATATCTTTTTCGTGCTTTTAAAAAATTATTTAGACTTTTGTACCGGTATCTAAATTTCACTTTTCACTGTTGGCAAGGATAGGTCCTTATCCTTTATCGATAAGATTTCCGGACCTTCCACTTGTTGAAAATCCGAGGTTGGAAACCATTCAGCGTAAATTCTTCCCCATGTTTCTTGCAACGTCTTAGGGAAAGCACCAGCTGATTCAAACACTGCCCATGTCATTTGCGGTATTTCAAACTGAACAAAATCAGCAGGACATGCATTCGTTGTAGCCACTCCTATATAATGATCAACCTCCCCTTTTTCTTCCATTCGTCCTTTAGAAAAATTGGTTGAGGCTTAAACCATTCTGTTTTCCCCTTTTTTAGCAGCTAACTGCAGTAATTTGCAATGCGAACAATCTCTTGAATAATAGACTTCACTTCGTTGGAATCTTTTATGGTGAATAAATAATCTGCTTCATCTTCACTCGGACTAGTAATTCCCTCATTAATAGTCACTTTTTGCTGTCCGGCTAGTACCTCTTCAAAACTAGAAGCACTCCGAAAAATATTCGTGCTGCGCTGACTCTGTTTCACACGTCTTTGAAGAACTTCATCTGCAATATCAAAATGAACAAGAATACGCACAAAATCTTGCTTTTTAAATAATTCTTCAAGTAAATATGCACGGCTTCTCCTACTTCGATTTGAATTACAAATAATCAGATGATAGTCTGTATTTATCTTTGTATAATCAACAATCAGCTTAGAAAGTGCATGCTTAAGCGTATTTACACCTTGTTTTAGCTGCAGCTTTTTGATAAAACGTGTTGATAAATTCCGCATGATTATCTTGATCCATCACAATAGAATTGTTGAGCTCTTTTTCAAGCTCTCTTGCAAAAGTTGTTTTTCCACTGTGTGTTTTTCCTACAGTTACAACTGCTAATCTTTTCATTCGCAAAACTCCTTCAGCTTTTCAAAAAAGCTCATCAAGCAAGATATAATATCGTATTTTTTCTTCGTCGGGGGCAATACCTAATTCTTCAAAAAATGTACGATAGGCAGATGAATAGTCCTCTATTTTTCCAGTCTCAGCAAGATTGTGCTTCATCGAACGGACTGCTAAAGCGATATCCTGCCACTTATCACCAACCCCACAAAAGCCAAGATCTAAATAACCTGACAACTCACCATCTTCAAAAAATAGATTCGGCAGGCAATAGTCACCATGAATGAGAACCTTCTCTTCCTTCGGGCGATTCACTTGTAAATATGTATAAAGCTCCATAGGAGTTGCAAAACCATCCGTTCCGAATGTCTCAGATTGTGTATTCGCCATATTTACGAGATTATTTTCTACATTGTTTAACGCAAGGTCTAATTTATAATCCAGATTAGTAACCCTTGGACAGCCATCAATATTAACTTTCCATAACTTTTTTAAACCTTTCGCAAGGAGTATCGCTAATATTTCCCCATTCTCTATAGTTGTGATAGTGCTTGCCATCTTTCCTTTGAGCTTCGTCATTAAGAGATAATTATTTGTACTGTCAGAATAAAAGTCTACTACCTCTGGCACTGGAAGTTTTCCGTTTAACCAGTTCATCATTTGATACTCACCATTAGAAATTTCACTTTTACGTTCTGCCTTTAAAACAAGATCATTTTCAAAGATAAAGACATTCGATTGGGACATACCAATAGAATCCATTTCAAAATCCTTTTTATGTAATAATGTCTTCATCGCATCTGGCAAGTGCTGCAGTATGTTTTCAGAAAAATACTGTTCATTGATTAGCTTTTCCATTACTTTTATTTCACGTATAATCCATGGGCAAGCGTCAAGGTCAGTTATTTGCTTATTTTTCTCTAGCGCTTCTTGCAATGTAACCCATACGTTTTGGTACTCGTAAGCCTCTTCATATGCATCAAGGCTTCTCTCTCCAGCTTCAGGTTCAACCTTACAGAAATAATAATAGGAGTCCATTTCCATTACATTGTCTTTCTTCTTCCTTCTCTCACGCACTCTTCCATACTTTTCTATCGAATTTTTTTTAATAAAATAACCCGTTTCTTCCTGAATTTCTCGGATTAAAGTGTCAACAAGATTTTCTCCTTTATCTTGCCCGCCTCCTGGAAACTTGTAGTCCCCATATTTGCTTGTAATCAATAAATACTTTTTTCCATCAGAAATAATTGCTCTTGAAGCAGTCCGTTTGAATATTGTTTCTTCACGATCATAGTTTTTAAAATCTACGAGAATGTCCAATTTATCACTTCCAAGTGGTTATTTTAATTTTTATTCAACAATAACTTTACCGAAGTATTCAAAACAATTCCATTCAAAAAGAAAACCGTTATTAGTTTACTCTAATTTCAAAATAACGGCTCTCATTTGTTCTCTTATATAGACTATAATCAGTCTCTAGTTATTTCATCTTTACAACCAAGCTGCTTCATCAATTCATCTTTATGCCGTTTCGCCATTTCCAAAAGATGAAATTCTCCGTTTCCTATAAGATTTAACAGCTTTTTAGTTTCTTTCCATGCCATTTCATATAATTCCTTGCTAATTGTTCCATTTGTAAAAGCTTCTTCTAATTCATCCTCATCCAGTTGAATAATGTCACCATCTGGTAAAACAACAATGTCGATAAATAAATCATCTACCCAGGGAATATTATTTTCAACACCATTTCTGGCACAAATATCAATATACCATTGTACAACCTCCCCTTTTGAATTAAACATTGTTGTTAAGGAGTGTTGTTCGTTTTCGGGAAAATGCTGCATCCACACATAGCCATCATCAACAATACAAATCTGTTGTTCCTTATATTGCACATATAGGGGCTCTGACACCTCATTTACTTTTATTAAGGTTCCATATCCTTTGAATTTATCAGTATCAATAAATGCTTGTGTATACTCTCGATCAATCAGACGCTTCCATTCTGAACGATCCCCATATCTTCGTTTTAACATACTAATCTCCTATAAGCTTTGATTTCTGATGAATTTACTCTTTAATCCCAGATTGGCTTTTAAGTTTGGCTTGATTCATCAAACTTAAATTGTGGTCAAAATACAAGCAGCAGTTAACTATTTTTTGTTGGCAATAGCCTCAAACGTGATTGTCTGATTGGATTCAGTTGGATATTGTCCATATTTATAATCTGCCGATACAACTATATTTTCAAATCCAATCTGCTCCAAGATCATTTTAAATTCTTCAATTCCATACCAGCGAAGCGGGAATTGCTCTAACTCCGTTTGTATTAATTTTCCGTTTCGCCATTTTTCATACCGATTGTGAGAGATTGTATACTGATTGATATGATCGACTTCGATGATTTTATTTTCTAATGTGATTATATCGCCATTTTCTGCTTCCCATGTTCTGGTTGATACTTTATCAATCGTAAAGTCTGTTTGTAAAAAGATATCCATAATCAATCTTCCACCATCAGAAAGGTTCTGAAAAAAATTCTTTAATGCTTGGATGGAGTCCTCTCTTTTGTACAATAGCAAAAATGTTCCAGTTGGCACAATAATAGCTTCATATTTTGTATCTAAAGAAAATATCTCCATCTTATCTACAAATAAATTTGGCTTTAAGTCTCTTTTTTCACAGTTTCTTTGGCATATTTCCAGCATTTCTGCTGAACCATCAAAACCTTCCACTTTTAAACCCTGCTCTAAAAGTGGAATGAGGATTCGTCCCGTACCAACTCCTGGTTCAAGAATTTTCCCCTTACAGGCCGCTAATCTGTCACTGTAATATTCTACATCTCCAAAGGAAAGCCCAATATATTTATCCATGTCATAAACCTCAGAAGATAGTGAATTATAATAACCGAGCATATTTTCATCCCGCCATTCTGTAAATTTTTTTCGAATATTCTCTATCTACTTTACCATAATTTTATTTTTTTCATATCTTTATAAAGTTATAACAGAAGATTACCATTATCCATTTACTATATTTTGAAAGTAAAAAAAGCAGTTTATATGGTAAAATATATTTTTATTAACTTCCTTGGAAAGGGAAAACAGGAGGATTTTTTTGGAAACAATAATTATTTTCATTCTTATTATTTTAGTAGCTTCTATTTTACAAACAAGTACTGGCTTCGGATTTTCCATTATGGCAACGCCTTTCTTGCTCTTGTTATTTTCACCACAAGAAGCCATTCAAATAAATATTATTCTTTCTTTAGTTATTTCTATATCATTGATTTGGAAAATCAAAGCGGATATTGATGTTACACTCCTAAAAAGATTTTCTATCGGAAGTGTTATTGGGGTACCATTTGGGATACTAATTTTCCTTTCCATTAATATAAAAACTTTTAAAATAGCAGTAAGCATTATTCTTTTATTATTAACATTGCTACTGATTCTTCAATTTAAAATTAAAGGAACTGCTCCACGAGATTTCATTATTGGCGGATTTTCTGGGTTATTAACGACAAGCATCGGTATGCCAGGGCCCCCATTATTACTTTATTTTACGGGAACAAATACGGAAAAAGGAAAGCTGAGAGCAACTACTTTAGCCTTCTTCCTTTTCATCTATTTTATCAGCTTACTAACTCAAATTATCTTTTCAGGCACAAATACAACCACCTGGCTATCATGTCTTTATGCAATTCCAATTGTATTTTTAGGACTATTTATCGGACAAAAATTATTTAAAAAACTTAATCAAAAGGTCTTCCGTTTATTTACATACGTCCTCTTGATTTGTACAGGTGGGTATCTTCTTATTGAAAGCTTAAGCAGTTATTAATCATAAAAATGGAGTGATTTATTTGAAAGCAGAGATAACTTTTAGAGAAGCTACTGAAGATGATTTAGACAGTATTGTTGCGATGCTTGCGGATGATATCTTAGGAGCTGCACGAGAACGTTATGAAAACCCACTCCTGAATAGTTACAAACAAGCATTTCAAGCAATTCATGCTGATCCTAATAATGAATTAATTGTTGCCTGTTTAGAAACTGAAGTAATTGGAGTGCAACAAATCACGTTCACACCTTACATTACTTATCAGGGCGGCTGGCGAGCAACAATTGAAGGGGTAAGGACCTCCGCTTCTGTTCGCGGTCAAGGCGTAGGAACAAAGCTTATCAAGTGGGCGATCGAAAGAGCAAAAGTACGTGGCTGTCATCTCATTCAGCTCACCACAGATAAAAAAAGAAAAGATGCACTGCGTTTTTACGAGCAATTAGGCTTTCAGGCAACACATGAAGGAGTGAAATTGAAGCTGTAGTATAAAAATCCTGGTTTTTTAAAGAAACTCCAGGATTTTTATATTATCATTTACTCTACATTTGTATTGGAGAGAAGAATGCCTTCTTCAACCAAAGGGAAGTGGGGCATAAATGATTACTGAGAAGAGAGTATCTCTACGCTCGAATGTGGAGAATACAGGCATAGAGAAGCTCTCTCTTCGCTCAAAATAACCAGAATATGGATATTATAAGTGTAGAGATTCCTTCAAAATTACTAGATCATGAAGAGAACAGGTGTAGAGATACTCTCTCTCCTCTCAAAATTACCAAAACATAGTTAATATAAACACAGAAAATGCTTCTGTCCGAACAACCTGTACTCCAGCTACTGAATTTCCCTGATATACGTGTCTGTCAACTATGGCAAACAAAAGCCTATTTCTTTTAGAGGTAATGACCTGTATAAGACTCCGAGATTTCTTTAATATCCTTAGGTGTGCCTTCCGCAATAATTTCCCCGCCAGCTTCTCCACCAGCTGGACCTAAATCAATTACCCAGTCAGCTGCACGAATCATTTGACTGTTATGCTCGACCATAATTACAGTATTACCTGCGTCTACAAGTCGATTTAGTAATGTTAATAATTGAATAACATCATTAGGATGCAATCCAGTTGTCGGCTCGTCCAATAAGTATAAGGAACGCTTATTCCCTTGTTTGATTAATTCCTTTGCCAATTTCAAGCGCTGGCCTTCTCCACCAGACAACGTTGTTAATGACTGACCCATTTTCAAATATCCGAGTCCAATCTCAACCAATAACTCAAAAATCTTCATCATCTTTTTCTCTTCTTTAAAAACTTCTAAGGCTTCTTGAACAGAACTCTCCAGTATATCATTAATTGAATAGCCATGATATTTCACCGACAGAATATCCTGCTTAAATCTATTTCCATGGCATGCTGGACAAACAACCTCCATCTCTGGAAAGAAGAGCATATTTGTTGTTACGTAGCCGAGCCCTTGACAATTTTCACAGCGCCCCCCTGCTGTATTAAATGAAAAGTGCTTTGCAGTAAGCTTCCTATCTTTTGCTTCTTTTAGGCCAGCAAACAGATTTCGTATAGGTGAAAATACATCTACATATGTTGCGGTATTCGAGCGTTTCATTCTGCTTAGGGGAGATTGTCCAACTATAACCATCTGATCAAAGTTTTCCAATCCTTCTATACCGTCAAAACCATTGTAAATTTTATCATTTCCTTTTGCTAATGCCTCGAAAACAAGTGATGATTTTCCTGAACCAGAAACTCCTGTTACTGCCGTTAGACAGCCAATCGGAATTTGAACCGTTATCCCCTTTAAATTATTTATGGTTGCCTTACGAACAGTAATTACCTTGTCACTCCCCTTGCGATAGACTTGCTTCATTTCTATTGATTCAAGTAAAAACTTTCCAGTCACTGAGGTTTCTTGATTAATTAATTCTTCTAACGTACCTTGTCCAACAACCGTTCCTCCTAACTTACCAGCTCTTGGTCCGATATCAATAATATAATCTGCTTCCTTCATCACGTCTATATCATGTTCTATAACTAAAATAGTATTTCCTAAATCTCTAAGACTTTTTAAAACATTTACTAGACCTAACGTATCTTTTGGATGTAATCCCATCGTTGGTTCATCCATGATATAAAGCACACCGGTTAGTGCTGAATCAAGAAGTGCAGATAATCTTAACCTTTGTGCTTCTCCACCAGAAAGTGTAATTACCTGACGATCCAAAGTTAGATAATCTAGCCCAATTTTATTGATTCTCGAAAGCTTTGTTTGTAAATCCTGAATAAAGACTTCAACAAGTATATATTGTTCTTTTTTCAACGTTTGCTCCAGTTGACTAACCCACTGGCGCATATCTTCTAGAGAACGATTCACAAGCTTTGGAATGGTCATGTTTTCAACCGTGACATTTCTGCTGACTTCATTCAGGCGATCCCCTGAACAATCTGGACAAACGTGAGAGTAGAAATATTCCTCTGCCTCAGCCGAGGAACCTGACTTTTCATTAAACCTTCGCCACATGCCAGTTAATACACCTTCAAATTTCCCCTTATCTACTGTCTTAGGTGGCTTTATATCAGGAAAGAGTACCTTCACTTGTTCACTGTCCACTCCATAATATAAAATCGCTTTTTGTTTTGTACTAAAATCCTCTAATGGAACTCCATCTTCAATTGGCACTCCATAGTATATCAGAGCGGTTTTCACAACCCCTGCCAGATATTCACCATAACGACCCTTCCACAAATCAACCGCTCCGTCTTCAATCGTGAGATACGGATGAAAAACTGAAGCTTCATGGATCTCAACTGTTTCACCTAGACCGTTACAGGTAGGACAAGCTCCTTCCGTCGTATTATATGAAAAATGGGTCCGAGTTAATTTTTCCAGGCGCTGGGCACAATTGGGACAATAAATAAACTCTTTATAGCTGTTTGATTCCTTTTCAACCTCTTTAGAATAATTTTGGGGACATATTACATACCGACAGTGCGGACATTCTCTCCTGCCAAGTTTTTCATAAATCATTCGTAAACTTGTATACATATCGGTTACCGTGCCGACAGTTGAACGTGGATTTCTATTTGTAACCTGCTGATTAATGCTTATAGCTGGGGAGAGACCACTGATTGAATCAACCTTAGGCTTGTTTATCCCCTGCATCCCCATGGATTCAAGATATTGCCTCTGACATTCATTAAATAATGTGTCCATTGCCAACGTAGATTTTCCAGAGCCAGAGGGTCCAGTAAATACAATAAGTTTATTTTTCGGAATAGAAACTGATAACTTCTTTAAATTATTCTCTCTTGCACCCTTTACATGAATTGCATTCTCCAAAATACCTTCCTCCTTTTCAATCTTCTATACCAATCATACAACATTGATGCAAGTGCAAGGTTTAGCCCGTTATGATATTATAAATAAAAGCATTTCATACCATTAACCCATCATGGGACTATAAGGTTTTAAATGAATGTTTTATCTTTAAAAGGGAGAGGCTCATATGAAACTGAGACCAGTAGATATTGCCAGGAAACTGGATGTTGGGACAAGTGCTTTACGCCACTATGAAGAGTGGGGGATTGTTCCTCCTGCCAAACGCGAAGCGAATGGATATCGGATATATACTGAAGAGCATGAAGCTTATTTTCAGTGTATACGTGCAATGTATCCTGGTTTTGGGATGGCAACAGTTAAGAAAGTTATGCCCCTTCTTCAGAAATATAAATTTACTGTAGCTTTATGGGAAGTAAATAAGGTACAAGCAGATTTATACCAGAGAAAGCAATTAGCAATTAAAGCACTAGAAATATTAAAACCTGATAATATGGAAAGCTTTCTGCAGAAGCGAAGAAAAAAGTGGTACACTATTGGAGAAATAGAGAAAGAAATCGATGTCCCTGCAACAACTCTGAGACATTGGGAAAAGGAAGGCTTGCTTATCCCTGACAGAGACCCAGAAAATGGTTATCGTCGATATAATCGTGAGGATATCCGCCGACTGTTAATCATTCGAACTGTCCAATCCTCTGTTTTTTTCCTCGATACCGTAAGAGAAGTACTTGATAAAGTCAATCAGCAAAGCATCACTGAAGTAAGAAAAGCAATGATGGATTCATTATCTTTTATGGATTATCAAATTGAACAGCAATTGCGCGGGGTCCATTATTTATACCAATTAATTGACTTGTTAAAAAGAAAAGAGGATGGTGTATAAATAAATTTCCACCTTTTAGGTAAAGCTACAAAATTAATGATTGATGCCCTATCTTATAAAAATCCCGACAGTAACTCATACTGGGATGGGAATTGGGTTAACTTTAAGATACAAATTAAAATTCCAAGATACACGGGTGATTTTAGTGCTAGCTTAAGAATAGAAGAAATTAACAAGTTTTCGGATAAATTACAGCTAATGTATAAATATTTATCAGGAACGGTTTTAAGAAATATAGATGAAGTCATTCATTTTTAATGTAAAATGGATAAAGGGAAACCTCCTTCAGTAGGGGGTTCTTCCCCCCCACACTGAAGGTTAGTTGAACGAATCGGACCGTTACAGGACGCGCAATCTCCCACTTAGAATTAACAATTTCTAACCCATTTCATTCCTCAGTAATTAGAGGAATCTGATCGCTACCACCATTAAACCTTTCCATCTAAAAGTCCATACTTTCTCTTAAAACGCTCTAAAATCTTTATCCAGCTCACACTAAAAACAGCAAGGAAGAATACATTCGATAAGCTGTGAGCAAGATCATGATAAAAACTTGATATGTATATTCCAACCAGAAACTCCCAAGAGAAGTTTGCTATATTACTTGTCACAATCCATAGATTCATAATCCAACCGAATAGATAACCCCATAAGAAGCCAAATACGAGTTTCCCCCAGGTTTTGGACATCCACCATGTCCCCCTTAGTAATCCTGCACTCATCCCCATCATACCCCATGCAAACATTTGCCATGGGGTCCAAGGTCCTTGTCCAAGAAAAATATTGGAAACAATTGCTGCAACTGCCCCCACAAGGAAGCCTGATTCTGCACCAAAAACAATACCAGCAGTAATAATCACGAACGATGTCGGTTGTACACTTGGTAAACCTGCAAACGGAACGCGACTTACTGCTGCTATTGCTGCTAGCATAGCTAATATAACAACCTCTCTTCCTTTTACCTCTTTTACTTCAAAACGGGCAAAAAAAGGAATCATTATGCAAGCTATAATGACAAAACTTAATAACAAATAAGCCCTATAATGAAAAAAAATAAAAGCAATGATTAATAATACAAATATAAATGCTGATGAAAGAATCAAGTAAGTGCGTGAATTTGCCATGTGATTAAAGCCTCCTCTAGCGTTAAAGCTTCTGGTAATGCACTATTTTGTGTGGCTCGGCTAATGGCAGTTGTATAAAAGTAATTTCCCTTAAATAACTCCTTTGGCTGTGCGTCAACTGTAATACTGCCATCAAACATCATTGCACTGTTAGAAGCGTTTTGTGCAGCGAATTCAATATCATGCGTAACCATTACAATCGTCAAACCAGCTTGATGAAGTTGTCTCAGGAATGCACCAAGCTGCATTTTGGATATAGGATCTAGACCCTTTGTAGGTTCATCCATAAATAAAATTTCAGGTTCACTTAAAAGCATACTGGCAAGTGCTGCTTTCTGCATTTCTCCACCTGAACAATCATAAGGGTGACGATGACGTAAATGAGCAATTTTAAAGTTGTCTAACATTTCTTCCATCCTTGCTTCTCCATTGACTATTTTATGTTGTTTTATATTTTCCAGCATTTCTTTCTCGATTGTGTCTTGAATAAAATAGACTCGTGGATTTTGCGGCAGATAGGCAATATTTTTATATAATTCCTGTTCTTTTAACTTTGCCATATTTCTTCCCATGAAGCGTACCGATCCCCGCTGTGGCTTTGTCATTCCAAGGCATGTTTTTATCAATGTTGTTTTACCTGAGCCATTTCCGCCAACAATTGCATAATAGTCTCCTTTATTTATTTGAATGGATAGGTTTTTCAAAACCATTCGAGAATCCTTCTCATATTGAAAATAAGCATCTTTTATTTCCACCATTGTTTCATTTTCAACCATACTATCCTCAATCGTATACTCACCCGTATCTTGAGGAATGTTTTGTAATGAGGAAATCCATAATTTGCTTTCTTTTACTGTTAAAGGCACTTCCGCTATTTTGGGATCCCTCTCTCTTTCCATATAGAAACGGGAAATCGCCGGAATATAAGGAGTAAATTGCTTATCAGCTTGATTAGATAGCTGATAAATAAGCTCTTTACTTTTACCTTGATAAGAGATTTGGCCGTCCTCCATCATTAGCACACGATCGGCTACTGCAAAAAGCTCTTCAAGACGGTGTTCAACCATAATTATTGTTATTCCCATTTCTTTATTTAATCTCTCAAGCATGGTTATTAAATCTTTCGCAGCAACTGGATCAAGTTGTGATGTTGGTTCATCTAAAAGAAGAACTTTCGGCTTTAGTAAAAGCGTAGAAAGTAAATTTAGCATTTGCTTTTGCCCTCCGGAAAGCTCGGAAGGCTTACTTTTCAGTAAATGCTCCATCCCAAAAGCGTGAACTATTTCAGCCACTCTCTTTCGCATTTCAAAATTAGAGTAACCCAGATTTTCCAAACTGAATACAATTTCCTGCATAACCTCGTCCATAATAATTTGATTCTCTGGATCCTGGAAAACAAGACCGATATCTTCCATTAATGTTCGGTCTTCCCAATCATTCATTGATTTATTAGCGTAATACACTTCACCTGAAAGTGTTCCAACTGGAGTAAGCTCCTTTTTTAACACCCGTAATAATGTTGTCTTCCCACAACCACTCGGACCGCATAAAACAAGAAACTCTCCTGCTTGTACGGATAATGAAATATGATCTAGGACATTCTGCTTCATATCGGGATACTGAAATGATAAATCATTTATTTTAAATAATTCCATCGGATCCCCTCTCTCCCTTCCTCTAATAACGGAAATGAAAAAATAACAATCATACAAAAGTATAAAATCCAGTCAATGGGAAAAAGATGGAACGTTCCAATTCTCGGATAAATCACCAATTTTCCATATCCTAAAGTTCCACCAGCAATACAGATGATAAGAAGCAATAATAAAATGGAAAGCCACGTCCAATCGCGTTTTTCCATTTTATAAGGAATATAAGAGCTTTTCTTACCGCTGCCATAGCCCCGCACTTTCATAGAATCCGCCGTTTGCACAGCCTCTTCTAATGACCAGGTTAATAAAATTTGAATTCTTAATAACCCATTCCTCGCACGTTCATGAAGGTTTCCTATTGTCATCGACATGCCTCTAACCCGTTGAACGGCATTAATTTCATCTAATCTCCTTTTCAATAAGGGAACAAATCGAATGGAGAGCATGATTAAAAACCCAGTTCGTGGAAGTACTTTAGAAAAGATAAATAAAAACCTATTGCCATTCAATATGAAATTAAATGAGACGAACATAATGATAATGGCAGCTATCACCAATGCCATCGTTACTCCATAAACTGTAGCCTCAAGCGTGACTTGTTTGCCGCGAAAATAGAAAAGGATATTCGTACCACGTGACACTAAAAAAGGATTTAAAACAATCATCAATGCACTCATAACAAATAGAATAGGAGTCCACTTTTTTAAAGCTTTTCCCCCATCATGTGATATATTTACAAGGATTAGTAATAATAAACCTGTAATTAAAAATAAGGGATGATTAAAATACATGATTAATATCCCGATACATAAATAATAAAAAAATTGAACATAAGGATGGTAACCACTAAACCCATTCTCCATTATTGGCACCAGCTTTCTATGTAAGCAATAAAGTGAAACTTCATTCAGGCAGGCTTACTGCCATTCATTCGGGATAAACAATTTTCATCTACGAAAAGGTTCTAAGTCAGCCCCCAAATCTTGTCCCAAATCCGTTGTGTAAAGCCATTCCACACAATCTCCAGGAAGTAACGGTACCACTCCCACACCTCGATCAGGAAAAACACCATTTACACGATACATCCATCCGCTTCCTTGTCCCCGATCAAATTCATACACATTATCAATTCCTTCTACATAAGCAGTCGCACCTCGTCCACCACGATAATCCATTTGGATTTTTTCACGCTTTGTCATTTTGATTAATACATCAAGTACCGTATCACCCTCCTCTATTTCCACTTCTGTTGGTGGCAACGGAATTTCACTATCAGATATTACTATGGAAAGTACAATTGTATCCTTCGCAGTTGCCTGTTCACAAGCTGTCTGGTTTGATGTTTCATCTTTTGTATGATTATCATTCGCATCAGATGATTTATTTTCATTCGCTTCCATTTCTTTTTTTTCTAAAGCGGCACTTGCATCCTCTTTAGACGTAGGTTTCTCTAAAGTAGTATCACATGCAGCAACAATAAAAATAAGAAAAATCGCGACGAATAATGAAAGGCGTTTCATCCAAAGTGGCATCTTTTTCACCCTTTCCTTCCTTTACTTCTGGGAACGACGTTTTAGATAAAATAGAACTCCTCCAATAATGATTAGTAACACAGCACCAATCAATAAAAAGTGATATATGCCAATAGCTGATTCACTACTATTTAGCGCATTCTCATCTTTTACATCTTCTGATATAGCGGTACCATTCACTGCATCACTAGTATTATCGGAAAAGTGGTAAAGGTTTCCCTTGCCTTCTAAAAAAAGGTCATAAGCAACGAGTGCCTGTAAAGCTTGTTCCGTCGCCATCGCATCAGAGTAATCGTCATCCATTGTATGTTTAAATCCACCATCATCATTTTTATATTCTAAAAAGTGATCAATTAAAGTAATCCCGTTTTTCGTAAATTGCTCATCTGTTGGATCAATACCATAAGAAGTCAAACCAATAATTACTTGTGCAGTTGCTTCACTCGTAATACCCCCTACAAAATCCCCACCATCAAAACCACCATGCTCTGTTTGCACACTAGAAAGCCATTTTACTGCATGATCTAACGCTTCTCGCACCTCTGTCTGATTTTGATAAGGACTTAATCCTGTCAACGCCATCCCTGTTATATCAATGTCTGAGCCACCAGTCATTGGATTCAGTGGCCAGCTTCCCTCATCATTTTGATTACTTAATAGCGCAGCAATCAATTGTTGTCGATCCCATTTTGAGCCCTCTGGTACTTCGAAGTTTAAACTATCTAATGCAATCAAAGCAAAAATTAATCCATTATTTCCCTGGAAGGTCATTGTATCAACTAGTTCATTGTCAGCATGACGTTTTAGGCTATCATATATTAATTCAATTAAATTAAGATTTTCAATATTAGTTGAGTCTAATCCTACAGAAACTGTTGCCATTGCAAGACGTTCAACATCTGTTATCTTTATACGATCTGTATCCAATCCATTTATCACTTGTTCTTCTATATTTTTTGTTAAGATATCAAAATATGAATCTGGTATTTCTCTGCCAGACCTAGCTATTCCTATAGCTTCCCAATCACTTTCAACACCTTTATTCAAAATAAAGTCTACGGTTTCTTCAATCGTCTTTTTAATTGAATAATCTGCAGAAACGATTGGTTGAAAAATGAAAAACAAGGATATAATAAAAACGATACTAGAACTAACAATATTTTTTAATTTATTCATGTCAGTCCTCTCCAATTCATTGATATTTAGAATGATCCTACATCTTTTCCATAATCAAGGGTGTAGCGCCATTGTACTATGTCGCCATCTTTTAGAACGGACCTGCTGTTGTCGGCACCATAATTGGGATATAAACCATTAACATTATAGGTCCAGCCGCTGCCCGATTCTCCAAAATCAAACTCACCAATAGAGTTAATATGAGATACGTATAAACTATCACCACTATCCCTTTTGACCACTGATATATTATTGTTTTTAGTCACTTTATTGAGTGCATCCCATGCAGAGCTTCCTTTATCGATTTGAATTTTTGTACTTCCTAAGATATATTCGTAATTAACATATCCCTTTGCATGTGCTGTTTTTACGTCGATGGATACAGTAACTGTTATCATATTTGGATCAGAGACGTCATTGTTTTTTGGCGATTCTTTATTGGATTTGTTTTTCGTATTAGAGGTTTCACTTTTGGATGAACCTGATTGTGATTGTCCACTAGATTTGTTTTCTGAACTAGAAGACTTGGAATTGCTTTTGCTTTGAGATTCTGACTGCCCTCCAGACTGACTTTGTGTACTAGATGGCTGAGAGTTACTATTTGTTCCTGTCTGTTCACTGGATTGGCTTTGTGAATCAGTTGCTTTGCTGTCTGGCTTTTTAGAGCTATCTTCCTTATTTCCGCTCTCTTCTTTTAAAGAGGCATCCTTATCTTCCGATTTAGCTGAATCTGGTAAGAGAGCAGTATCAATACTTACAGACTCTGTATCTCTATCTTCTTCAACGTTCTCAGATGTTCCCACTTCCTCAGCCGTTGACGTTTGCTCCATAGGATCATCTTTTTTAGTAATTTCTTCATTGCATCCTACCATGGTAAATACCAACATTAAAAGCAATAAGATATTACTTAATTTTTTCATAGAAAATCAAACCTCCTTGTAATTTTTTAGAGAATACTTGCTTTCTCTTCTAATCACTGCATCATTGAAAGAAACACCAGTAAATACCATCATGCTATCCTGAACATACAATGATAATATTTAGTGGTGCTTTTAGTTGTCCAGTCACTCTTATGTATTATAATTCAAATGATTCTTTAATTTCCTGAACTCGTATAGGCAACGAATCTTGAACAATTATCTTTATTTCCCCATAACTTGTTTTGCGAATTAAATCCAAAAGCTTTTTTTCTTTTTCGTTTACCGTTATGCGAATACCTTCTTTCATCTCTATCCCTCCTTGGATCATTGGAAAATTTCATCATTTAGTAGTTTAATAATAGAACTCCTTTACCAGTATCATAGTTTGATGCTTTTAATATGTTCTTCCACCCGAACTGGTTTTGAATTTTGTATTTTAATGCTTAATTGACCAAACTTTATAGACTTAATCAATTCCAGTAATTTTTTTTCTTCTTCACTCACTCTCATATCATAAGTATTTTTCATCTTTCTTCTCCTGTATTGTTTTTTTAAATCCCTAACCCTTATATTTCTATTATTGTCATCAACTAGATCAGTTAAAACAACTAGATATTTCTTCAGCATGCTCTATTATTCACATGTAAATTTATTTTTTCTAGTTTGACTTGAAACCTTTACTGATCTGCAATTACAAAAAAATTCTCATTGAATGGGGTACCCACTGCAATGAGAATTTAATCTGACAACAATCTGTTTATGTACACAATCTCCATCGCTCGTAGAGTTGCTAATATAAAAATAGGCAGGTATCTGACTCAAGAATCAATTTCCCTTCTGTCGATTCATTATACATAACATTTTTAGAAGGTAACTCTCTTACAGTGGCGGGACCGTGTGGGCTTTTCACCCAACTTCCCTTTTAAGCGATTGCAACTTTTACACTAAAAATTGCATCAACACCTATTTACAATTAGTATTTAATTATACTTTGATATTATCATAGAGTAGGAAAAATGTCACTAATATATATAGCAAATCAGCGCTATCCCAAAGGGATTAGCGCTGATTCTTTTTATTGATTGATATCTAGTTTTACAATTTTTCTTTTGTAATGTACTCCACCAAGGATACCAAGACCTGCAAGAAGGACGAATGCTATTACAATGTATAGCATCATCATATTTCTTTGTTCTTGCACGACTGCATCCCCTGAAGAATTTCCCGAACCTGCTGCAGCTGCTGCCTCTATAGTTTCTTTCTTATCCATTAGAGTATCTGACAAAACATAGTCTGATGCATGCGTAATTGTAAACTGAGCGTAGCCGTCTTGTACTACGATATTAGCATCTTCCTGATACTCTAACTTTCCTGTGTTTTCATTATAATAGTATAGATACAGTTGCCCTGCATCTTCTAGATGATCTGCTAGTTTAACTACCACAGTTACAGGTACTGGGAATTCACCATGGTGATCCAAATGTATGACCATACCATTGGCACCTTCAATAAGCTCGTAAATTTTTTCATCATTTTTCGAATTAAAGCTTACAGTCAGAAGAATGTTCAAATCTTCGTCATAACTATCGTTAATATCTGAAGTGTTAAAGGACAGCGTGTAGTCCTCTCCTTTAAATACGATGGTTAGATTTTCTGCTTCTAACATTTGATCCAACATATCTGCATTGATAGTGAGACCCTCTACAATGTCTATTGTGATAACATCTCCTGATTTTGCTTCTTGCAGCTCATTACTTATCTCTTCTCTTAGTATTTCAATAACTTCTTCTGTAGTTGGAGGGTTATTCGCTCCACTACTGGCACTATTCGTGTTCTTATTGCTAATTCCACTTATAGCATTCCGTGTGCCAAGTTTATTGTTACTTCCTGCTGTATTTTTACTGTTTGGCAGAATATTACTGTCAATTTTTCCGGTTTTCTGTGGTATGCTGTTAGCTTTTTTTCCGTTTGTCTGCTTGTTACCTTCTTTCTTGCTGCCGTTTTCCTTGCTTTCTTTCTTATCTGCTGCTTCATAAGTAATCGTATAACTCTTTTCTGTTTTATTCTTGTTTTCGTCGACTACAATGAGGCTAATCGTATTCTTTCCTTCTTGCAGTGTCACCTTGTAGTTATGCCCACTGCCATGCACTGCTTTTCCATCAAATTTTACACTTGCTGTCAGCTCTCCACTGACATCATCTACTCCATAAGCATAAAAACTAAATGTTTTATTCTTCACCTTTTGATTTTTTAAATCTGTGCTGATGCTTGGAGCAGTCTTATCTTTTAAGATAAGAATGCGCCTTTCCGCCTTTTTCAAACGTTGCAGGTTAGTGACTTTTTTCTGTTCTTCTTTACTAAGATTGTTATAGCGATTTCTTAGCTTTTTAATTAGTTTTTCATGTTTCAAGGTTATATCTTTTACATCTTCCGGCAGCTGATTGATATCGTTAATTAGCTGCATCCATTCTTCCATCTCAACAGGTTCTTCTGGTGCGATGTGATAAAAAATATCGGAATAGCCTTCTTCATTAAACCGCTTTAATGCTGCCAGGGCTTGTAATGCTTGACTGGTTGCCATATGGTCGCTTTGGTTAATGCTCGTTTCGTGCATAAAGGTCCCATCATCCATTTGATTGCTTAACATAGCTGATACAGGATTGCCATTGCCTCTGGTAAATTCACTGCCTTGTGGGTCTATCCCTATGGATGTCAATGCCATAATAACCTGAGCAGTAGATTCTGTATTGATTTTGTCCGCACCTGTATCATTAAATCCACCCACTTCCTGCTGCTGCGACTTGAGCCATTCTACCGCTTCGTCTACCGCCTTTTTCACTTCATTCTGTCTGTAGTCTTCCCAGCCGTTGTAATAAGGTGCCAATGCGTAAACAGCCATGGAAGTAATATCTACATCGGAGCCAGTACGAGACAGTGCCCATCCTTCGCCAGCGTGGAGGTCTAATAGATAATCCACGAAGAACTCACTGGAATATTTACTGTCCTCTGGAATAACCGCATCTGCTGCGTCAAAAGCGATGAGTCCCCAAATGACTGCATTGTTTCCTTGGGTAAGGTCTCTATAGTTAGCAATTTTCTCAATGAGGTTCATTCCGCCAAAGTCATGAGGATCGTATCCCCCTGCCAGTATGGAAAGTGCCATCCTTTCATACTCGGTCATGTTTCCAAGGTTATCACTTGCACTGATGATATCCAACAGCTTGCCGACATAGGTTTTATTGTTGATTGTATAGGTTGGGCTGTTGATGTCTTCTCCCAGCGCATTCATGGCAAAGGCTGCCCAGTCTCCATCGATGCCTTTCTTTTTATAGTTGTCGACTATTTTTTCGATATGTTCATCCAGCTTATCTCGCGTAACGAAGTGCGCTCCACCAACCACAATGGTAAGTTCATAGTTGGCCTGTAGCTCGGGTTTGGTCACAGAGGTTGCCGTAATGACGGTTTTACCCGGTTTATGAGCCGTTACCCTACCATTATCATCAACCGTAGCCACTCCAGTCATATTGCTCGACCAGCTGACCTTTTCGTCTGCCATGGCAATACCCACTTGGCTGTAAACCGTGGCATTGATATCTAAATAATCACCTACGACAATACTGTCCTTAGCGGCTTGCAGTTGAATATCGCTCGGCATCTGTTCTTGCGTATTTTCATGAGCGAGTTTAATTACGTAATTCTCACGAGTGCCTGTAATATATATCCCTTCATCCGATAAGTGAATAAAGTCAAATTGACCATACCGATCTATATTATAGGATAAATATTTCATTACGGTACCTTGCGGGTTTAGCTGAACGACAACACTTTTTTCTTTGTTGCTTCTATCCTTATATAGCGTCATAGGCATGTAGATATTTCCATTGACATCTACTTCAAAATCTCCACTGGCATTCATTATTTTTCCGAACTCTACTAAATCCGTCATCTCCTTATCCCACAGGAGATTTCCATTTTGAGACAATGCACCGATTTTAATTTTTCGGCCTGAAGTATTAGGGTCAAAAGCAGTAAAGTAGATTTCCCCATCTTTTCCGAATTCTAGTTTCTTTACATTTGAAGTACTATAGTATGTCGAATCAAAGTAGTGAAGCCATTTAATCTGTCCCTCTTCAACAGCTAAGACCCCTGTTCCTGTGATACCGTCTATAGTGCCACTGAAATAACTGTACAATACGCCATTACTATCTGCTATCAAATCACTACCAGTTGGAACAAAGCTTATTCCTTCCAGACTATTGGTCTCAAGGGTTTGATAATCATTACCAGTATCCTCAACCTTTAATATATTCGTATTGCGCTTACCAGATTCATTAACAGGCAGGAAAATGTCCCCTTCATTGCTGACAGTATAATTGTGTAAGCTGCCATCCAGGCTTAGGCTCCACTTTATATCACCGGACTCTTTATCTATTGCATTAAATGTATCCCTAGTAGAAAAATATACATTCCCGGTTTCCCTATTTATATGAATCTTGTGAACAAGTTGACTACTGCTTAACTTAAGGCTCCATATTTCCTGACCATTTTGAGGATCCATCCTAACAAGATAAGACGACCCACCCGTTTCTGAAACAATAATGTATAATCCATCATCTGCCCACTGTACATATTGGACTGTATGCTCTATTTTTACATTCCAATTTTCCGTACCATCTGGTTTCAAAGACAATAATTTTTCATCATTGTTCGATTCTCTTATACTGTAATAGATATTACCTAAGTCATCTTCTGCTATATTTGCAGTTCGTCCTTCATCTCCAAAGGACTCATGCATTTTGGCCCACTCATAACCAAAAGGTTCTGCTATATGAACCTCTTTAGCAAATGTTTCGTTCCCCTTTGTTCCTGTAATCGTAGTGGTACCGTAAGCCGCGGCAGTAACCTTCCCATTATCGTCTACTTTGGCAATAGACGAGTCTGCACTGGACCAACTGATACCTTCCAAAGTGAATGGTTCCCCGTATTGATTGGATGGATGAAGCTGCATTTCTCCCGGCAGAGTGAGCACTGCGTCCTTTGGCAGGATGCCTCCATAAACCGATTCGCCCTTTGTAACATTGACAGTGATATCCTTACGTATATTATTATCGTCAATTGATATAACCGACAGTGGATAGGAACCGGTACTTTCGGGTTTAAAAAGTCCTTTCTGGTCTACAGTAACATTATTTAGATTAAGATTGGTTACCCATGAGACCTGTTGTTTATCCATCACATCCCCATACTGATTTTTTACTCTAAAGCCAAATTGGTATGGATTCTTATAGTCTATATCAATAGAGTTACCGATAACCTCTCCGTTTTCTGTCAATATCTCTACTGCAGTAGGTATTGCCTCTTTATTTTCTACAGTAACCATGCGGCTCAAACTGATTCGCGGGTCGTCCTTAAGGGATACCGTTACCTCTACAGTTCCTTCTTTTATTCCTTTGAATATTCCTTTTTTGACATTTTCTACGGACAAAATACTTTCGTCAGAGCTGGACCACTGTAGTTCGTCGGCAATCATTACCTGACCTTCCGTATTTTTTACTCGCACCGCCAGCGTATCATTAATTCCTACGCCAAGGGTTTTATTCGGCTGCAGCCACTCTATGGAATCGGGAGTCTCCCCCGTATGATGCTGTATTTTTGCCGCATTCCACTGACCATAGATACTACGAGAGCCAAGAAGTACATTTCCATACGTCTTGATGTTGAAATATCTTACTGTCGTACTATCATATCCCGGTATCGTATCCGCAACATTACCGTATGGATCCAGGGCATAGATCGTTGATCTACCCTCTGAATTGTTTCGAGTATAGTATAAATACCCGGCATCATCTATTGCATCTATTCCAGCAGGAGCGGTATATCTATACTTCTGAGTACCATTCGGGTTAAGTGCCACAATACTCGCTCTATTTCCATATTGTTCTTCTCGAACATAAATATATATTGTACCGTCTGAACCAATTTCAGTTTCCCCAGTCCGATAAATATTTTCTATTTGATAATTGTGTAGCGGGTTGTTGGTTAAGGGTCTTCCATCCCCTGATCCAAGAGCAACGATCCCCCCTTTACTATCTACTACATAGACAGTTTCATTGCCGATTAAGGGATCTCGTACTCCCTCCAAAGAGATGTGGTGCCATATCTCACTACCGTCCATATTATATGCCTGAATCTTGCCATCTTCTACACTCGTATTTTGCCCTTTAACAGCAACCAATATGGTGTTTCCATAAACTACAGGTGAGGAATCAATCCGATAGTAACTGCCGTCATATTCCAGCCCTTCGGCATTGATACCTTTATGCCAGTGGATATCCCCGCTCGATGCATCCAAACTATATACACCGTCTCTGACAGTAAATATCACTTGCTTATCCAATATAGTAGGCTCATTTATCTGTTGGCCACCAAGAGCCCTATCTTCTAGCTGCTTTTTCCATTTGATATCCCCCTCGGGAGTTATGGCATATACCAAAGACCCTGACGTAATACTATACTGCAGGTAGATATTTCCCTCTTCATCAAAGGCTGGTACGGAAGAACTATTACCAAAGCTTCCCCTTTCTAAATCCGTTCTCCACAGAAGGCTACCATATAAATCATAAGCGCGTAATTCCGTGGAATCTTGATTCTTATTATCTACTAGTGTATAGACAACTCCCTGATTCATGTTTATACCCCGAACGTCTACAGCTCTTTGATCGGAAAGCTGCATTTGAAGCTTGGGAGTGAGACTGTAGTCAAGGGCTTCTCCTACCGTAATCTCTACTGTAGATTTTACTTCTTCGTTCGAAATAAGCGAAGCGGTAATCCTTACTTTTCCTGGAGACACTCCAGTGATTTTGGCTGTGTTTAAACCTTGCTTTTCTATAGTAGCTTTCTCTTCATTCTCTATAGACCAGTTTATTTCCTGTTCAGGCAAAGTGTTACCTTGAGAATCCTCTATATTTGCTGTAAGGGTTATGCTGCCGCCAATTTCTACAGCGGTATCTCCAATAATTTTGATGTCTGAGACTTCACCTGTTTGATTCTTTGTATTAAATTCCCAATCTCCTATAGAAGTTCCTGGGAATAGCTCTCCTCCATCCTGTGCCCTTATTTTATCTGCTAATATCCACAGATAGTAAGTATGTCCTTCTTCTAAAATATCATTTACTTCTAGAATTACTTTATGGGGGTTGCTCTCGTCCACTTTTAGAACATCAGTATAGGATAGATCTCCTTCTGCATTCCTTAAATTTGTTTTTACATTTCCATCTTTATTCCTATCGTATCTCATTCGGGCTTGACCTGTTTGATCCGCTATTTCTACAGGCTGATTAAATTCAACACTGATTTCTCCCTGGGTTCCATCCAAGCTTCCTTCATTTTGTGGGGTGACTTCAACCATTTCTAGTGGTTTCGTTGTTTCCTTCGTAGCGAATTCCCAATCTCCTATAGAAGTTCCTGGGAATAGCTCTCCTCCATCCTGTGCCCTTATTTTATCTGCTAATATCCACAGATAGTAAGTATGTCCTTCTTCTAAAATATCATTTACTTCTAGAATTACTTTATGGGGGTTGCTCTCGTCCACTTTTAGAACATCAGTATAGGATAGATCTCCTTCTGCATTCCTTAAATTTGTTTTTACATTTCCATCTTTATTCCTATCGTATCTCATTCGGGCTTGACCTGTTTGATCCGCTATTTCTACAGGCTGATTAAATTCAACACTGATTTCTCCCTGGGTTCCACCCAAACTTCCTTCATTTTGTGGGGTGACTTCAACCATTTCTAGTGGTTTCGTTTCAGCTTCAACAGTAATTTCTTTTTGAGTAGTGATTTCCCCGTTGCTAGCAGAAGCCGCAGTAATGATTGCAGTCCCTGCACCTACCCCTATAACTTCCCCTGTATTTTCATTTACTGTTGCCCTTGCCCCATCACTTGTAGACCAAATAACCTTTTCCCCCAAGAGCGCATGATCATATTGGTTATATACAGTAGCCTCTAAGGAAATTTTTTCTCCTTGGTTTACTTTTTCTTGTCCGTTCGTATGTATAGCCGTAATTTCATTCTCAGTCTCTGTATCAAAGACCCAAGTGTCCATTCCTTCTGTCAGTCCTAAGCCTGCAAAGATTTCCCCATGGTCTCTTGCCTGGATGACTTCATAGATATTTAACTGATAGACATGATCTTTCTTTAATAAATTTTCTTCCAGATAAGTAAGGTCTACTATAACCTTGTTGGAATCCTCTTTATCTATCGATAATACATCAGTGTAATCTCCCTTATCCCCTTCCATACCGTCATGCGGTTCTATAGGTTCTTCCCCTTCTACTGGCTCTTCTTGTATAAGAACCGGGTCATTTGGTTTGCCATCTCCCTCTTCATCATACAGGAGTTGAATTTGTTTTCCTTCCAGTAGGCTTACTGGTTGATTGAAGGTCAGGCTTAATTCACCTTCTACTCCTTCCATGCTAACCTGAGTCTCTGGTGTCAGCTCTTCTAACAGAAGTGGTGTTGTTTCTTTTTCCTGCGCTGATACCACTAGTCCTGTAGGACACAGAGTGGAAAACAGCATAATTAATACCAGCAAAATACTCATATGCTTTTTATACTTCATGATTCGCTTATCCCCTTTTAATTTTCATTAGTTAGAATAATAGACTTTATACCCAGTTAAAATCCCTTCCATCTATACAGATATCTCTTCATTTATCTTCCTCCTTATAAATTATTATGGCTAGAAACAAAGGCCTCTCGTAATTTCAGTTACACATAATAGACTTACCTTTGACCCTCTGCTAAAAATCCAGTTTTATCATTTCCTTCGCTTCGATTAGTTTTTTGTTTACAAAAAAACGAAGGCACAAATCCATACCGCTTCAGTTGTTTTCACAGCTGTAGTATAAGATTCATGCCTCCAGTTGTCTGGTCAGCACTTACTAATATAATTGTAATAATAATAAGATTTCACTCTGTCCTTTTCTAAATTTATAGAGTAAAATCATTCAACTCTATTTTAAACTGTTATCTAATAGCTTTCAAGTCCTATTTAATTAAGAGATGAGTAATTGCATCAGATTCTTTGGAGATTGCATCTTACCAAGGAATAAATCCCCAGTAAATTTCATTTCCAGTAGATAGTGGTTGGACACTAGCTGCGTGGTCTGGTCTGTTGTTAGGGTCTAGTGAGTCTATCCCATATTGCCATCCTCTTGAAAAATTAATATTTCCATTATCAGCACCTACTGCACTTACATAGGATCCTTCGCTTGTAATATCTACATTATCTATGACCCAATCCCAATCAAAGTCTTCAATTGGAGTAGAAGTTGTTTCGTCACTATTTTGGATTTCCAATGCATAAAGGAATGCATGGAGAACTGACGGTGTATTTTTTAATACATCATCATCATTATCTGTAATCCCTGCGTCAACCAAGCTAAATAATGGAACGGTAAGGCTGTTTAATGTGAATTCAGGAGTATTGAATCCCTCTACCGCTACATCGATACCAGATATTGAAGAAGTAACAGTACTACCTTCCACAACTACATAACTAGTTACGGTAACTGGATTAGCGTTAGGTGTGTCATAAGTAGCAGTTATAATAGAAGTACCTTCACCTACCAGAACAACATCTACAGTATCTGTTTCATAGATTGTATCAATATAATCGCTACCATCATCGAAAAGTACTACATCTTCATCAGATGTAGTCCATGTTACATACTGCTCGTCCGATCCTAGTGGATGTGTTTGAAAATTATCATCCAAGCCCAATACTGTCATCGATTCTGAATCATCAATTTCTCCCACTACCGTAAAATCCTCACTATCCTCCAAAGTAATCATTGGATAATCGACAGCAGCCATGACTGGCATAGCTAACATAGCCATCATAAGCATTGAAATCAATAAACCGACTGATATTTTTTTCATTTTCATGTTACGTAGCATTTCATTTCCTCCCTCATAGTTTGGTAGATTTTTGCCATTTTCTCATTGACAAGTACACTTGGAGAAGGTAGTATACAATACGTATTATTTATGTGGGTTTTCCACCATACGAAGGCTTGCTTGGTCGGCACCTTCGTTTTTTTCGTATATACCTTCATTTTGACACCTTTCTCTTCTTTGTTTCAGGGTCCCTTTTTGCAATTCATTTCGCATAGCATTCAGTACAATATCACCTCCAGCTATACTTATTTTCCTGTGGGTGGTCCTCCCCTTCCTATTCATTTTTATATGAAGCCAGCACATTATAGCTGGGTCATAGGCATATCCAGTAACTGTAATAAAGTGAAGCTTCATTGTGTGGGGGCTTTCCCACTGAATTTTAGCTGAAGCAATAACATCTTTTAGCTCATTGGTTAACGAAAAAAAGCGCACCTCTTCCGATGGAGAGATGCACTGTTATGTACGAAATCTTGAATTATTCCAGCACCTTTCTTCGGAAGGTAATACTAGTAATTTATTATAGGGGTCTGACTTATGGATTTTCTCCACTCACAGTGACCGGATCGTTTTGGATTCGCACCAAATTCCCTTTTCATATATTGTCAATTTCATATGTCAATGCTTGTTATATTTTGTAAATTTTAATCTTATTTAATTTCTAATGTAACCTGCTGATTTTCATTTGTCAAGCAAACGCATTTTTTAGAGCTATGGTAGTATTCTGCGAATAAATATTAATTTCAAAACAAATTTCCGATTATATTACTGGATAACCTTAATTTTTATCACAGTGTAACAGGACGCGCGCCCCCACTTCAAGAAATAAGGAGATGCGTTAATTCTAGGTGGAAGGTGGGCAACCTGTATCGGCCCGATTGGTTCACCTAACATTCAGTGGAGCATGAAAAGAAAGCCCCACTGAATGAAATTTCACTTTATAGGGATTTTATCTAGAGTAGTTAGTTATATATTTCACAAATTATTCACTACCTACAATAGACAAAACCACTATTCTTTTCTATACTTAAGTTATAATTGATACAATTTTTTCAAAAAAGTATCTAATAATTTTTTTAAATAAATATACTTTTGCTGCCAGTCTAAATAATTTTAACAGCATAGCCTTCTATTTCTCACTTCCATCAAGTGCTTCCTTTTCTCTTAATTTCACTAAATAATAGGAATTAATCCAGGAGGCAATTGGAATAATCATTGCAATTCCAATGCCGGCACTAAGGATAATAAGTAATTCTGATGTAAATATTTTTGAATTTGCGATTTGTCCAATCGTGTAATTCATATCTTTTACCCACAATAGCAGTGCCAAATAACCTCCGAAGAAAGCAAAAAATAATGTATTCGTGTCAGAGCCTAAAATATCCCTGCCGATTCGTAAACCGGAAATGAATAAATCTTTCTTTTTTATATCCGGATTTTGATTCATTATTTCCTGCATGGAGGAGGTAATAGAAATAGCAACATCTGTAATCGCGCCTATCGTACTCATAATAATTATCCCAGCTGCTACTTTAACAAAATCTATTCCAATATACAGTGAATAAATATTCAACTCATCTACTTGTTCTTCACTGAATCCTTGAATCATTAACTTATCCGTCATCATATAAATGAACAATATTAAAACCACGATGGTTATGACCGTCGACAAGAAAGCTGTTTTTGTTTTACTATTTACTTCATTTATATAAAACAGATTGATGCAGCTAATGGCTACACAGGCTATCAATATCAAAATAATTGGATTAACACTTGGGTCCAATAGAAAAAAGACAGTTAACAAAAATACGCCAAAGTTTAAGAATAAGGATATGAATGAACGCATTCCTTTTTTACCACCAATTAGCACCATTAGTATTAATAATATGACGGAAAGCACTACAAGTACATTCATACACGATCCCTCTTTCGATTAACAAAAAAGATAGAAACATACAGTCCAATTGGGATAGCTAACACAATTCCAATACCGCCTGCTAAAGCTCGGGCGAATTCCATGGATAAATTTATTGAAAGCGCAAATCCCACAGACGAAGCATTCTTCAAGTACAGCAGAAGCATAGGGATTGTACCACTTAAATATGCAAAGAATAAAACATTTGTCATCGTTCCCATGATGTCTCTTCCAATATGCATTCCTGATTCCTTTAAAGCTTTATTTTCTATAGCATGATTTTTCTCATATAACTCAAATACAGAAGACGAGATCGTAATTGCAACATCCATCACTGCCCCAAGTGAGCCAATTAACAATCCTGATAAAAATACCGCCTTGTAAGGACGTGTAAGAAAGTCTATCGCTTCATAATGCAGACCATTCTCTGCAGTTAACCACATGACAATGTACGTAATAAAAAATGAGGTAAATGTCCCTAGGAGTGTAGAAATAATTGCAGCATACGTTTTTTCATTAAAGCCACTAATGAACAACAAGGAAATAACAGTGAATAAAACAACAGTAATGCCACAAATAATCAGTAAACTTATATCGTCATACCTTACGAATATATCCAATGCATAAGATAGCAGCAAAGCGTTCACCACTAAGCTGATTACCGAAAAAAGTCCGTGTCTTTTTCCAATGATGATTAATGTAAAGATAAAAATCCAGACAATCGGGAGGATTGTTTTATCTCGTTTTACATCTTGGATCACACCAGTCAGTTCATTATTCTGATCTGGTGCTTCATCAATCCAGACAAATAATTCATCTCCAGTTTCGTACTCCTGATCATACGCACCGGATGATGAATATTCATTGGTTAGGTGAATGATTTGATTTTTTTCTTTCCCATTTTTCATTTCCGCTTCTATTGATTGTGTAAATATACGATCTTCATTATTATGCTCATCAACTACTTCGGTCGTATCTTCCAAATTTGCTTGCGTAACCTTAGCTATTGGACGGTCGTACAGTGAATAATTAAAATGCACAAAAAGTAGTGATCCAATAGCAAGAACTGCTAAAATACTATAAAAAATAATTTGCTTATAGGTTATTTTCACGTTTACACACATCCTTCACGATAAAGTAACAGCGTTCAGATAGACTCTTTCCATCTCCCACTGGAACGTTAGCCTGAACGATTCGGTCAATGATTGACTGCATTTCCCACTTAGTTTGCTTTGCATTAAATGGAAATGGAAGTCACGTGTCCAGTTACTGCCATAAAAATTAGTATATCAAATCTCCTATAAAGTTAGCAAAAATCGAAAGCTATGAGAATAGAAGAAATAAGCATAAAAAATCGAAGGCTTCTACAGTCTAGTCGTCTTCGATTTTTTCATGTCTTCATAGTGAAAATATTCACTTCTCTTCATTCTGCATTCTTAAACAACCATCTGCGCTAAAGCAGGCGGATTTGAACATAAATGTCGATGACTTAAGTCGTTCTACAAGCTAAAATCCTGCTTAAAGCTTCGATACTGAAGCATATTTCAAATTTGACTAAACTTAATCATCAACCCTGAATATGTCATTCTTTTCTTCAGTGAATTGATTTGCTATATAATTTCTAATGGTTTCTTCATCTACTGTTCCAACTGCTACACAAAAATAACCTTTTGCCCATAAGTGTTGACCCCAATATTTACTCTTCAATTTGGGAAATTGATCTTTTAAGAAGTCGATGATTTTCCTTTTAGATATTGTATCATTTTACTCGGTGCAAGACTTGGTGGACTAGCTATCAATAAATGAATATGATCTTTTCCTACACTTCCTTGCAAGATTGTGATACTTCTTGCTTCACAGCCTTGTCTAATTAACTCCCTCGTTTTGTGCGCAATTTTACCATGTAACACCTTATATCTATATTTCGTTACCCAAATTACATGGTACTTTATATCGTAAACCGCGTGCCTATTCTTCTTATATCCGTCCATCCTTTTTTCACCTCATACATGTAGTATGGACATTATAAGATAAGGCTAAAAGCGGATACGTATTATAAAGACTGTGGAGTTAGACCACGCATTTAGATATAAAAATTAAATGCTCTAGAGCTGCAAGACAAAAAATCGAAGGCCTCTTCAGTTCAGACGCCTTCGATTCTTTCATTTTTTTGAATGAAACATATTTAATTTCCTTATTCTATACTTTCCGCTATTTCCAAAAGTAAATCTTTTGTCAACTCAGGCCCTTCTCCGATAAGCTCAAGAAATAAATCTTGATGTTCCCAGGTAAGGTACAAAAGATCATCATCAATTGTTTCAAGTACCCCTTCTGTATCATGAATTGTAACTGTTTCTGCAGCTTCATCCATGATCATGGATTCATACGCTTCGATGGACGGATACACACTTAAGATAAAACCGTTTTCTAAATCCTTATCATATTGAAAGTAAGCCATCTCCATAAATTCATCATAATAAGAATCTGTCATCTCATATCCTTTAGGTACATTTGATACTTGTGGAATCGTATAGTCAACCAACTCTTCAATCTCTTCTAAAGTCATGGATTCCTCTTCATAATCAAAGAGAGAATCCATCTCCTCTTCAGAAATTGCATTTTCCTTTACTTCTTTAGGAATTTCTATTGGATCAATTCCATTCACATTGGAGATTGTCACTTCTGCATCGATTTGGTAAGTCTCATCGTCCATTTCGATATTTGCAGCAATCGTTTGTGACGTGATTAGCATTGTTTCCTTATCAACCTGCAACTCCATTTCTAGACTATTAACAGAAAAGTCGGAGTCTTCTTCTTCCATCACAGATTCCACATAGGTTTCCGCTAGTTCTGCAAATTCTTCCCCTTCACCTGATAACGCGAGCACATAAATGCCATCTTCTTCGGTCATTTTAATTTGATCATCAAAGGCTTTTAATTTATCCAATTCTTCTTTGTTCAGCTGATCAAAACTTTCTAACCCCAACTCCTCTTCCTCCATACTTAGCCATTCTCCAAACATTTTCATGAAAACTTCTTCCCCAACAATGTACGTTTCTGTTTCGACGGGCATTCCAGACATTCCCATTTTCATTTCCATATGAAACGCATCAGGGTTATGAGTGATGTCACTTTTCCCTTCAATAGTTACTGGCATCCCCATTATGTCCGTGTCAATCTTCATATCAGCTGCATAACTTTCTACTTTCTCAACAGCTTCAATCGCTTGACTTAATACTTCCTTTTTTGTTAATACTTTTTCACCAGTTCCACATGCAGCTAACAACATGATAGCCACAGTAATTAATAAGACGTTAATTTTTTTCATTTAAAATTTTCTCCTCTTGTTTCCATATAATCCTTTAAAAGATAAAATAAAACCGTAAACGTTAACTGAAAGTCTATTCTGACTCCTTCCCTAATATTAGTTATATAAAGGATTTTTCAATAAATAATGAGATTCTCACTCTCGGTATAATAAATAAAACACCAAGAGTGAGAACCATGGAAACCATCCTTTATAAAACCTTGAGAATATTATATCCCAAAAGCTTTGAAATAGGGATACAAATTGAAAATAAAATTTTAAAACAATTTATTTAGATAAAGTGAAACTTCATTCAGTGTGGGCTTACCGTCAGTTCATTCGGGATAAAAGCACTATAACTTAACCTTCTAACGTCTCTTCTCGATTTTTCAAAAGAAAATCATCAAGCAGTGCACGTACTTCATCCGTTGTTTCTGTACCCATCAACTGATTTCTTAACTCACTTGCGCCTTGGAAACTACGGATATATATTTTAAAGAAACGGCGCAGTGGCCGGAATGGACGGGGCTCTATTTTCGCATATTTATCAAAAAGCTCCAGATGGAATCTTAAAAGATCAAGCAGTTCCTTACTGTCATGTTCTTTCGGTTCTTTTTCAAATGCAAATGGATTACTAAAAATACCGCGTCCAATCATGACGCCATCCACACTATATTCTTCGACAAGCTCCAATCCAGTTTGCCGATCTGGAATATCCCCGTTAATTGTAAGAAGCGTATTTGGAGCTATTTCATCACGAAGCTTCTTAATCTCCGGAATCAATTCCCAATGTGCATCCGCTTTACTCATTTCCTTCCTTGTACGCAAATGAATAGAAAGGTTCGCGATATCCTGCTTAAATATTTCCGTAAGCCAATCGCGCCACTCGTCCAAATACGTATAACCAAGCCGGGTTTTCACACTCACAGGCAATCCTCCTGCTTTTGCAGCTTGTATGATTTCCGCTGCAACCTCTGGACGGCGAATAAGACCGGAACCCTTTCCGTTCGCTGCTACATTCGGTACAGGACAGCCCATATTAATATCTACGCCACGAAAACCTTGTTCCACCATTCCAATACTCATTTGCCGAAAATGCGCTGGCTTATCGCCCCATATATGTGCAACAATTGGCTGTTCATCCTCTGTAAAAGTCAAACGTCCACGCACACTATAGATCCCCTCCGGATGACAATAGCTCTCTGTATTAGTAAATTCGGTAAAAAACACATCCGGTCGAGCCGCTTCACTTACAACATGACGAAAAACTACATCCGTCACATCCTCCATTGGTGCAAGTACAAAAAACGGCCTAGGTAAATCTTGCCAAAAATTATCTATCATCTTCAAACTCCATTCCTTTCATTACAGGACAATCACTAAATACTTTATATAAAAAAATACCCTTGCTTCTTATATCACGCTACAGCATTTTTAGCAACCCACTTTAATTTAGATCATTATATACTTTAATATTTATCATTCAAAAGTGCAAATCAAGGAGCTTTACAACGTTCACTTTTCTTTGTATTTCTTTTACTTTTAAAAAAAAGCAGCATCAAATGACCCTGTTTACGAATAAGATGTATGAACAATTGTATATACATTATAGAAGGAAAGTGATACAATGAGTGAAAAAAATAAGTTCCCCAGGAGGGTAAATGCAATGGAAACAACGTTGAAACAACATGGAAATAGTTCAGCTGTTATTATACGAAGTGAATGGAAAAAGGCACTTAATATTGAGAATGGATCACCATTGATTGTTACCGTTGATTATGAAAATCAGAGGTTAATTTTGACCCCCAAGAAAATAGCCAGAAAGAAATATTCACTTGATCAATTGGTTGCTGAAGCGAAAACACAATATTCACCGAAAGAAATCCAAACAGGTAAAACAGGAAAGGAAGAATTTTAAGATGGGAGTACCTTTAAAACAGGGTGATATCATAATATGTAATTTCGATCCACAAAGCGGACATGAGCAAGCCGGGAGACGCCCTGCAATCGTCGTTTCCAAACAAAGCTATAACGAAGTCTCTACCATTACGATGGTTTGTCCTATTACTAGTACTTCCCGAGAGTGGGCTTTCTTTGTCGAACTGCCTGTCGGAATGAAAACACATGGGAAAGTTTTTACAGATCAAGTAAAAACTTTTGATTTAAAAGCAAGAAGTTATCAATTCATTGAAGAAGCACCACAAGAAGTAATCGAACAGGTAATGGGTATTTTGGAGGCAATTATGTTTGATTGAATATATATGTTCTTTTTTAACGTTATTCCAACATTAAAACTGCCAAGGTGTTGAACATGATGGCAGTTTTAATTTTCTTTTTTTATATAAATAATACCCTCACCTTTTAGCTAGCTTTAAAAACAAAATAGAAGAACCGGAGTAAAGGATTATCCAGACAAAAGGAAAGAATGAAAGATCCCAGATATTTTCACCATTCCAATGAATAAATGGCGATTTCAGCTAGTTTTGCATATAAGAGGATGTTCAAAAAGTCCGGTAAAAAATGACACTTCGAATTTCGCACGAATACTCGTTTTTCCGCTCCTCATGTACCTATGAACGTACATTCCAGTGACGGGAGCTCTCGCCGCTTCGAACTTCTCGGTCCTTTTTATCCTTTGAACACGCTCTATAATATAACGCTCCATTTTGATATTTTTATGTTCTAGTAGATTCTTTAATTGTGAAAGTACTCCATTGGCTCCGTACAATGCACATAGCCATTTTTTTTATAAAAATTAATCGCTCCATCGCTTGGCCATACGATTACAAATTCATATTTATTTTCTTTAATCCAATCATTCACTTTTCTTAACAATTTACTTGCAATACCCTTATTTCTATATTCTGGAGTAGTATATACATTTGTCATATAAGCGAACGGGTATGTTATTCTTCCTGGACGTGGTACTTTGTGAATTAATTCTATGCAGATATGGGATACAATTCTTCCTTGGTCTTCGACAACCCAAATATACCATTGTTGACTCTTAAGTGCATTTTCTAAAAAAGCATAGCATTCCTTTTCAAATTTAATATATGATTCTTCTTTTTTACTTTCATCATATTCAATTGTAAAATCCCATCTCATTTTAACTAATTGTTTTATGTCTTTGGTTTCAGCCAGCCTAATCATCATTGCAAAGCTCCTTTTTGGATTAAATTCTTTTTGCGAATAGTTTATACTTTTTTAGTCCCCTTCTACTAAAATTCAAGAAAAAATTTGTTCTAAATAATCCCCATGTCCACGAATTAACTCTACTTCATCCTTAGACGAAATCCAAAAATAGTGGAAAGTTAATCCAGCTTCATCTCCTCCACCTCTTGGATGATGTTTCCACTGTTCAGGAGCATCGGCTGCATGAATCTGATAAAAATACCGATGATGCGTCACGCCATCGTCATTTTCCCAATCATCCTCGGCAAGTAAATGCCGAACCTCAAAATGCTTTAGTCCTGTTTCTTCTTTCATTTCTCTAATTACTGCATGATAAGTATCTTCATTCGTCTTAACTGTCCCTTTGGGTATTTGAATCCCTGCCTTTGGATTAGAATGCCGGAAAACCAGCACTTGAATCTTTCCTTCTTTCATCCTTGTTACATAACCATAAGCTTTTTTAACCGTATTCAACTATTACCGCTCCCATTCCGCTTCAAATGCTTTTTCCACAATCATTTCCTCCTTCGTATTCTTTATAATTATATCGAAATTTTGGCAATATGGATGCATGAATAAGTGATATTGAATTCTGCGTTCTTCATGAGATTGTCTTAGATAATTTATACTTGCCCCTCTTTCCTTAATGTCCCGCCCACTTCTTCTTTTCAATTCTGTTTCATCATCCGTATATAAATAAACAGTAAAATCAAATAAATCAGGGTCAACGAAAGCAACAGTCATTCCTTCAATTATATTCACTTTATTTTGTAGAGATAACAGCATGCTTTTCTCATAATGTGTTCCAATTGTATAAAGATCCAGGCCAGCTCTAATCATCATCAGGTCCCGCTCCAGTGCCAATATATGATGAGCCGCCGGGTGGCAAGCTGTCATTTTGTAATGGTGTTTTTTATTTTTATATTCATAATCAATAGCAGCATATTTTCTAAGGTTAGAGTCAATAATATATGGATCTGTGTTCATGTAATTCACATTTTCTTTTTCTAAAAGCTTTAATAGACTATTTGCAAAAGTAGTTTTCCCAGAGGCTCCATGACCGGAAATTCCAATAATTAATCTTCCCTCATTTTTGTTAATCCTCTTGACTATATCATGAAGTATTTTGTCCATCCTTCTCCACTCTCTTCTTAACTTTTCCTATTATTCTATGTTGCCCATTATGCAATAAACTGTGTAAACCAAGCTATATACTTCGCACCTGGAATAAATAGCACTTGCGCTAAAAGTGTTCCTAATAATCTCGATGATACCATCATAATTGATGCGTTCTTTAAACCGATATAGCTACCTTTTTGGTTAACCACATCATCTGCAAGGATTGAAATTTTTGGATCAATAAAAATAATTAACAAGATAGTAGCTGCACCATTTATTAGACCAGATGCCATAACAGCTGTGGTTGCACGTTCAGGTGCAAGCAGCGCTGCATATAATGCAGATAATACTCCTATCGTATAAATTGCTGTAATCAACATATTAATGCAAAACAACTTAATCGGGATATCTTTCCAACTCATACCATTAAATATGTAAATCTCGGTAAATGAATATGTTTTTTTGCACGTTTGATATAATTTAGTGTAATTCCTTTTTTTATTAATGATGGAATAGATCCTCGTTCTTCCGCTAAATGAATGATTGCTCTTGAGAAAATAGCAATAAATGTTGGTAACAAAAGCAGACCAACAATTGTACCCAATGTTGCAGAACCAATAAGAATCCGATATTGTCCTGCAACAAATTCTAAAGCATTCTCTTTTGGCGCATTATCTATTAAACTTCCTGTGAAAGGCTGTTGCATCATATTTGCTAGCCTTGAAACCATAACCATAACATTAAATAAGGAAAGAGCTGATGCTAATAGCCTTACTCTTGCCCCTGACAAACGTACTGAATATGCTAATGTTTCAATTGAATGAATAATTAAGATGAAAAAAGCGATTATCATTAATTGAATTGTAAAGTATTCCAAATAGATTACCTACTTCACTTATAAAGTTAAACTTCATTTAGTGGGGGTCTTAATGGCAGTTAATTCGGGATAAATATTAATACAGGATATGATATGTAGTCCCCTGCTTCCATTTTTTGTACTCACTTAATTTAAGTTTATAATAAAAGAATAGAAGAGAAAAGAAATATTCTTTCCTCTTTATATTAAGAATATAATACCAATTAATAGATGTCTTTTAATATAGACTCCTACAATTTTCCGGCAGTTTAAAAGGGTTTTCCTGATTAATGCGTTCATAGAACATCATTCCATTCAGGTGGTCTATTTCATGTTGGACAACAATTGACGCATAGCCTTTCAGCTTTAGTACGACTTCTTCTCCTTCCAAATTAAACCCCTTCACTTTAATCCTTTCGTATCTGGGGACAAACCCTTTGACATCTCGATCAACAGATAGACAGCCTTCGCTTGGTGGCAAGTATACCATTGATAAAGAATGACTGATTATTTTTGGATTAATCAACGTATATTCATGCTCTTTCCCTTTCTCATCGGTCAAATAAGCTGCAAACATACGCTTATCGAGACCAATCTGATTGGCTGACAAACCAACTCCTGCCCGCAATTTATATTTTTTTGACAGAGCGGGATCTTGACTATTCTTCAAAAAATGCATCATACAGATCAATGTCTCTTTATCTTCTTTTGAAAGCGGCACCTTCACTTCTTGAGTTGGACGATTTAAAATTTCATTTCCTTCTCTTACAATATCTTTCATCGTAATCATATAATTTGCATGAAATTTACTCATAAATAAACAACTCATCTACCTTTACGTTTAATGTTTTTGATAATTTGAAAGCCAGCTCTAATGTAGGATCATATTTATCATTCTCTATACAATTTATCGTTTGTCTTACAACACCACATTGTTTAGCCAGTTGCTCTTGTGTTATTCCAAGCTTCTTTCTAATTGCTTTAATTTTATTTTTCAACAATATCACCTTTGTCAAAAGTTTTGGACATTATTATTATAACAATTTCCTGAAAAAGGTCAATAACTTTGGACATCTTAAAAGATAGATTGGAATTCTATCATTTCTTAGCACAACAAAATATGGTCCTTCACGATTAAATTTGCCGTTCAAGTATCCGGCATTTCCATCGTAAAGGACCCTTTGTCCAAATATATTTATTTATACTTTTTTAGAAATAGCCGCAAAATAAAGCTGCTGAAATGTTTGATATAAACCTGCTTCATGATAATTACTGATTGGTCCTTTACTTATGACCTCACCATTACGAAGGAACATCACTTCATCAGCAATTTGTTCCGCAATATGAAGATCATGCGTGGAAAAAATGATGGTTTGCCCATTTTCCTTAGCTTGCAGCATCAGTTCGCAAAATTGTTTAATCCAGTATGGATCTAATCCGTTCGTTGGCTCATCCAAAATAAGCGTGCTTGGCTCTGCCAGCAGGGCTTGAGCTAATAAAAGACGCTGATTCATCCCTTTTGAAAAGTTCCCAACCTTTACATTCAGTTCGTCCAAAAGCCCAACGTCTTTTAATACCTCTTCATATCTTCGTTTACTAATGTTTTTTATTTGCGCATAAAAACGGATTGTTTCTTTCGCAGTCATCGAACGCTGAAAATAAAAATGATCAGGCATATAGCCAAATTGCTCTGAGAAACACTTGTTATCTTTGCCTTTCTCCAGTTGATTAATAGACACATGACCTGTTGTCGGTTTCATTATACCTGTAATGAGCCGGATTAGCGTACTTTTTCCAGCTCCATTTCCACCACATAAAGCAAGTATCTTTCCTTTAGAAAGCTGATAATCCAAAGGTGACAGCAGATTCTTTTTTTTCACAGCTTTGGACAAACCTTGAATATCAACCATGATGTTACTTTGATTCATTGATTTCACCTCGGCTCCAAATAAAACCACTAACAAATAACAAAATGACGATCCAACCAATAAATATACTAAAAAAGATAATTGGTCCATAACTGCTTGTTGCCAAAGTAATCCACTCATAATAATCCGCACCAAAAGCCGATCCAGCCCCCATTCTCATTACGGAAAAAACTCGAATAAATTCTGCCGGATTTAAAATGGTTAACATCTGTAAAGCTGGTTGAACGAATTGATAAGATGGTAAATGGCTTAGTATACTAATTATTAATAATGGCCATATAACAATCGTAACGAACCAGATGGTGATTCCGCCGACAAGCGATTGCCAACGATTTTTTGCTATGGCTCCAATGAATATAGCGATACTTAAATACAACAGCGCTATAACTGTGGAAAATAGTAAAAAGAAAATGAACGTATGCATACTTAAACCTTGCCCAAATAGTAAAATAAGCAATCCTGCAAGTCCAAAACTGAAAAAAATCATGGTTAAAAGAATAATAGCTAACCCAAGCCACTTCCCCAATAAAAAAGCATAGCCCGTAATTGGATATGTAGAAAGCAGTCCCCATTGACCATTCTCTTTTTCTTCTGTTGCTGAGAATCCTCCTAGTAAAAGGGTGGTTAACGGTAATAAATATAAAATCATATTTATTACCGTACCAGTCAGATCTGTATACCCCTGAGTAGCTGTAACACCAGACTGCAACAATAATATGGCAATCGTAAATATCGTCAAAAGGATTAAAAAAGAATAGGTCCAGGAGTTTCTAAACCCCATTTTTATTTCTCTCTTTGCTACAGTTAAAATGTGCAACTTCATATCATTCCTTTATACTTACTTCTGATTCCATATGCTCGTGTAAACCATCTTCATCTTCCACATGAATTTGCATGTGATATGTACCAGATTCTTTAAAGGTGTGGTCTGCAACATAGTTTCCTGCTGCAGCCTCCTCTGCATCAATCCATTCAGTATGATCTTTATCATTTTCCTTCCAAATTTCATAACGAACCATCGCAGCTTCTAAAGGTGAGTCATCAAGTGTAAGCTTCACTTCTAATTTAGTCTCTTCGGCTGCAGTTACACTTTCAAGCTCTGTTAAATGCATGTCAAATCCTTCTGTATGAAATCCGTGACCATGATCGTGATGACCATGTTCATCGTGATTGTGACCATCATGATCGTCGTGTGAATGATCCATCATTTCCCATTTATGATTTTCTAAGTCATCAGCAGATAAAAGTTCACCTAAGCCATTTTCGTCAATATAACTTTCCGCATCTGCCTGATTTTTAAATGAAATCATACCATATGCCATTGGTGTTTCAATTTCTTCATCGAAAACAAATGATGCTTCTTCCAGTAAAGTCCATTCTTCTGTATTAAAATCACGAACAAATTTGGCTCCGATCTCGTCTTCACTATTTTCTTCTATCCAGCCATATAAACAGCCTAAATCATCAAATTTTAGTGATCGTTCATTTTTTAATACGATTTGTGTCGCATGCTGATCATCAGCAACAGCCATTGCACATACTTCACATACATCCGTATCAGGATTAACATCCTCTGGTTCATATTCTAATTCAGCCGTTTTGCTAGACTCTGCTCTTTCTGCGTCACTATTTGATTCTGGTTCATCCATGCTGCCACAAGCAACTAAAATCATCATTAATGCTGCCGAAACGATCAATAGTAAATTAAACTTTTTCATCAATTTTTACCCCCAAATAAATCATAATCATACTTAAAATAAATATGGACATACAAAGTAAAAAAATAGCGAATTGGTTCTGATATGAGCTTTCTGAAATCGTCGTTAACGGATTTTCCATTAATGGCGATTGATCAACCAGTTTCTCTTCAACTGGTGTATGAATAAGCTGTTCAAGGAAAACCATTCCTGGTGACTGAAACAATAATTGAAAAGGTGGAAATTCATTTGTTATATTTAGAAAAAAGGGATCAACTTTATAAGTTAAATCACTCCTGTTATCCCCAGTAATATCCAGTCCAAAGTGATCTCCCCAATAATTATAATTCGTATGATTATTAGCGCTCTCCTTCGCTTGCCCTTGAACTGCATTTGCAACGAATGCATTATTTGCGATATTGTTATTTTCCGCACCTTTAAATTGCATACCAATATAATTTCCTTTTACATTATTAAAGGTCAATTCATTGTCACTTGCATCTTCAATAAAAATTCCTATCCGGTTATTTGCGATATGATTTTCTGTAACGGCAGCATTGGTTGTATCAAACACTAATAAACCAAGTGATTGAATATTCTCCCGATTATTTGTCAGAATATTATCCTTCACAACAGTTCCATCTGCACCCATCACCATCATCCCGCTAATATTTTCATAAGAATTATTTTTTTCGAGCATGGTGTTTTTTGTGAACATCAAATGATAACCATAACGAGATTCAAAAGCAGTATTATGATGCACTTTGTTTGCATTGCTCTTTTCGATATAAATACCATCTTGCACATTACTTATCGTTGCGTGATGGATCTCATTGTTATGCGATTTCCAGATATCGATGCCATTTTGACGATTTTTCATCAAATTAGCTTTATCACCTGTGATACTTATGTGAGATAATATATTGTCATTTGTTTCATCCAGTTGAATACCATAGCTGTTTGTATCTATTTTGATTTGCTGTAATGAATTATGATGACCATTAATCAAAATAGCTGGTGCTTCCTTACGATCATCCTCATGCTGAATATGAAGATTTTCAATTTCAACATGATGGGATTTAATGGTAAGGGCTGGATTTGAACCTTTTTGAATCAAGGTTGTGCCCTTCGATCCAACAAAATGAATTGGTTTATCGATAATAATCGTCTCTTCATACTTACCTTCCGTTAGTTTAATCGTATCACCTGATTGCGAAACGTTAATTTGCTCTTGAATCGATTGCTCTTGTGATTTCGCAGGATGAGGAACGAAGATAGCTAATAGGAAACTACATATTGCTAAAGTAAAAATTCTTTTAATATAAAATCCCTCCTTTTCGTTATTTAAAGGATTTTCTTCGTCCACGATTAGACATGATCTTGAATGATTAGTTTTTTTGTTCCCCCTTTTTTCACTGTTACAACAAAGCTTATATCACAAATGTGAAATTATTGTGAGGTCATTATGAATTATTTGTAACTGATGCAGCGTATTATCATGCGATTTTTTGTATGATAAATTCATTATGATTATAATGAGAGTATGGAAACGAATGATGAAACACGCGACTTCATACTTACTTCACATTTTTTATAGATAATTGATTACATTAATGGGCGGAAATGGGGTTTTTGAATGAATCAATCGATTATTATGGTCATAGATGATGAGGAACAAATGAGAAAAATGATACGAACCTTTTTAGAAAAAGAAGGGTACAAAGTTCTTGAGGCAACAGATGGCACGCATGCTCTTTCGCTTTTAGACAAAGCGAAACCGCATTTGCTGATTGTAGATGTAATGATGCCTTTTATGGATGGCTTCACTTTTGCCAATGAAGTAAAACGGATAGCTGCCATTCCGCTAATCTTTTTATCTGCAAAAGGAGAAGAATGGGATAGAGTTCATGGTCTAAAACTGGGTGGGGATGATTATATTGTCAAACCATTCCTTCCGGAGGAGCTGCTTGCAAGGGTTGAGTCCGTGCTTAGACGGTCATACGGTCATAAAATTAAATTAGACATTTTTACAGTTGGTCCTCTTGAAATCAACAGCGAATCTTACCAGGTAAAATTGAATCAGACACCACTCACATTAACACGAAAAGAATTTGGCCTGCTGGAGATTCTTGTAAAAAACAGCGGCCGCGTCTATTCCAGGGAACAATTATTATATCTCGTATGGGAAGACAATCATCAAAGCAGTGAGCGGACAGTAGATACTCACATCAAAACATTGCGTTTAAAGATGGGGAACTTTGGTAATCTGATAGAAACAGTTTGGGGAATTGGTTATAAATTCGAGGTGTAAGATGAAAAATCTCTCATTAAGTAAAAAAATTTCAATTGTACTCATTTCCAGCATTGTATTTACCATTTTATTTGCTTTTTTCTTTATCCATTATCTCTATTCCGAATTATATTTATCAAGTATTAAAGAATCTATTGTCTACCAAGGAAAACGCACAGCTTCGCATTATCATTATGGTGAATTAAGTGATGAAATCATTGGGAAAGTTCAATGGTATAATATTGTTTCAGAATATGAAATCATCGTTGTTGATCATTTGGACGAGCTTACTTCATATTTTCCTTATAAAATAAATTATGAAACGATGATTGATTCAGAGGATAGATCAGAATTAGAACAGGGAAAATATATCATGAAGGAAGGATTTGTCGAAGAGCTTAACCGCGAAATTATCGGAGCTATTTTTCCGATAAAAAGTGATGAAGGACTCATTGGATTTATCTATATATATGTACCACTCGCAACAATTCAAGATGTATTTCATGGCAGCATTCCGATACTATTCGTCGTTGGAACATTGTTTTTCTGCATACTTTCCCTAGTCGTTCATCGCGTATGGAAATCAATGTTTAAACCGCTGCGAGATTTGCAAGAGCTATCAGATGAAGTGTCAAAAGGAAACTATTCTCATACGATCCAAACAGACCGCCAAGATGAAATCGGTCAATTAACAAGAGCATTTAATCAAATGAGTTTATCTTTAGAGCAGCAAGAAGAGCGCAAAAAAGAATTTACATCTAATATTGTACATGAACTGCGCACACCTCTTACGTATATTGGAGGCTATACCGAGGCACTCAAACAGAAGACATATACCTCTTCTAAAGAAGCGGCTAATTATTTAACAACAATTCAAAAAGAAACAGAGCGATTGAATAAACTCATCAATGATCTTGTGGAGCTGGATAATTTACAGGAAAATCTTTATTCAGCAAATATGCAGCCAATTGCCATCACGCAATTGTTATTAGATACACTTGAGTTTTTCGAAATTCACATGAATGGAAAAAATATAGCACTTGAACTAGATGTTGATGAAAGTCTTGTTATCTCAGGGGATGAACAACGAATACATCAACTTTTTTATAACACCATTGATAATGCCATCAAATATTCCGAAGCAATGGGAACGATTTCTATAAAACTTGAAAAAATAAATGATACTGTACAATACATGATTAGAAATCACGGAGTAGTCATTCAAGAGGAAGATTTATCAAGAATTGGTGAACGTTTTTTTAGAACAGATAAAGCCAGAAATCGGATAACCGGTGGAACTGGCTTAGGATTGTCTATTGTAAAAGAAATCGTTCGCTTACATGATGGGGAATTTACGATCACAAGCAGCCCATCAGCAGGAACGGTCATCACGATTCAATTACCTTATCTTGAAACAGAAGGAGTGGGAAGCGATTCATGAAAATACGAGTTATCATCTGCTCCGTTATCTGTTTATTCATTTTGTCAGCTTGTACTGAGAGTCAAGATCCTGGGAAAGAGATTGCACCATTTTCATTTATAGACCAGAACGAGAACTCATTTGGCACAGATAATTTGCATGGAACAGTCTGGATTGCCAGTTTTATTTTTTCCAACTGTGAAACGGTATGTCCGCCTATGATGTTTGAAATGGCAGCATTACAGAAAGAAGTAGAGGAAAAAGATTTAAAAGTCGAATTTGTCACATTCACTGTAGATCCTGAGTTTGATACACCAGAAGTATTAAAAGATTTTATACAGCAATTTACAACTGACGAAACAAATTGGCATATGTTGACAGGATATTCCCAAGAGGAAATTGAGACTTTCGCTAGAGAGCAATTCCAAACCATTGTTCAAAAACCAGAAAGCTCTAATCAAGTCATTCATGGGACGAATTTTTATTTAGTAGATGGCCAGGGAAATATGCTAAATGAATATAATTATATTGACGAATCCTATGCAGATGAAATGATAAGAGATATAAAAGAAGTTTATAAATAACATATTGATTTTTGAGCCGTGAGGGGGAGTTCTCTCGTGCTATTTTTCGCTTTTTCTATGATTTTTGAACGGGAGAGCGGCTTTCTCGTGCTATTTTTCGCTTTTCCTAGGATTTTT
>DAMDKS010000006.1:98254-147309 GCA_032085455.1 Oceanobacillus sp.
GGAGAGCGGCTTTCTCGTGCTATTTTTCGCTTTTCCTAGGATTTTTGAACGGGAGGGCAACTATCTCGTGCTATTTTTCGCTTTTCCTAGGATTTTTGAACGGGAGAGCGGCTTTCTCGTGCTATTTTTCGCTTTTTCTATGATTTTTGAACGGGAGAGCGAATATCTCATGCTATTTTTAGCTTTTCCTACGATTTTTGAACGGGAGGGCAACTATCTCGTGCTATTTTTCACTTTTCCTACGATTTTTGAACGGGAGAGCGGCTTTCTCGTGCTATTTTTCGCTTTTCCTAGGATTTTTGAACGGGAGGGCAACTATCTCGTGCTATTTTTCGCTTTTCCTAGGATTTTTGAACGGGAGAGCGGCTTTCTCGTGCTATTTTTCGCTTTTCCTAGGATTTTTGAACGGGAGAGCGGCTTTCTCGTGCTATTTTCGCTTTTTCTATGATTTTTGAACGGGAGAGCGGCTTTCTCGTGCTATTTTCGCTTTTCTTATGATTTTTGAACGTGAGAGCGGCTTTCTCGGCGTTTTATTTCTTATTTTTAATTATGAAAAGTGTTCTTCTTCATCGACTACTACTCAAAATAAGTCCATCTATGATGCCCAATTTTTTTAAAATGTTGTGTCAGGATATTTCTAACACGTTGTTCTTTAACAACGGCACACCAATCGCTAATGATTAGCGATTTAATTTTTTCATGAGGAAAAAGAAGCTTAAATTGCTTTACATTTCTAATGACGGCACTTGAAACGTCCTCTGTATGTCCACACACTTCACAGAAAAATGACTTGTTTGATGTTGGCTTAAAAAAAGAATGACATTTGAAACATGGAATTCCTTTTTGCAATGTTTGATAGGAAAAAGGAGGTGTTTGTGCAAAGTCAAGTTCCGTCTGATGATGGGCAATGAGTTGATCCGCTAGCTGAATATCTTGCTTTGTATTTTTCGATGGTGCATGATTCAGTTGTTTTAAATGTGCTTTTACTTGAGTTGGATAAATAATCGGTTTGTCTCGTGGTGCTTGATACATGGTGAAAGATGGATTTATGAAGAGTAGTGATGGAGAAATTAAATAGTGATGACCTAGACTTGAGAGGAGCTGCTGCAATAACACTTCACTCCTCTCCATCTGATGGAGCGGATTGTTTAATTTTCTTCCTGCATTGTTATAGATATGGCCAGCTTCATAATAGTAATCCCCTGAATGATTTTTTACATCGTATAAGTGAATCTTTCCGTGGCTAATAATTAAACTGTCTAATTGAAAAGTCGTGTGATTTTGCGTGAACAAAAGATCGTTTAAAATGAGACATTCACATTGCAGCTTTTCCGTGAGTGAATCAAACTGAACCTCCCCGTCAAAACCCTTCTTTAAATTCGAATAGCGTCGTTGTTCCTCCTGTTTCAAAGTCATTCGCTGGTTCAGGATTTCGAGAATAGTCAATTCTTTTGGTTTTGTACGTGATTTATAGAGCATTTTATGTTTCATATCCTCCCTCTTTTTAATATCATTTCTTATAGGATTCTTCATCGTAACACTCGCAGCACCACCTTCTATCATTATATCGTTTTCTGCCCTTTTATGCTATTATTAACAATTTACAAATTATTAGTGTCAAAGTTGTGGTGCATACCGTATAACGTATAGAAACTCATAAATAAACGCTGGCTGCAGCAATTATTTATGAAAAAAGTATTAATTCCACCTATCAAACATAATAGAAGACGCATGAAAGCCCCACGCGTCTTCTCTATCTCTAGTAAACCTCGTAATTTTGCCCTGTTTGTAAGCCTTCCACACTTTTCTTATAGGCTAATGCGACACGACTCGCGGGAACTGCTTCGAAACCGCGAAAGAAATCTCCTAGCTTGTCAAATGATTCTTGTAAAATATTCGGACTGACACTATTAATTCGGATTCCTCTTGGTAATTCAATTGAAGAAGCCTTTACAAATGCTTTTACCCCACCATTGGCCATTGCCGCTGAAGCACCTTGAGCAATCGGATCGTCCATCATAACCCCTGTCGTCAATGTAAAACTTCCTTTATCATGAACATAATCCATACCTAAAAGAACCAAATTTACTTGCCCTTTCATTTTGCTTTCAATTCCCATTTCATTAAGCTCAGGTGTTAATTCGGTCACAGGAGCGAAGTTAGCTCCACCTGCTGCATTAATGACCGCATCGACTTTGCCAGCCTGTTGATACATATTCTTAATACTGTCCACTGAAGTGATATCAACCTTTACATCCTGTCCATTTCTTCCAGCACGGATGATTTTGTGATTTTTTCCTAACTCCTCAGCAATCGCTTTGCCAATCGTACCACTGGCTCCCACAAGAATAATCTTCATTTCTATCCCCTTTCTTTAATCAACGTTTTTAAGTTACATTAGCTATTCTAGTATAAATAATAGCATAATTGTGATAATCTGCTTATAAGTATAAACGTTTTTAGAGTTAGCGAGGTGATTTACATGTTTGTAAAAGGTCTCAATCATTTATTATTTTCTGTATCTAATCTGGAGCGATCGGTAAAATTCTATCAAGATGTGTTTGATGCCAAATTACTTGTTAAGGGTGAAAGCACTGCTTATTTTGACTTAAACGGGATGTGGCTTGCTCTTAATTTAGAAGAAAATATCCCGCGTCATGAAATTCATCAATCCTATACACATATTGCTTTTTCAATTGAAGAGACTGATTTTGACGATGTCCTTAACAAGCTTAAAAAACTGGATGTAAACATTTTACCAGGCAGATTGAGACATGAAAAAGATAAGAAATCCATTTATTTTACGGACCCCGACGGACATAAACTTGAATTTCATACAGGATCTTTGCAGGATCGAATCGATTACTATAAACAGGATAAACCACATATGGAATTTTATGATTAAGCAAGCATTTAGATGTGTTGCGAACAATATATTAAAACAATCGCATTTGTTCGGTTTCTCCCCCTTCATCGCTGGTAATATAGCCCATTGATTTGTATCCTTTTAAACGTTTCCCGTACATTTCTTTTAAGCGAGAAACATTTGCGTCGACATAATCGTAAACCCGGACTTCCTGTTTCGTGTCATATTCACGATGGAGCCGTCCAACATATTGCTGTAAAGTACCTTTCCAGGAAATCGGCATCGTTAAAAATAACGTATCAAGACGAGCATCATCAAAGCCTTCTCCAATATATTGACCTGTTGCAAGAATGAGCCGCTCTTCCTGGCTTGGTATTTCTAGTAATTGCTTGCGTGCCATTTCTTGGTCCTTTTCCTTCATACTTCCTGTCAATACAATTATATTCTTTACGAAACCTTGAAACATCTTTGTGAGAACTTCCAAATGAAGAAGCCGATTGGTTAATACAATTGGCGTTTTGCCCTCTTCTAATGACTCTAAAACATCGTTAAAAATCTGTTGATTTCTATCTCTGTCTATAGCAATTTCATTACAAATACTTTGAAAGTCCGTTTCTTTTGTATGAAACTTTGTTTTTCTCGGTACTAACCGATGAAGAAATGGACGTACTTGTGCTTGGGATTTTGCATCTATTCGATAACGAACTGGACCACATTGCATTGTAATAATCGGATGCATGCCATCCTTCCTCTTTGGAGTAGCGGTTAAACCCAATACATATTGAGGACGAATTTGTTTTAATACTGCCTCAAAAGTGATTGCTGGAATATTATGACACTCATCCACGATGATTTGACCATATTGCGTAACTAATGATTTTAGCTGGCCCTTATAGTTTAGACTTTGGATTGTAGCAACATCAACAAAACCCGTTACTTTATTCTTTCCTCCACCGATTTGACCAATCTCTGCTGCTGGAACATGAAGAAATACGGCCAGCTTTTCAATCCACTGTTGCATTAATGCTTTACGATGAACAATAATTAACGTATTAACCTTTCGCTCCGCAATAATGGAAATCGCCAATACTGTTTTTCCAAATCCTGTGGCAGCCTCGAGAACACCTTGTTTATTCTTTAACATCGTTTCGACCGCATCATTTTGCTGAGATGATAAAGTGCCGTGAAATACTGCATCGATTGTCTCACCAGTGTATTGCTCATCTTTAATATTAACCTCTATCGCATGTTCCTTTAGCAAGTTTAGGAGTTCTTGAAAACACCCCCGCGGCAAAATCACATCGTTTTGATTTTCTATCGTACGTTGAATCACTTTTGGAATGTCATAAGTAGGAAATCGATTATTTTTTGCCTTATGATAATTCGGATTACTGAATGATGCTATATTTAATATCTTTGTAAGGAACATCGAAGGAAAATCTCTTTTCTTAATATGAATGCCATTTTTTAATGTTATTTGAACATTATCTGGCAGTTTCTCAAGGTCATCCATATTTTCCAAGCTGTCATCATCATTGAGAGACCGCAGGAAATGTTGCATTTCTTGTTTCGTTATTTTTCGAACCGTTGATAAATACATCCACTGGTCTGGGTGAGGCATGAAATTTTCATCAATAAATAAACTATTCCCATGTCGGCCGGGCTCCCTTTGCAGTGGTAAAGCAATTAGATTGCCAAATCCCCCTTCTGGCATTGTATCCTGATTCGGAAAGAAACGGTCAAAAGACTGTAATTGAACTCCACTATTTTCTTTTGCTGTTTTTTCCATTAAGGACATACCGAATTTCCTTGCTAGTTTAGCAGGAATCTTAGTTGAAAAGAAAAACCAAATATGCGCTCCATTTCCTGAACTGGATCTCTCAATATAGTGAGGAATATGATAATTTTTACATGTTTTGGCCAACGCTAATATATCGTTTTCCCATGATTTTTTATCAAAATCAAGCGCTAAAAACGTGCATGTATTATCTTTAAGTAACGGATAAATGCCAATTGTCTTTTCTCCTAAAATATGTTCAATGAATACGTCTTCTGTTAGGGGCAAATATTTACGACTTCCCCCCGCTGCCTTTATGGCAACTGGCCGATAACCTTTCCCACCACTTTTAGCTTCCCATTTCAGGGCATACACATCATGCCGTCCTTTAAATAAAGCACCCAAAAGATTTACCTTTTCTGATAAAGGAGATTTCTTAGTCAGAATGGGGCAGTCACTTATCGCTTGCTGGTGCATAAATGCTGCTAATAGTTTTTTCAAATATTCATTTTCCTTTTGCAGTTGCTCATAATCACGCATGCCAATCCCTCTATGAAAATAACGATATATTTTATTATAGACTTTTTTCACTACTTTTATAGCCAGAAGAAATTGAGGAACGGTTCGAAACGGATTATTGGTTCCGTGTTGAAAAATATGCTTCCTCAATAAATCATCATTACTTATTCTTTACACTCACCCTGTGTCCTTCTTTTATTTCAAAGCTCTAATAGAAAAATAATTAAATACTTTTTGCATTCACTATAACATTAAGTTTCCATTTTTATAAAGACAACAAAGTTACGTATTATCAAAGCAGGTATTAGATTTCCCTTATTTTTTCCAAGTCTCCACTGCATAGGATTTCAAGGTTATCGAATATTTTTTGGGCAGGCCAATCCCACCACTTTAATTTCAGCAGATAATCGATGAGAACATCATCGAATCTTTTCTTAATTATTCTGACAGGATTGCCTCCCGCCATATGATAAGCTGGTATATCTTTTGTAACAATTGAATTGGCAGCAACAATGGCTCCATCACCAATATGCACACCAGGCATCACAGTTACATTTTGACCTATCCATACATCGTTGCCAACAATGGTATCTCCTTTGAAAGGTAAATCATCAAGTGACGGGGTTGCCTTTTCCCAACCATGTCCCATGATATTAAATGGATAAGTAGTGACGCTGCACATTCTGTGATTAGCACCATTCATTACGAATTCGACACCTTTTGCAATAGCGCAGAATTTCCCAATGATGAGCTTATCACCCAGAAATTCATAATGATGCGTAACATGATCTTCAAATCGCTCCGCTTCATTGATGTCGTCATAATAGGTATAATCACCGACAATAATATTTGGTCGAGTGATTACATTTTTGATGTAACATACAGTTTTTATTTTTTCATTTGGATAAATTGAATTTGGATCTGGTCCATACTGCATTTAAAATTCTCCTTAATTTTTTGACTTTTTCCTATATAAACTGCTAGTCTCGTTGTCTACATGAATACATGACTAGCCAATAATTGCCACCATGTCAATCAAAAGTTCACAAACCACCTTCTCCTTATAGAGTTTCTACATATCTTTTAAAAACCTCCATTATTTGTTTAATCAGTTAAAACTTTTTCCATGAATAAAAAATGCAGACCAAAATCCACAATACAATATGGCTTTCAGTCTGCATACATACAATTTGGAAACAGTCATTATAAAAAATCGCTAAATAAAGGTAGGAATAAATAATCTATATCCTCACCGTTACTAATGAATGCTCAATATCATATAAGTAAGCACAACAAAAACCTATCATCTTTGGACAGTTTCTGTCTTTTTTATTACCAGCTTATCTTAAACGCATTAAGGCTATCATAAGTATCGGTTCCCCCCCCTAAATTCCAATTTATACAACCATCATTTTAACACAACAAATTAATGTATTCAATATTTCAAATTGAGGAAACACTGAAAATCACCTAAGGTAATCATTCCCATATTCGGTATATCTCATTAACAACTGCATGAGGATTTACTGATACCTTACCTCTAGCAGTAATTTCAAAAGAAAATCTCAATGTCTGGATTTGAAAGTTTTTTTAAAAGAAGTTACAATTACTACACTGAACGGTCAGTACAGGAGGAAGCCATGGATAAAAAAGAAGAAATTTTAATCAATACTGCCATGATTATTTGTGAGGAAGGAATTCATAAATTAACGATAGAACATGTTGCTAACAAATCAAACATTACAAAGGGTGGGGTATTATACCACTTTCATAGTAAAACAAATCTATTATTACAGATGAACACACTTGCAATTGATAAATTTGAAAGTAAATTGAAATATTATCAATCTAAATTAACTGGACACTCTATTTTCACAAGATCTATGCATATGCAACATTAGATTATTTAAAAACCCGGAAGCTGCATTATTACCTGCAGTATTTATGTCTTATGTAGAAAACAAAGAAAGCTATCAACTATGGGAAGAGACATTAAAGAAATGGGAGCAGTTATTTCAACAAGACAGTGGAGATATGCATAAAAATCTGCAGCTGCGTTTAGTATGTGACGGGATATGGTTCTCCATGTTGAATATGTCCAATCCATCAATTAATAAACAAATTGAAACGGTTGTTGAGCAATTATGCGAATCATTGGGAAGGATGGATGAATAGATGGGCTTTTTATATTTATTTGGTGCGATTGTATCAGAAGTGTTTGGGTCAAGTATGTTAAAACTCACGGCAACCGTTCAAAGTAAGTTACCAGTTATCGGAATTGCTGTCGGGTATTTTCTTGCATTTTATTTATTATCACTTTCACTGTTAACGATTCCGTTAAGCATCAGCTATGCCCTATGGAGTGGGTTAGGAACAGCTCTGACTGCAATAGTTGGATTCCTCGTATTTAAAGAAAGTGTAAATAAACAAACCGTAGCTGGTATTGCATTGTTAATTGTTGGTGTCGTTCTTATGCAGGTTTAAAAAAGGGGTGGAGCATATATGCGCGGATATGTATATTTAGTTATCGCAATTTTATTTGAAGTTATCGGATCTGCATTTTTAAAATTATCTGATGGGTTTACAAACCTATTGCCGAGCATTTTACTGATCCTTTTTTATGGACTTTCTTTTATGATTTTTGTTTTTGCATTAAAAACAATCTCATTAAGCATTGGATATAGTATGTGGGCAGGATTAGGTACTGCTGGAACGGCATTAGTTGGTGTTTTTCTATTCAAAGAAACATTAACAGGGATAAATATATTAGGATTGTTCGTCATCATTTGTGGAGTTGTCGTGATGAATATGAAGCGGAGTGAAAAACCAAAAAAGGAAATGGCACATGAATAACAAATCAAAAATCAGAAAAGTTATTGTCATCCCCTTAATGAGGGAGAATGGAATGTTTTCATGGATTAAATTCGTACCAAAATCTAATCAGCACAAATAACTGGAATAAGAAAGCTAAGCCGCCAGTGAACATAGTGGGGGAATAAAATCTACAAATGAGGATTGCTTGTAATCATTGAAATTGATAATCAATCATTTAACCAATGCAACATCACGAACGAACGTTTCTATTTTGGCTGGTTATTCAATTATAATAAAATAGATACGCAGCCAAATGTTATACGGGTGGCGGTTGTCACATATTATCCTTTTCTTGCTTTTCAAGGAAAGGAGGTGAACAACTATTGGGAAAATTTCTTTGAGTTTAGTAAAGGAGTGTTGAAAGGAATAATACGTGCTATTAGCGCACATCTATTTTTAGCTTCAATAAAATCGTCACTAAGAGAACCCCCCAACCAAAGTTTTTTTATTATCCTAATAGTTAGTATGAAACAATTTATATTCCTACTAGCAAAGAGACCAATCGTAATAAAATCGCCCATAGTAATAGAGAAGAATATGAAGCTGATGGGTAACCATAAACAATATGTTGAAAATCAGTCTAGATGAAACACTTATTTAAAACTCCCTTTCTCAATATTGTATATTCTATAGAGGAAAGGGATTCCCTCTAACTATTATAGGAAATCCAAATCTTCCCGATTTTCATCAAGCATTGCAATGCTTGATGAAACTAAAAAATCCTCAGACCACTGTCCCAAAGATTTTAGTTATTCAATAACGATGCGACGGATCATATTTCTTTGGGATCCGTCGGTTATTTACTTGATTTTAACTGTCCATACAATTTCAATGTATCTGTTATTTGTGCATGGTCTGGTTGACTTATATCATCGAGTGGTGCGCCCATAACAATGGTTATATATTCTTTATCCTCAACAAGAGCAAGCGTTGCCCAACATTGCCCTGCCTCATAGGTTGTTCCTGACTTTCCACCAATAATTTCAAAGCCATCTTGCTCCTCGTTATGAAGCTCCATAAGAACTGTTGATTCTAAAGAAACTCCTGCAGGGTGATCCATTGTTGCTGTTGTTTGAAAGGACGCCTTTGTAAAAATGGCTTTAAAATCCCCATTATCCAGTGCATAATCTAAAAGGATTGCGATATCATAGGCAGTTGTATATTGTTTCTTATCATGAAGCCCTTCCGGATTCGTAAACCGAGTATCCTTCATACCAATTTCAAGCGCCTTATCGTTCATCATTTGAACAAAATGGTCAACACTCCCCGCAACATGAACGGCTAAAGAATTAGCCGCTTCGCCACCTGAAGTAAGTATGGTGCCATACAAAAGGTCCCGATACGTGACTGCTTCCCCTCCATAAAAACCTGCCATTGAAGCATTTTGTGCAACCATCTCTTGGTATGTTTCTACATCTACAGGAGTTACCTCAGATAAATCATCAATATGTTCTAAAGCAACAAGTGTCGTCATCATTTTTGTTAATGAAGCAGGGTATGTTTTAGTATGTGCCTTTTTTTCATGCATGACATTCGCCGTATCTCTATCAAGCACATAAATATATGGACTGATATATCCGTCATTGTCAGAAAAATACTCTTGGATTTTACTTCCTGCTATCCAGAGAACAAATATCATAATCAGTGCAATGACTATCTTTTTTCTGAGTTTTAATTTTTTTTTCATATTAGGTTCCTTTGCACGCTTATTTTAAGATAAAGTGAAACCTCATTCAGCAGGGGCCTTTTTTCATTCCCCCACTCAACGTTTCATTCGGGACAACAATCATTATTTTAGCAAAAAACTTCTTCTAAAAACTTTTATTTAATCTACAGTGACCTCATTTTTCTTCACACTCGGTAAATAAATCATTGACTTAAATAAATCACCATCGATAAGAATTTCAAATTTCCCATTTTGGTTTTCAATTAAGCTTTTTGTGATAGATAACCCGAGACCACTTCCATCACTAGCTCTCGATTCATCCCCACGTTGGAAACGTTCCATTAATTCTTCCTCAGTAATATTCAACTCATATTTGGATATATTTTTAAAACTAATCCATATGCAATCACCCTGTTCAACCATATCAATATACACTCTTGAACCCTCTTCCGCATAATTAAAAATGTTTGATAAAATATTTTCAATGGAGCGCCATAAGAGTCTTCCGTCTGCAATGACATACATCTTTTCCTTTTGATAATTAAATTTGAATATTAGCTTTTGGGAGGCAATACAGTCACTGACCTCGCCAATCCCCTGATTTATTAAAGCAACCAAATCAATTGCTTCTAAATTAACCGGAATGTCTCCACTCGACGCTTTTGCCGCAGCAAATAAATCGTCTGTCAACACTTTTAATCGTTTTGATTTTTGATCGAGTATTTCAATATATTCTTGGATTTTCTCAGGGTCTGTTTCCGTTTTTAATAAATCCGTATAAGTGATCAAAGAAGTAAGCGGTGTTCTAATATCGTGTGAGACATTAGTAATGAGTTCTGTTTTCATGCGCTCATTTTTCAATTCATTTTGGACTGCTCGATTAAAACCCTCGTTAATTCCGTTAATATTTGCAGCAAGTGTCACAAACTCTCCCTCTCCATCAATTTCAATATGGTGCTGAAGATTTCCTTCTCGCATTGTTTTGGCACCATCTTGTATTTTATTGAATGCTTTCACTCTTTTTAATGATAGCCAAACTGCTAATCCGATTGTAATTGGAAAAAAGAAAACTGTTGCTGCTGTAATAATTGGGTATAAAATCACAACAATCGTAACTTTCCATGCAACACTACCATTATCATAAATATCCTTCACAAATTGATATAGCCAGTGTATCACAATATATATAACAGAATGCTTGAAAAGTGTTTTATTTTTCATATGTCGAATGAACGATAATAAAAGAATAACGACAATGGCTATACCTAGCAAAGTAACCGAATAAACAATCCAGTCCACCATTCCAAAATAAAATTGAAATTCACTGATCATCACATACCAGCTTAAGGAAACGAAAATCAGAAAAAACACATTGATATCCACATAAAGCTTGTCGATAAGATGCATATGTACCATTTTATCTTGAAAAAAATCTCTTCCAGTCGTAACAATGAGATAAAGAAGACTTAGAAAAAATACGATCACATAGCCAAGCAAATAATAAAGCTGATTCATTGCAGCCGTCTTTTTTTCCGTCCATTCATTTGAAAGCCTGTAAATATAGTCTTCGCTATAGCCCATAAATACCTTGGTATTCTCAAGTTCAGCTGATCGATACTGATAATAATATGGGCTTACATATAAAGGAAAGTTCTGCTCCAATTGACTAGGATATGCTTCCCAATCCGTGCCCTCACTGATATAATACACGGGATACTTCTTAAATTGTTCTTTTTTCGTTTGTTTCGTATTAGTAAATATCTGTTTGCCATCTGTCACATAATATAATGGCTCTTTTTTCTTTTCAAGCTGGTTTAAAATCATATGATAGCTTTCTAAATCAGCCGCAATCATTTTTTCTCTGATTGCATCTGTTGTTTTTATTTTATCAAACGCTCTATCTTCCTGTTCCATATATTTTTCCTCTACGCGGTATCCTAGTTCCTCATCGTCTATTGTATTTCCTTTCAGAATATTTTCCTCACTGATATAGAATTCGATAAGGTCTATAAGTAGATTGATTGTTTGAGTATTGTCCATTTGGAAGTTGCTGCTCTCAAGGAAGCTGTTTTCAAAAATAATTTCGAAATCCCCGTTCGTTGTTTTATAAATATTGCTCGCTGCATAAATGATTCCCGCAACACAGGCTAATATCAGCAAAAATGCAATAGTTTTTACCAAATTGGAATGACTAAATTTTTTCGATCTTGTATCCAATCCCCCACACCACCTTTAAATATTTCGGTTCCTTTGGATTGATTTCAATTTTTTCTCTTATTTTACGTATATGTACAGCAACTGTATTTTCTGGATGGAAGGATGGCTCATTCCATATTTTTTCATAAATTTCTTCAATAGCGTATACTTTTCCAGCGTTCACCGTAAGAAATCTTAATATTTTATATTGTACAGGTGTCAAATGGACTGGCTCGCCGTCCACGGTAATCAATTTTTGTTCATCATCCAAGACCAGTCCACCTGTTTGATAAACATGTTGTTTTATTTCCATACTGCCAAGTGCCGTATATCTTCTTAACTGTGATTTAACACGAGCAATTAATTCGAGTGGGTTAAATGGCTTTGTCACATAATCATCCGCCCCTATATCCAGTCCAAGTATTTTATCATAGTCTTCGGATTTCGCGGACAACATAATGAGTGGAATCGAATGTTCTTCTCTAATTTTCATGGTTGCCTTGATTCCATCCATTTTTGGCATCATAATATCCATAATGATTAAATGAATGTCCTGTTTATCAAGTTGCGCAATAGCCTCTAGTCCATTTGTGGCTTTGAATACGATGTAACCTTCATTTTCCAAGTATATTTTAATCGCTTCAGCAATTTCCATATCGTCATCACATACTAAAATATTCATTCCGTTCATCCCTTCATAGAACCATGGATCCGTTTCTTTTTCCTCAAGATTGTATCACATTCAACCTGATTGTTCATGAACAAATTAATCTTCACCCTATCATTTTGAAGGTTATATATAACATAACAAGCAATTCTTATAGATTAGCAAATGAATTTCTTAAGGAATTCTTAATGTTTAGTATTGGAGTTGAACAGTGACTATCTTTGTAAAAGTATTTATCGCTCACATTTAGACGTTTCTAACAAGCATCTTCATTTAGTTGCACCACCCGGTTCAGGGAAGACCGTGCTGTGACTGGAAGTTATGATACGGCTAAACCAGCCAACCTTAATTGTTGCGCCAACTTTAGCCATTCGCAATCAATGGGTGAATCGTTTTACAGAACTATTCTTACAAACAAAAAAAGCACCTGACTGGATTAGTGCAGACCTGGGGAATCCGAAATTTATGACCGTTACAACCTACCAAGGTAATAAGCTTAAGCCGCCTTAGTTACCATATACACTGGATTACTGATAGTTTGGGCGTTAATAAGGCGTCTTAGTGATCATATACACTGGATTACTGATAGTTTGGGCGTTAATAAGGCTTCTTAGTTACCATATACACTGAATTACGTATAATTCGGGCGTTAATAAGGCGTCCTATATAAAATAGAAGGTACAGCTTATTTTTAGATGAACATTTCCTTTATATGTGTACAATAAATTTCTTTTAGGAAACAAATGAGCAAATGGATGAAAAATCACGTAGATAATCATTTCCTGTATTATAATAGTACTAGGTAGAGAGTTTTTCTTTGAAAAAAGGGGGAATTAGATTGCAGAAAAGTAACATGGTTTCATTAGAATCACCTTCACAAAAGAAAAGGTCTAAATGGCGAATCATTGGCTATTGCATCGGAATCTTGCTTATATTATGGATCATTATTTACTTTTTTCCAGTAAAATCACTCGAAAAACAGGCATTTTTCGTCAATGATCGTCCACTTGTGATAGCACATGGTGGTGGTCAAGGTCTAGCACCAACCAGTACATTAGAAGCATTTAAAAACTCTTATGAACTAGGAGTGGATGTAATTGAGTTTGACGTCCATATGACAAAAGATGGATACCTTGCAGCCATTCACGATCCGACCGTTGACAGAACTACGAATGGAACGGGTAAAGTAAACGAAATGACCTTAGAGGAAGTTCAGGCACTTGATGCGGGAGTCAACTTCCAGGATGAAATTGGTGAGTACACGTATAAAGGAAAAGGGGTTCATATTCCAACAGTCCAAGAAGCGTTTGCGGCCATTCCAGATATGCGTTGGAATATTGAAATAAAAGACAGCAATAACCCTCATCTCTATCGGCCAATCGCCGAAAAGCTTTGGGGACTAATTCAGCAGTACAGATTAGAAGACAAGGTGCTGATTGCTTCCTTTGATCAAGATATTGTCGATATCGTTTCAGATGTATCTGACGGCAAAGCATTGACTGCCGGTGGACGTCAGGAGATTACGAAACTAGTTCTCCTGCATAAAATTTTTTTAAATGGATTGTATCAACCCAAAGTGCATGCCATTGAAATTCCAACCGAAGATAGTTCTATTAATCTCATAGATGCAAAAATAATCAAAGGAGCTCATAAACGAGGAATGGATGTTCATTACTGGACAATTAATGATGCCCAAACAATGCGTGAATTGCTAGATTTAGGGGCAGATGGCATTTTGACAGACCGGCCAGACATACTGCTGGACGTCTTGAAGGAATATGAATAATCACCTTGATGACCGCAAGCAGAAAAGCGTTGACTGAATGGATACCATCCGTCTATCTTGATAATTTCACGGTCATACCCCCCGCCTTGTACGCTATAAGAGTTAAACCAAGAACACTCACGACTGAAGTCACAAGTGTTCTTGGTTTATTTATAAAACTGGTTAGGAATGTCATTTATCATACCCTTTTTGACTTTGAGTTTATCCATACAGCACCAAAGCTTAATAAAGTAGCTGCTGAAAAAAAAGGTTATTTTTGCAATGTTTACAAGTACTCGTAGATCCAATCGATAATCCCCGTTATTTACCGCACCGGCAGCTGGGAAACATTTTTCGAACAAGGTATAATATGTGTCCAATCTGGCTTTATTTTAAACGATGAAATGATTTTGTTTGAGCGAATTGTTCAAAACCAATAGATTTGTAAAGCTTACATGCACCTGGGGAAGTACAAACAACAACTGCTGTTTTTGCCCCTTTTTCACTTAACGCATTGAGAGCAAGCTTACAGACTGAACTGGCTAACCCCATTCTCCTAAATCTCGGATCCGTTCCAACAGGTTCCAGTAACCCCACCTTGTTAACTTCATCAAACCAAATTAAACAAGATGCTACGAACTCACCGTTTGGGGATTCTATTACCCAATCCAGAGAGGAATCATAAGGATAGGCATTCATAACGTTCAAGTAGCTTTCTTCTGTGACTCTGGTTTTATGAAATGCAGCCTTATGTACTGCCACACGATTTGTTAAATCCTCAGCACCCTTGATATGACGTCCTTTAAACTTATCTGGCAATTGAACAGGAAATTGGCCACTATCCAATGAAATTTTTGTAAGGACTTCTGGATTTTCCGCTAATGGGTTGAATAAAAAATCTTCTAAGGCCGAAATAAGATGCAACTCCGTTTCTAGGACAGTTACTTTTTGCTCATTGGTTTTAGCTATTTTAACAAACCAGTCAATGACATCCTTGGCTACCTCAGGAAAATCGGGATCAACTTGACATACTAACTCACCGGGTTTTTGAATCCATCCCCAGGCAACGGGATTCCCATCCACTTCCCAAATTGCAGTATCCCAATCAGCCTCGCGTCCAGCATGTCGGTAGCGTTGCCAAGCTAGATCGCCTATATGGTAATTTGGTTTAAGTGACCATATAACCTGTGTGATGTTCTGCATCCGTTTTAAATCATTTGAATCCTTGTAAGTTCGAATTACAGGTTTACTCATTTTTCTAACCCCCTCGATAATTGTTTCTTTCTATCCTAGTATTATTTTAAAATCTACATTAACATTAAAATCCCGTATCTCTATCTCACGGTGACAAATTTCGGTAATGGATTCTCGTCACATCCCGGAGAACGAAATAAGATTGCCGAACATTCTGCTAATTATACGTTAGCTAAGCAAAATCACCAGAAATATTCTATTCTCAACATCAAATTTTCCTTATTATGAAAGGATGTTCTGTAATTCTGTATAACTTAGGATACTCAATGTTATAGAAAGGACCATTAATACGAATGCAGGTATGGTTTTACTGAAAGAATCCTTTACTCTAATATGCGTAATCAATCCCACCAGCATAGTAGCTGCAAACCATAATCCTGCTATAGCCGCAACCCATGACATCCAGAAGCTAATAATCAATCCAACAACACCAATTAATTCAGTCCAACCTGTTATTACTCGTAACCGCTGGGAAAGTCTAAGATGGTTAAATATCTCAATTTGCTGCTGACTCCCCATTACCTTTTGCATACCAACAATTACAAATATTATAATTAGAATAAATTGCAGTAAAAAGATCATGAAATTCCCTCCCATAATTGAAATAATATAATATAAGTATTGCAAAAGCAGATGGGATAAAAGATACTTTAATATAATTTATCACAGCTAATGGAAATACACCAATGCCATCAAATAAGCCCTAAAGTTAGTTTTGTCATATTTCACCTTCTACGCTTCCATTTTAGGTGTAAAAACAAAGACGTTCATTTTATTTGAACGCCTTTCAATTTTTTATTCTGCTGTGTTCTCACCTCGAATTAATCATTGTATTAAATAAATCAAATCTATACTCAAGAACGTAACTTTTCAGGTCTGTAACCCCTTGATGTGAAAGGCCCTCAACAAACCTGTTCCCGTCATCTACATAAAGACCTTCTTTCCATGAATTGTGGTAATCATAATAACGAGAAAACTCACTTATTTTCTCACTATCGCTTTGCTTTGCATAATTTAATCAAAATATTCTTGTCTTCCTTAAACGATTGGTTTACGTCCGTGGCTTTTAAGTTATGAACCCCCAAAAGTGCAGACTGACCACCTGATTGCGGAAGATGCTTTTGAAAAAAATGTTCAAAACAGACCTTTTAAACCCCGTATCTTTTATACAAATATCGCGACTTTTTAAATCTGCGTTCATGCTTCACAATCATGACAAAGTACGCAGTTTTTAAATATTTATCTGTACCAATCCAATGATCTCTATGCATCCCTTTAGAGAAAGTAGTACAGCCATGATTTTTACCCACAGAATGACATCCGGCTGATAAATGGTTGCAATATGCCAAATTGGCACAACTTGAGTCATACTCAATACCAGGATTATTATAAGACTTGCAAAATACAGCACGATTTTAGATATAACCCTGAAAGAAACCTCAGTATAGCAAAGGTTGTCAGAATCCAACTTCCATAGACAGCGCTTTACAGTTCGGGCAATCGTGTATAACAACCATGCGCTAAAAAATAGCATTAATACGTTTACGAGCAGGTATTTTTGTGGAATGCTTAATCCCACTTCTTCAATCGGCTGATCATTCAATATGTTTATGATCCCCGAAGCGATGTGAGTGGTGGTAATAACATCTGTTTTGGGTAAATCGGTATCGATAGCATCAAGTACGTTGGCGAATACAATAACTCCTAGCTTTTGTTCTGGAACTATCCAGGTTTGGGACTGGAATCCTATCGAGCCTCCTGGATGACCGATAACAGGGAAACCACCTATGTTATCTAACTGCCAACCCATGGCATACGTCCCTGGTACAGGTTCAGTTTGCATTAACTCTATTCCTTCCGGTGAAAGAAGAGCATCGTCTTCAAACCTGCCGCCGTTTATTTGGGAAATCAAGTAATGGCTCATATCCTTTGCACTAGAATACAGGTAACCCGCTGGTAAGTCCCCAGGAATATAAATATAGGAGCCATCATAAGCAACATTATAACCGAATATTCGGCGGTAAGGCGTTGCTAGTCCGTGTTCGGTCGCTTCATCAAGATTAATAAAACTGTTTTTCATAGATAGGGGTCCAAAAATATGTTCTTTTACATAGTCTCCATAGGACTGGCCGGTTATTTGTTGGACTATATAGCCAAGCAGTACGTAATTGGCGTTCGAATATCGGAAAGAATGTTCTTTTATGTTAGCTTGATTTAAAAACTTTTCCGCATAAGACATTGCATTATACAGAAAATGATTGCTGTGATTTTCCTTTTCATTTGTATTTCACCCCTACTTGTAGTGAATGAATAATTTTATACTCATTCACTACAGTGTAAAAAAACTCACATCATTTATGATGTGTGATTAGACCTTGAATGATAAATTCAGGTTAAATAATGCATAACTTGCGGAAAATGTTGAATTCCAATTTTATCTTTATGCGTATCGATACTGATCAATGAATCGAAGAAACTGGCAAAAGTTCATCATCGATATCTCCTCTAATTTTACCTTGAGATTTCCAGTTAAGCAAAATAAGTTTTCACATATTTTTTACTACCACGGTTTAAAAATCATCAAAATGAAAATAGTCAAAAGTAGTGTGTTTTGTACCCATTCATAAGAGATCTTTTTATTTAATAATTCGATATATTCCTGTGGAATATTTATACCAGCGTGCCCTTCGCAAATATTTTGCATAGATTTCATTTTACGATCTATGGTTAACGAGCTGTAAATACCTAAAATAATGAATAAACCAAGTGCCAACATATACCAAACTGTCGTAAACAATGATGGATTCATAACCCCCATTAATAGGCCTGTGATCACGATTTTCCAAATATAAGTTGTAACTTAATTTGAAATGATATTTCCATTGATATTGATTATATTTCGTATTTTATTACCTTTTCCTTACTGGACTATAACCTTTATCATCTACCTCTATGAGAGGATACTGCACATTTCTGTTACATCTGACAACGTCATCGTCTCCTTTAATAAATAAAAAACCATGATTTTCATTTGACATTAAACTAATTATCCCGGCCATCTGTCCTGTGGGTTTAATACCGCTATACAATGCCTTGTTAGTCAACTGTAATCTTCAATTAGTGTTATTTTTCCTTCTTCAATTTTAAACACTGATTTCCCTCTTAATTGCATCTTTTCTCCTGTTTTTAATCCGTTCGGCAAATCAATAGCCAGTATACCTTCATAATCAATTATCACCTCTATTTTGCCGTCTATGGTGCTACAATCTAATATCGTCTGACTACGGCTAGAGAAAAGCTTAGTCGACTTTTCCGCTAGCTCCCTAAACTTTTGGATACCAGTGGTCTCCATGTCAACTTCTCCATTAGAAATATTTCTGAACAATATATCCTTATGCAAGAGTTTAACCATTCCTGGGACATCAAAAGAATTATAGGCAGCAACATAGGCATCAATGACTTCTTTGGTCTTTGAACAAATCAAAATAATAATCACTCCTTTAAAAAAATATAAAGATTGTCAATATCTAAATTCCACTAAAAGATATTTTCTCCTCTATTTTCGTACCGTCAACTAAAAAGCTGCCCATTAAGTTTCCCAAAACTAAAGCAGAAGGTCACAATAGTTTAGCGGAGTATCGATAAATTATTTCACTGAATCATCCAAGCACTCCCCTGTATCCCGCGCCGTCTCCACAGTCTGACATCACTCTAAAGTGTAAGATAAGCGATTTATTTCAGCTAAGTCACCCACAGTACCAATAACGGAAGCATATCGCATGGTTTGTCTTTGATTCGGTTCATAAAATGACCATGGAATGGAAACACCTGGATTTCCAGTTCGTATAAATCCAATCCATGCACTTCGAATGGCAGTTGTTAAATCAGCAACAACCTCTGGATTAGCCCCTTGCAATATGGGTACATCCTTATATGCTTCGAAATTTCCGAATATAAACGGCAGTTCTATGCCATGACAGGCTTTAAAAGGTGATCCAAGTGGTGCCCAGTCCAACTGATATACCCAAATACGTGAGCCGGCCTTATGAACTGATTCTGCTAATCTCAGCGAGGGGAACAGGAATGTATAGTCCGTAAGCAAGTCAGATACTAGAGCCATAGTTGTACTCCCTGGTCGCCGCAAGCGGTATTGCTCGATGGCTTCTACTTTTCCAGTCAAAGCAACAAAACGCTCGTTAACCAAAGCTGGATCGGCGGCTTTTATGTTCCCTAAAAGAATATTTGCTTCCTCTCTATTGGTACCTATAATGAGATCAATACTTGCTTCACCAGCGCCTTTTGCAGCCATTTCAATAAAATAATCTGCCGAAGCAAAAGAATCTAAAACAGGCATAAAAGGGAGAGAAAGTTGACCAAACCTTGTAATTTCCTGTGCCAATTTTCCCGATGCTTGTATAATCTGGGTAGGTGACATGGTATTCAATTGAGCAATAATTTCTTGTGAATCCCTCTGATTAACATTCAAGATATCCAGCAGCCGGCTTCCATTTTCAAATGCTTTTGCTTCTGATAATGGAGCAAGACTTGCGGGTGCGCTCTGTAGTATCGCTTTTCTGAAAAGACCTTGCGCCTCCCCCATGGCCAATATGCACATAATGGCATGGGCTCCCGCGGATTGCCCCATGACTGTGACTTGATCAGGATCGCCTCCAAAATGTACAATATGATCCTGAACCCATTGTAGAGCGGCGAGGATATCGCAAATCCCCATTTTCCCATCGCTTACCCTTGGATAATGCAAGAATCCAAAAGCACCAAGCATGAATATTTTAGAATTCATTCATATTCTATAACATAACATACAATACTGTCAAACTAAAAACATAGGTACATTTTTAGTTACAGATACATACCTAGCAACAAAACATATCATTTTTGCATCACATTAGGATATATATCCGTTCTTACTATATTTCTCTTAAAAAACATCATCTGTTGGTAAACTTCATTCAAATAATGTAAAATGCAATTATTAGTAATAAAAAGGGGGATCTTTATGAGGTACCGAATGCTTATAATAGAGTGGATGGGGATGATAGGGCTATTGTTTTGGGGAGTTGTCGTTTTATTACGAAAAATGAACATATTTGATACTTCATCATTGAACGCCATCTCTCTCATCATTTGGACTGCCCCCAACTTCGGTGGTGCATGGTTTTCAACTGCATGGTTAAAACAATTTGTTGCTCCAGCTTTTAGTGAAAAGTCTCTAATTAAAACTTCATTCACAAAAAAAACTTATCTTAATGTCTGTCTTTTAGTTTGTGTTATTGCTTTTATTCTTGAAATTTTGAACCCATATTTACTGGGTGGAACTTCTGGTTTTGATATTTATGATGTTATGGCAACTGTGATTGCAGAATTGTTAATCTTTATTCTTCCTGTATTGTTTGCTTCTGATTTGTTTGAAAGCAATCATTAATACAGATATGAAACGATTCATTTATAAAGTGTCTACCTATCATATATTCAATTGCCCATTGGAAATATCTTTGTTTTAATCGGTAATCGTTAAACGCTTGATTTTTCATATATTCTAAAAAGTGATTAATAGACTTATCATTCCACTTTTTACTATGTACCGCACGATGACAATTTGCGCATAGCATGATTAAATCTATCCCTTTGGTCTCTCTTTCGCCCTTATATAAGGGCAAAACATGATGTGCTTCAATAAAATCAATTCCATAAGATTGCTTAAATAAGAAATTGCATCCTTCACAAAAAAGAGTGCCATTGTTTTTAATAAAATCCCTCTTTGTGGAATTTACAATTGCTGAATTACGTTCAATTTGATAATGAATACGTTGTCGTCTCCTCCCTTCAACAGCTTTATTTTCATCTGTCTTTTCACTAGTAAAACTAGATACTTCAATTTCCTCTGTTTTCCTTATGTACTTAGTAAATGCTGTATGTAAGGTATCCTTCACTTCCCAAATAAATAGTTTCTCTTCATAATAACCATAAAAAAAGTGACTCCAATACCGTTCCTTCTTACAATCCTTTCTAATATCTTCCACAAAAGTATACCCCTTGTTTCTTAACCGCTTAACTGTTTGTGCCATTGGTTTGTTATAGGTCTGATATGGACGTCCAGTTATTTCTGATTTTTGTCCGGCCGATCCTTTACCATCCATTCCAAAAACTAAAACATAGATTGCTTCGAGTAAGACGGGAGTAAACAATTATCCGTCTGTAACATTTCCAACCACTCGTCAACAGTGAAAGTTTATGCATTTGTTGGATAATAATTTAATTCTTTTGTCATATTAAAATTGTATCCTTTTGGATATATTCCTTCAAACCATCAGTCGTCCAAATTCGAAATTGCGTTGCTTTCTTAGATTTCATGCGATAACCAATTGAAATGATCGCATCTAAATTATAATATTTTATATTCTTCTGTGTTTTCCCTTCTATGGCACCGTGTTGTGTGGTATGTGCAATTTCTGCACATACCATTTCTTCCTCTAGCTCTCCAGTCTCAAAAACATTTTTTATATGTCGAAAAATCGCAGTTCGATCTGCTCCAAATAGTTGAGCATTTGTTTTTTGCGTTGCCCAAATAGTATCCTTACGTACGAATTGGGGGATATTTTATCAAATTTATCTTGGCTCTTTTTGCATAAGAAATAAAATTACCGTATTCTTCTTCATGGTTACCCTGGGCCCGTATATAAACCATAGATTTTCCTTCTATAAATAATTTTATGATTATGAGTACTGACTTAAATAATGAATCGTTCCTTCAAAAGAACTTGAAACTTCCCATGAGATATCCATTTCTTTCGTCATAAGTGTAACAATAGAGAGACCAATACCAGCTCCTTTCCTTTTAGTGTCCTGTGTAATTCCTTTTCCTTTATCTTTAATAAATAAGTATGTGTTTCCATTTCGTTCCACAAATCCGATTCCAATATATTGACCGGACTTCGCATATCTAATTACATTTTGTATCAAGTTATCCAATATACCTCGCATCCATAATGGATCAACATCCCAAAGCAGCGATTGATCCGGCAATTCGACATCAATCTGAAACCCTTCCTTTTCCAAGACGGGATACCATTCGATAGCAACATGTTGCAGATGATCGACAACGTCAACCATCTCTCGATGAAAAGGGTGCTTTCCGGCAGACAATAAAGTATAAGTTAGCATTTTTTCAAGCATCTTTTCGATATCACTAAGTTTATTAATAATGATTCGAATAGAATGATTGGTTTTTGAAGTGGAAGGATAATTCTTAATCGTATAAGCATGCTGTTGAATAACAGTCAATGGTGCACGCAGATCATGGGATATATTAGCGACCCATTCCTTACGAAAGTTTGATTCCTCTATCTCCCGTTGTCTACTGCTTCTCAGTTTACTTACCATCTGGTTAAAGGCTTTTTCTAATTGTCCAATCTCATCGCTGTTACTAATAGGAACCTTATCAGGAATCATATTATTTCCTGTATCCGACATCGCAAGAGAAAGTCGTACCAATCTTTTCCGAATACCTAAGAAAAACAACACAGATATGATGATGATTATAATTCCAGCAGCGATTGTAAGGAGATTCAAATAAAGTTCACTTTTTATTAAAGGTAATATTGTATTTGAGATAGGTATGGAAAAGACCATCATCCCATGCTGTTCCTGCCCATAATCTATGCTGGCAGTTACATTAAAAAGGTCTTGCTTTTTCTTCACATCAAGATAATGTACTAAACTTGCATAAGACCACTGTTCGGGAATATCTTTGGGCACCTTATTTAAAAAATGAGATTCCTCTTCAGTATCAACCCAGAAGATTTCAGCTTGTGGATATTCCACTTGTATCTCGTTTAATTTTTTGTTAATGGTCTGGTTATCAGCATACCGTAACTCTTCCGCTGTTTGATTCCACATAGATTCTAATTCCATCGTATCGTAGTAATTCTGTTTTTCCATCACCATTCCAGGCAAATAGTAGATTGCCGGTAAAACAGGCCACATCAAAATGGAGGCAGCAATGATCAACAAATATTTTACGACCAGTGATTTTCGTTTCATCATTGATTTAACCGATACCCAATCCCACGAATCGTATCAATAATTTCTGGCTGACCAGGATTAATTTCTATTTTTTCACGTAAATGACGTATATGTACCATCAACGTTCGATCTCCTTTTATAAAAGGTTCTTCCCATACAGCTTCATATATTTGCCTCTGGGTTAAAATCTGATTGGAGTGATCAAGCAAATACATAAAAATGTGAAATTGTTTACCGGTAAGGGCAATGTTTTGATTTGTGTTGGTATTCATAATCCGGTTCGATGTTCGATCGATTCTTAAGTGTCCCACCTGTACAATATCATTTGAAATAGTTCCTGTTCTTCGAAGTAAAATCTGAATTCGCGCTACTAATTCATCAGGATGATAGGGCTTAGTTATGTAATCATCCGCAAACGAAAGTCCTTGCAGCTTATCTTCAATAGAACTTCTTGCGGTTAACATTAGTATCGGTTTATCTGGGTGTTTATTTTTTAAACGCTGTCCTATTGTATACCCGTCAAGTCCAGGCAGCATAATGTCCAATATAATAAGGTCTGCTTCTGTGATATGATCTAATGCGGGCATTCCTGATTTCAACCAAATAACTTTATATCCCTGTTCTGTTAAAAATTCATTAAGCCATGAAGCAATTTCTTCATTGTCTTCAATCTGCAAAATCGTAGTTTGCATCTTAGAACTCCTTTTTATCAAATACTTGAAATTTTTGAAGTCTCCTATTTATTAATCTATAAATTTAACCTTGATATTTTTCAGTCAATTTAATAATATGAATTATTCTCTATAACGTCAAGCTATTGAAAAGTTCACTAAAAATAAGAAGAAAAGTTTAATTTCAGTTTAAAATTACGACTATAAATCGGATCAATTCACGTAACATTTCAAAGAGAAATCCTTATGTATTACGTCGAATGATTAAACTGATTTAAGCCCAAATTAACATTTAGGTCACCTTCATTTTACCTTATTCATTTAAAGTTGTTATAGAGGTGATTTCAATTATGAAAACAAAAGAAAAATCTGTTTTGAAGCTGGTCACATTTTTGGTTATAGTTTGGTTCGTTTATGGATTGCTTCATCTTTTCTGGGTGCATGGAGGGGCAGGATATCCCTTTCAAAATAATGGGTTATTTGAAGCTATCGTTATGTATCTCCCAGACCAGTTAGGTGGATGGATGTTCGTTTTCCTTTGCTTTATTGGTGTATTAATAGGCATAGAAATACAAAAAGCAAAAGTGATTCCAAACTGGATATCTTTACTTATTTAGTTGGTATGTCTGGTTTACTTATTGCCTTTGTTCCAGATGTTCATCAAATTACTTCTATGGCTTATGCTTTTTTACTTGAATTTCATTTTACTTGGCAGATGACTAATCAGATTTTTTGCATTCTTGGAGGGATTATATTTGGCTTTACTGCAATAATTTTTTATAGGGAACAGCAACAAGCATGTATCATTTGCGGGCGAACGGATAAAAATAAATCTTTTTGGCTCGTTCGATGGGGATGGCAGTAGTACGGAAAATAATGCCCATGATCCAAGAGCGTCAATTTACTAAGAGCTTATGGGAAGTAAATAGGATCCAAGCCGATTTTTTTCAAAGAAAAGAACAAGCAACAAAAGCATTAGAAATATTGAGACCCGAAAATATGAAGGTGTTTATGGATAAAAGAATGAAAAAATGGTATACGATTGGAGAAGTGAAAAAGAAATTGAAGTTCCTGCTACAGCGCTTAAGCATTGGGAAAAGGAAGGATTAATAAAACCAAGTAGGGATCCAGAAAGTGGGTATCGTGTGTACGGGCGTGAAGATCTTCGTAGGGTACATTACTTATACAAATTTATAGAATTACTTAAACAAAAGGGAAATGACTCTTAGATAAAGTCATTTCCTTTTTTAATTAGTATCTTTAACTAGCCTAACATATTGACTATTTCTTTCATCTCGTATTACGACTCCTAATTTTGCTAAATCCTCACGTAGATATTTAGCATTCGTCTTTTTATCTTCTTTTAAAGCTTGTTCCCTTGCATATAGTAGGGCATTTACCTTTTCCGGAAAGTCTGGATGACCTAACACCCATCGCTAGTACTCTTTTTCGAAAGGGTCTTTCTCTTTCCAGGGATATTGATAATTCCTAAATGTTTCCCGAACAGTATCTATTTTCGTTTCAAAAACTTCTCTATACAATTCATTGCTATTTTTCCCAACAATAATTACCTGCTTATTTTCTATATAAATAGTGGAAATATCTTTTTTTCTAGGGTATCTATCTTATCACCTAATTTTAAATGTAATTTTTCATAGGTTATTGTAACTTCAAGACTTTCGTCAAAAATAGTCAATGTCAGTAATATCCCCGCAATAATTCCAATAATGGAAGCAATAATGGAGATCCATAGGCTATTCAATGACGCTATAAATTCGATAAATTTTTCCCAAGGCACTACAGGAAGATTTAATAGCCAATCTGCAATGACAGGTATAAACCAACCAATTAAACCACCTAATATCATAGGAACTATAATGATAAGAGCTTTTTCCAGTTTAGGGGAGAAAGAATCGCAATTTAAATCCATTATTTTGTGGAATTCCATTTTCGAAATAAAGCCTTTTTTCAACATTTGTTGGAATACTTTTTCTGCTCTCCAATAATCGAATTCCCTTCGAAGCTCCTTTTCCGTAAAAGGTTTTCTTTTTGAAACGGACGGCGCATTTGGCATATCTGTAATTTTCGTAATTTGCATATAGGCTGACCTCCACATCAGCAAGAAAGATTCCAGCACCAATATGCAAAAAAACAGTGCTATTCGAACCCCTTGAATGGCATAAAAAAACAACCCGAAGATTTGTTACTAAATGCAAATCGTTATTAATAAGTGTCTGGAAAAGAGACAACTATGGTACGATGGGTTAAGAAAAATCTATTAATGTTTGTTCCGCAAACGGGCTATATTGTGGAATACCATTAAGTTTGGTGCTAGTTTTAGTTGTGGCTCTATCACTTTCGTTTTCTGATGTTAACGTAGAAATATTTTGCCAAAACATGATTACAATAAGTGGCTGGACTACAAAAGATTCCATTAAAAATCCCGTATCAATTTTACTAAGTAATATTGATACGGGATTTTAGTTTTTATTTACACAGTAGCTTCTTCTATGTCTTCCTTCAATTCTTTAAACCATTTTAAGTTCACTAAATGGTGTGAACAAGAATTTTCGTTCATGCGACGAAAATAATCAATTTTACCAGGTAATTCTTTTGTGTTAGCTAGGTATTCATCGAGAAGAGCAATTCTAGCTTCAGTTTGATCGATTTGTGATTCGATTAATTCTAATAATTTTCTTTTATCGAATTCATCTGCAAAGAGTAATGCCCCATAGAATTGTAAGTTTAAATACTCAGATTTAGTCCCATACTTGACCATCAATTTTTCAAATTCTTCTATTCCTAAAGTAGTGATTTTAAAGGTGTGAATTTCTCGACCATTGTTTGGACGCATTTGATGTGTTTGTTCAATCAAACCTTTTTCTTTAAGTTGTTGCAAATTGTAATAAAATGATCCTTTAGTGAAGTTAACGATATATTTATAATGTCGTTTTCCATTAAACATAATAGTTCGTATCCATGAGTGCCAGGATTTTGACTAAGTAAGCCAAGGATAAGGGAATCAAGAATGCATCACCTTTGCCATTTGTGCTTCAAATTCAGCGTATGTGATTTTACCTATAGCCAAATTCATACTGTGAATATAAATTTGTTCGGTTTTAGAATAGTTATTGTTTGTTTTTAGTGATTGATTTTCATCCGAAAGAGGCTCTAGGATATGACACTTTTTCGAAAATGCTTCGTAGTAGCGATAACCGAATTTTCGCTGGGAAACGGCGTTCAAATGAATACCATCCGGATTGGCAGTTAGACCTTTTGCCGATACAAAATAACAATTTTGCTGCTTATGAGCGAATCGACGTAATTGTTCGTTGATTTCTTGAAACTCTGATGAGTACTTTCCGAAACCTGTTTTTCCTAGAAAATCACCAAGCTCACCAATGATTAATGGGATATTTTGAAAGTTTAGTTCTTTTCGTAAAGTCTCAATGATAAGAGATAACTTTTCATAATACGTTTCATGTAGAGAATTATTGCTATCACTTTCACCTTGATGCCAAAGTATGCCACAAATTTCACTAGTTTCAATAGCAAATCGAGCTTCAGACAAAGCATGTTGAAAAAGAGTACCTTGCGGATGCCAATCGTTCAAGGAACTGCCACCTTCTGCACAAGGAATCAAACCAATTTCTTCATCCGGGTTGGCCTTCGACAATGCTTCTGCAAAAGATGCTGCTAGACTTACACCAGCAACAGGGCGGTCATAATTAATCGGCTCTGTCATCATTTGCCATTGACCGTTGCGAAGCATTTTTATTTTTTCATTATAGATAGGGTCTACTTCATGCAAGAATCCACGACCTGCCATATTTGATTGCCCTAACATTAAAAAAGATTTTATCATTTAATTTTCATTCCTTTACTCAATAGTCTAATTAGACTTGAATATTATATAGTCTAATTAGACTATCGTCAACCCGATGTATCTTTAAGTTTACCTTTGTGCAAAACGGAATTTCACCCCCTTAAGGGAATGATAAATACTTCCCTTGCCATTTTATGGAACAAATTTCCTTCTTCCAGCCCAAAGGAAAAGTGTTCTTCGTAATCTTGCAGAATATCGCTTCTTTCCTTTTTAGGTAAAGCTTTTATACAGTGTTCAATCTCTAATAAAATTTCTCTTTATTCATGGATGAGTCCCTCCTTAACAATTTGATTGACCCCTTTTGAAAAAAATGTTGCCATTCTTCCACTAATTGAGATAAATATTCTCGTCCCTGGTCTGTTAGCATATAATATTTTCGCGAAGGGCCTTCAGTCGATTCACGTAAGTAAGTCGTGCAATAACCGTCTTTCGTTAATCTTCTCAATAAAGCATAGACAGAACCTTCTGATATTTCAATCCAATCAGATATCTTTTGTGCCAGTTCATAACCATAGTGGTCTTGCTTATCGAGAAGAACGAGCACGCAAAGTTCTAAAACTCCTTTTTAAATTGAACATTCAATATTCACCACTCCACTACTATATAATGTATAACACCTGTAAATACACTATGCCATTCACTATTTTTTAATGCAAGGTACTGAATTAAAATATCTGCTTATTTTTATATGACCATTTTAATCACAACCATTATTAGCAAATCAATTAGTTTCTGTGCGCATTGAGGATGATAAATAAAGCTCTGGTTTCTAATCATTAATAAGAAATGCCCATACTCTCATCATTCCGTAAAAAGCCTCTTTAAATTAGATTGATTTCTAATTCAAAGAGGCTCTACCTAAAGCTGTTTACCATTGGAGGAAATCACTGCTTGATACCAAAAATAACTATCTTTTTTAATTCGTTCCAAGCTTTTTATATTCTGATCATCACGATCTATATAAACAAATCCGTATCTTTTTCTAAAACCACTGGTGGTACTTAACAAATCAATGAAAGACCAGGGCATATATCCCCACACTTCTACCCCATCGTTGATGGCATATTGAAGCTGTTGAATATGATGACGCAAAAAATCAATTCTTTCTTGATCATGGATTCGCTTTGTTTCAGTCAGTTCATCCAATGTACCGATACCATTTTCAGTAATCATCAGTGGAATCCGATAACGATCATAGAGGTCATTTAATAGATACCGAATACCAATTGGGTCAATCTCCCAATCCCAATTTGTTTTAGATGTGAATGGATTCATCATTCCTTCAAATAGACCGGGAAGATTATCATATTGTGTATCATCGTCTTGTCCATCATAGTTCAACTTTAGTTCCTTTTTGTCTACTTCTTCTGAAACATATTTAACAACTCGTGTCTGATAATAGTTGATTCCCATAAAATCTGGTTTTGCTTGTTGCATACATTCCATATCTCCTGGCTCAATAGTTGGTTCTAAGCCGTTTTCCTTTAGGTAGTTCCACACAAAAGGTCGATATCTCCCTTTCATGTATAAATCCATAAATAAATAAGTGCGCAGTTCGTCCGCATGTTTGGCCGCCAACACATCTTCTGGTTTAGAACTTGCAGGATAATTGGGAATAATCCCCAAGGCAGGCCCTATTTTTGCATTAGGAAGCAAGCTGTGACATAAATTAACCGCCTTAGCATGAGCCACTGTCATGATATGATTCATTTCATACTTTTGTTTATCTATCGGGATGATTGGGTCAAATTCCATGAGATACGGAAGCTGGAACATATTACTCTGCTCGTTGATAGTTAACCAATAGTTCACATCGCTAAAATAGCTGAACAGCACTTGACAATACGCTTCAAAATCGTCGATAACTTTTCTTGATGACCAACCCCCATACTCTTCTTGTAAACATTGGGGTAAATCAAAATGATAAATGGTTACAATGGGCTCAATTTCATATTCTTTTAACCGATTAATCAGATGACGATAAAAATCAATGCCTTCTATATTTACTTCTCCACGACCATTTGGTAATATTCTTGGCCATGAAATAGAAAAACGATAAGCCTTCAAGCCTAATTCTCTCATGAGTTCTATATCTTTTTCCCAATATTGGTAGTGACCCGAGGCAATGCTTGGATCAGCGTAATTTTGATTCATATTTTTTTCAACAACGGATAGTGTTTTCCCATCCTTTAGATGTGCACCTTCTATTTGGTAGGCAGCTGTTGCCGCCCCCCACAAAAAATCATTAGGAAATAAATGAGGTGCTTGAACAGTCATCGCAATCACTTCCAATCAGTAAATTATTCAGTTTCTAAACGTTTGATTCTTTGGTCAAATTTCTTTGAAACTTTCAATAGATTACTAGCTATATTCCATTCGCTATTCACGGTCATCAAATGGTCTTGAGCATGAGTAAATAGCGTTGAATAAGGGACTGTTTCTCCTCTCGCTTCTTCTTGAATCGTCTCTGTCTGAGCATTATGCGCTGCTGAAATATGTTTTTTCGCTTCCATTAATTTTGCTTCCGCTTCCTCAAATTCAAACACCTCTACATTCTCCAAAGCTGTTTGAATATCGGCTCTCGCATCTCCAGCGCCTAATATAATTTTCATAGACACTTCTTGTAAACTTTCTATATTATATTGACTCACATTAAGCCCTCCAAATTAATCAAAATGACTTTAGACTTTCTTCTTCATTCTGATTTATGATGTAATCAGTCTTCCTCTTTATAATAAGAGGTATCTCCTAGCACTTCTAAATGATATTGACCGTCTTTGTATTTTAAAATGGTCACACTCCCATTATCTAAATTCTCACCTTGATATTCTCCTGGAACAATCATTTCTAGTAAAGAAGGAATCATTCCTCCAGAGGAGACAATTAAAACATTTCCTGTTTTGTTTTGATCAACAACTGTCTCCATTGCCGCTTCACCGCGGCTAGTAATCTCATCATATGTTTCTGCTGCATGCAAAGAATCGTATTCTGCAATAGCATCAGCGACCCCAGCATCTCCCAATGTGTTAACTAATTCCTCATAATCAGACCATTCCTCATCGAATTTAAATCCATGATCCTTCATGATAGGAGCCCACATTTCTTCATTCGTTTTTCCTTCAAATCCTCCATAATTCCATTCTTTAAAGCCATCATGTTCAATGATTTCTGGAGTGTCATGCCTATTTTGTTCTAAAAGCAACTTAGCCGTATTTCGTTGTCTTCCAAGATCACTAGTATAGGCTGAAACAAAGTCAATATCTGCCAGACCCTTTCCTACCTTTACCGCTTGTTCTTCTCCATCTTTTGTTAATGGTGAATCAGCAAAGCCTTGAACTTGCCCCGTAGTGTTGAACCATGTCTGACCATGTCTTACAAGATAAATCACTAATTCTTCTTGATAATCGATTGACTCGTTTGCATCTCCTGAAGAATTGTTTTGTGGTTTATTTGAATCATTAGAACAGGAGACAAGCAATAATAATAATGCTCCCATTAAAATATATTTTGATTTCAAATTCCTCTCCTACTTCCTTTTAAATAATTGTTTTGCTAAAACAATATCATGTACGCTCTGAAAACAACCTACATGAAATTGTCAGACATTCATGAAATTTGGTGAAATAAATGTCATAACAGATGAATTGCTGTCTATATTACCCCTCGTCCTGTGTTCCTCTCTCTTCATTGACCTTTTGATTATCATATACTTTTACAAATGGATACCAAATAATGAATGATACAGCGAAGTTAATCAACAATAACAGTAAACCGCTAATATCAGCGTTAACAAGATAAGTGGAAATTCCAACTGGGACATACCATAATTGCATCACCTCTGCTGGCAATGTAATTACACCCATAGAGAGCACTAGATAAGTGATTAATGGTATCATAATTCCGTTCAGCCACATTGGAATCATTAGAATCGGATTATAGGCAACTGGAGCACCGAAAACAACAGGTTCATTAATATTAAAAATTGAAGGAACGATTGTCACTCTACTAATCGCCTTCAAATGATTCGACTTGCCGATGAGTAGCATGATAATGACTAATGGCAAAGTTGTTCCCATACCACCTATCCAAATCCAAGCCATCATCGTTTCAAAAGTATGGATGAAGATTGAATCTGCTCCTTGACTCAATAAACTTGCATTTTGTTCAATCCCTGCCATCCATATTGGAAATATAATTGGATACAATGCCCACGGACTGATACCAAATGAGTATAAAAACACACTAATAAAAGTAATAAGAACAAAACCTATAAGACTTTGACCAATCTGATTTAAAGGTTGGAACAAACTAAGAATAAAAGCGTAAAGATCAAGATTTCCTACAAAAGTAAACAACCATGCTACGAATAGGAGGAGTGTTATAGGAATAATCGTGTCAAACCAGACAATAATAAAATCAGGTAACGAACTGGAGTCTTTAAAGAAAGACATTTTACTAAATAACTTGAACACAACACTTACAAATAAACCTACAATGATAGCGACAAACATTCCATTTGCCCCAAATCGTTCAAAGGTAAAAATAATTTGTCCGTCCTCCGTAAAGTTGGGAGACAACAAAAATAAGAACATGGCCGCTCCTGTTAAACCAGCAACTAATTTTCGATCATTTTTCTTTAGTTTTTCCATAATAAAATACGGTATTAAAAATGAAATAAATAAACTCATTAGTCCAAATGAAAAATCACTAATGGGTTGCAAATTGGGCATATTAGATATAAAGTCATTCAAAATCATAACCAGTGTAATCAATGACCCAACGAGAACCAGTGGTAATACAGCCATAATCGCCTCTTGTATAGCGGAGACCCAGGCATTTCTTGTCAGCTTATTCATTTTTGGCGCAAAGGACTGATTCATATACTCAATCAATTTATTCATGGTAATCTCCTTTCTAAAATCATTCGAGTCCTAGTTCTTTGGCAATAATGTCAAGTCCTTTTTCTCCATTCAAGGTTCCATAAGTCATCTGATCAATCATTTGATAAGGAATATTTCTATTTGAAAGTTGTTTTTCAATGTCTTCTTTGATGTAACTTAGATGTGGTGCAATGAGTACCATACTAATTCGATCTATATAATCGACTAATTCCGACTCACCTCTTGCTAGCACTTCTAATTCAATATTTCTTTTCTTAGCGGCTTTGCGAATATTTTGTGCTAGAAAGCCACTGGATGCTCCACCACTGCAAATGAGTAAAATAGTTTTTTTCATTTTGTTCTCCTCCTTCTTTTTTTCACTCTTATTATGCCAAAAAAAAAGGAAGCTAACGAATATTTTTTTTGCCAGGAGGTAGGCAAAAGGTTTATTTTCCTTTGATAGAGGAATAAGTTTATAATGAATTTAATTAAGGACAGTGTATTTGTAGTAGAGGGAAGGGGGGAAAGGACATGAAGAAAAGGAACATTGAGTCACTCATTCATTTATTAGAAGAGCACAATGATTGGCTAACATCAAAGCAAATATTAATTTACTTAAATATATCTCCACGAACATTGCGAAATTACATTCAATACATTAATCAACATTATCATCATTTGTATTTCATAGAATCGTCTCATCAAGGTTATCGTTTGCACAAATATGAGTCTAAGAAACCCTCTCACCAAAAGGAAAGGCCGTTTGAATATAGAATCTATTTTATTTTACAAAGACTTATTTTGTCTGAAGATGGTGTTAATATCTTTGATTTGAGCGATGATTTGTTTGTAAGCGTTCCAACCGTAGAAAAGGACTTATTAGTATGTAGAAAGTTGACTAGAAATTACGATTTGAACATCGAAAGGGTTAAAGACCAATTATCTCTCAAGGGAAAAGAAATCGACAAACGAAGAATCATGCGAGTCATTTATACCAAAGAGTATAATACCACTTTTTACAATATAACGGATTTAGAAAAAACTTTCGGTTATGAATTACATGGTTTTAAAAAACAATTGCTGCAAATTATTCAAAATCATGATTACGATATTAATGAATATACCCTTGGCAATATTATTTATCATATTATTGTTTCCATTGAGCGAATGCAAGATAATCAATATGTGCATTATCATAACTACCCTTTGAAAGATAATTTTATTTCAATCGAGATTATATACGAAATTCAACTATTAATCGAGGATTACTTTCATGTTCAGATGAATAAAAACGAACTCTATTATCTACAAGCACTTATCAGTAGTAAAACAACCAGTGCTGTTGAAGACATTGAAAATGGGGTCCAAGCGAAATACCTTCTTTTAGTTCATCGAATTATAAAAAAGGTTAATGAAAGTTTCTTAATTAGTTTGGATGATGAGGAATTCCAAACAAAATTTCCATTGCATATACAAAATATGGTGATTAGAGCTTCTAATAATTTTTCATTTGAAAACCCTCTTACCCAGTCTATTAAAAGCACGTCACCACTTATTTATGATTTATCGGTCTATATTGCTAATCTTCTTTCCGAGGAGTTGAACATTCATTTGCCTGAAGATGAAATAACATATATTGCTTTACATGTGGGCAGTTGTCTAGTATTAAAACAAAAACAAAGCGATACGGTAAATGTTATTCTAATTTGTCCTGCTTATAACAACCTGCATGTCATGCTCAAGGAAAAGTTGGAACATTACTTTTCTAATCAGCTGGTTATTTCAAAAGTCGTCACGAGAATTGATAACGATATAGAAAAACTACATGGAGATTTAATTCTTTCAACTGTTGACATTCCCTTTGACCTGGATATAAAAACAATCCTCATTCATACATTTATAGATGAGGAAGATATTTTAAAAATACAGACGCAAATAAGCATCATAAAACATAAACAGAAACAGCAAAAAATCAAACAAAATCTCATCTCTTTATTTGATAACAGGCTCTTTTTCATAAGTGATCAAACTTTCAATGATGAATTTGAAGTCATTCACTCGATTTCAAATAAGATGATTTCCCTACAGTTCGTTAACCAGCATTTCATCCAAGATGTTATAAAACGGGAAAAATTATCTTCTACGGCTTTTAATAATATTGTAGCTGTCCCTCACTCCATTAATATGGACGCATTGCAAACGTCGATTGCTGTTCTAATACCGAAAAAACCAATTCAATGGGGCGATGCTACGAATATTAAAATTATATCTTTAATAGCAATGAACTATACAGAGAGATACATTTACAGAGAGATCTACGATGAATACATTAAAATCTTATCTAATCCTAAAAACGTTAACAAACTTGCAGCTTCTCAATCATACGAAGACTTTATTGACCAATTAATTGACTTTATAGACAAACAACAAGCTCATTAAATGCATAAGAGGAGAAATTAAGATATCACTTGTTTATGCCTTCTCCTTTCCTCACATGGGAGCGTATAAAATTATAGTAACATGTCAGTTAATTCTTTCGTTCATTTAAAAATCCTAATTTCTCAATCCGTATGAGAAATTAGGATTTGGTATGACTTTAGCAAATGCCTCGATATGACTGTCACACCATACTTAACTCGATACTAGGGTTCCAATTTTTCTTCTACATATTCCTCATTGTCCAAAACTTCAATCATATTGGACCAATGCAATACCGTGCCTACAAAAATTGCGAATATCTAATCCGGGGAATTCATAAACACAATCATCGTTAACCGTTGCCGTAGCGTCTTCAATGAACGTCACTTTAAATTCCCTGTCAAAGGCGACAATTGCGGGGAATTGAGGACAAAATTCTGTATTGAAACCTGTTATAAAAACATGTGTCACACCAAAAGAATGTAAGCGCTTATCCAAGTTTGTTTTAAAAAACGCACTTGGCGTCCTTTTTTCTATCACCTAATCTGCATCACCTTGAAATCTGTATCAAGCATAATCCCTTCTGTTTCAAACGCTATCGGACTTTCCACGTTCTCATCCTTATGACACATGAAAACAACTGGCTGTTCATAACATTTAAAATCCTTAATCATACTTTGGACGCGTTTTTTTCTTAACTGAAATCTCCCATTTGTAGGAATCCCTTTTGAAAAATCTACTGGTAATGGCGGGGGACTGCCCGCTCTCTCCGCTAGACGTAAAAACCGATTGCAAATCACGGGCTTTAAATAATATTTCTGTGGCACATGTTGCTCCAAAATCTGCCACGAGAAAGATACGTCTTCTTCTTTGAGCAAGTGTGGGCTTTCCCCAATATTGGGCATCCAACAATCGCCAAGCGATATCAACATCATTCCCTCGGACCATTCCTGCGTTTGCCCATGCTCCAGAAGCAGGCATTGGAATTTCGGTATTTGTGAACGATTCAAGCACGGCCTTAAAATCCAGCCTGTTATTTGATGAAAAAGCTCCCATGACGTTTTCCCAAACAGCGATAACTGGATATGTTCCATTGGTTGCTTCCCTCATTTCTTCAATAATGCGGATTGCATGATAAAATAAACTAGATTGACTTCCAGTAAGACCTTCTCGTTTTCCGATATTTGATAAGTACTGACAGGGTGAACCAAAGGTAACGATGTGAACAGGTGATATTTCTCCACCATTTACTTTAGTAATATCTCCGGAGTGAGGCATGTTAGGGAAATGTCGCTTCGTAATAGATTATGGAGCTTTTTCAATTTCACTTTCCCATATTGGTTGAATCCCATAACGAGTAGCTGCTAATGGAAATACACCAATCCCATCAAATAAACTTCCTAAAGTTAGTTTTGTCATATTCCACCTTCTATTCTCCGTTTTTAAGCGTAAAAAAAGACGTTCATTTTATTTGAACGCCTTACAATGTTTTTATTCTATTGTGTTCTCACATCAAATCATTGTATTAAATAAATCAATTTGATACTCAAGAACGTAATCTTTCAGGTCTATTCCTGCCTGATATGAAAGCCCATCAACAAACCTGTTCCAATCATCGACATAATGAGCTTCTTCCCATGTATTATGGTAATCATGATAACGTGATAACTGACTTGTTTTCCCACTATTTGCTTTATTTTTGTATAACTCAATCAAAATATTTATATCTTCCTTAAACGATTGGTTTATGTCCGTCGCTTTTAAGTTATGAACCATCTTGTTAATAATATTTGTAACGAGTTCCTTATTCCAATTGACAGCATATGACTCCTTGTCCCTAACAAATGGATCTTTCTGCATTTCTGCCACATAGTTACTAGCACGTTCATTTTGATTTTCCAAAAAATTTCCAAACGCAATGTTAAGACTCGTTTTCATATCCTCTGTTACATCGTAATTTTCCATGATTAAAGCATATTTCATAGCAGATAATCCAAGTTCTACACCGAATTCTTCTTCTGATTTATGCTTATTGTAACTTACTCCCCCAAAACCAGAACCAATATGCTCCGTTTCTTTCATGATGGTGCCGACCGCTACTAAATCATCTATATTCATTCCATTTGAACTGATAAAATCCACATCCGAATGCTGGTTAGTAAATGTATAACGTAATTGTTCACTCATATATTGGATATCACTTAATAACCACTCATCTTCTGTCCCTTTAACCCCTGCATAGTTTGCATTTTCTTGAATGAACGATGTATAAGCATTCTTTCTTTGTTCAAAAAACTCTATAATGGTATCTTTAAATTGATCTCCGTCTACATTCATACCATTTTCTGAAAAAAAGTTACCTGCCATTTCAGCAAATTTATTCGCATATTTTTCAACACTTGAATAGATCATGCTATCTAACTTTTGTAACTGTTCCATCCGTTCTTGACCTTCAAATCGCATATTGATTTGTGATGAATACTCTGCATATTCAGACGCGAAATAATCTAAGTTATAGGCAATCTGGTCAGCAGAAGTATAGTTCGCTTGCAGTCCCGCCAAATGTAATTCTAAAGCCCCCCAATTAACACCTACATTTTTGAGGTCACTTTCTCGCAGTGATAATACTTCTTCATCACTTAATTGTTTACGGTCAAATAGAATCGTACCATCCTCTTGTTTGGTTACATTAATAAAGATTGGCTCCTTTGCCCTTTGCATTGCTTGTTCTTTAGAAAAGTCCTGTTTATAAAAAAGATTTTGTGTGGAAAATGTGCTCGCTGAAAAATGACCTTTGCTTTGTGAATTTTGCCGATCTATAATCGTATTGTTTTTAAGATTAATGGAATGGTAATTGCCCGTTATAAATGGATTGATTTTCATTGTCACTACCTCCTACACTTTATCATATTAAAATATTTAATAATTGAATAAGAAATTATTTGATATTTAATTTAAAAATGTAATTGAAGGGAGTGGTTCAATACCACCTGCATAATAAAAGTTTAAAATACTAAAGAAATCAATTGGTTTCTGTGTATTTAAATCGTAAACCAATATATGGTCTCCCCAATTAGTAAGATCATCGTTATCTAGCCTTCTTGGTGTGGTCTTTCCTATTGTATCTACAAAAGAGTTATTATACTGTGTTGGTGGACCAGATCTAAAAGAGGACTCAAAATACGTAAATAAGGTATCCTTCTCTAAGTAGATGAGTATTGCATTATCTGAATCTGCATAATTTGAATGATAACTTACTGGACGTGAAATAGATTTAACTTTTGCATCTGATACCTTGTGTGTTCGTTTATTATAATTTCCATCCCATGCAAAATAGTATTCTCTTTCCCAATTTAAATGAGTATTATTCTGCCCAAGTGTGGCGACATAAGTTCCATTAGAATAAATATCATTATTCGGATAACCTAATACAAGGTATAACAATGAATCGGACGCCGACAGTATATTTACGGCCCCAGATAGATTTGTAGCATTCATTTTAATTGAATATGCGTCTCCGTAGGTATTTGTTGAGTAGACCCTCAATGCCCAGTCCCCACTTGGTAATTGACTATGCGTTACCTGCTCTTCCGGGGTTCCTTTAAGAGTCGTCGGATAAAGAGTTTGGGTTTCCCAATCTACTTGGTACAATTTCACAACATAATCTGGATTTTCCGTTTGAATTTTAAAAACAATACTTCTATCAGTATCAACACTAAAAAACCAAAAATCATCTGGATCAGCAGCAGTTAAAGTATCAGAAAAATTCATACGGTCTCCTGAAACACTAAAATTCGAATAAACAGAATACGGCGGGCGTTCTATATCAATCCCCTGTTCCTTATCTATGCTTAAGCTATTAGAAATAGATGAGACTCCTCCTGTGTCCCCGTTGTCTGTTTCCACTTTAAAATCGTTAACAGAATTCGTTATTCCATCAAAACTCGCAGAAGCCTGTGTAACATTATTACCGATAAGAAAAGTGACTACAAAAAATAATAAAAGCCCTGTTGAAACTATTTTTTTCATTTTCTAAGAACCTCCTAAATTAATATTTTGTAAACTTATCATTTACATCGGTTATTAATATAGAAAGTTTAACGATAATCTGTTTCCCTTAAAAATATATTTCATTTTTAAATTCACGTCCAGTTCAAATTGAACAGCCCCTTATCTCTTATTGACAGGAGGCTGTTCAAGGCATATTACCATCATTCTTTTGTGTTCCCACACCCCAGATCAATTACCACTGAAACGGTAATGTGGTTTTTCAGTACTTTATTTCTCGTTTTATCACCTTCTCCTACAAACACGAAATGCTTGTGAAAGTGCTTAAAACTAAGGATTTCTATATAGTTCGACGTTGTATCAACGCTATAGCCTCGACATGGGACGAGCCACCAAGCTTGATGTCTAGGGCTTTTTTATGGGTGAGTACGTCTGCGGGAACATGTCGACTAAAGGTGTACGTACGTGGGAATAGGTCGATGATTTCATCAAAACCTTCATCAATTACCTCGACTAAAATTCATTTTCTTCTCCCTTATTTAAATGATACCTGGTACTATCCTTTTGAAATAGCATACCACATAGTTAGTACTTTACACTTTGACAAATACAATAAATTGCCTTACTCTATTGTTAACCAGTTAACAATAGAGGAGTATACTTATGGAAAATGCTAAAAAAGAAGTCTTAAAGGCACTACAAGAGTTCATAACAACAAGAGAATCTATTATAAAAACAGAAGCAAAAGGAAGAACAAATAAATTATATGGTGTTACATGGACATTGACACAACTTCATATTGTTGCATTAATTAAACAGTCTAAAAACATGAATAATACAAATTTAGCGAAAGAATTGAAAATATCAAAGCCGGCCGTTACGAAAGCAATCAGAAAATTATTAGAGCACCAAATAATTATGGAAAACCAAAGTGGAAGTAACAAAAAAGCAATCTTTTATAGTTTAACTAATAAAGGGGATAATATGGCTTTTATCCACGAAAAATTACATGAAGAAGCTGAAAGTAAATATTTATCACTTCTTGAACCTTTTCAAAAAGAACAACTTGAAACAATTATTACTTTTTTGAATACAATTACTTCCCATTTAAAAAATGACTATACAAAAAGGGGAAATCCTAATGAATAAAGTTGTTGTAAACGAAAACTATAATTGGATTCTCATATTATTAAGTATTGCTGCATTTTTTGCTTCATTAAATCAAAACATTTATTCTCCGATTATACCAATTATAAGAGACAGTTTTGAAACTACTATTTTTTGGGTAAACTTAACAATTAGCGGTTTTATTTTCATCACTGCAATTATGCAAATTATTTTAGGATCTTTTATAGATGGTAGAAATCAAAAGAAGTTACTTATATATAGTTTCATCATTACAATGATTTCAACTTTCATTTGTATTTTCACTACAAACTTTGTTATCTTTTTTGCTGCACGAATGTTTCAAGCAATTGGAACAGCAATGATTCCGTTAATCGTAGTAAATACAATCACTCTTTTATTTGAAGGAGAAAAACGTGGAGACGCAATGGGGACGTATCAAATTTTGTTAACATTAGCACCTACACTTGCACCCGTATTGGGAGGTATTATCGGGCAATATTATGGCTATTCTGGTGTTTTTTTATTTCTATTTATTATCGCAACAATTTTAATTATTTTACTAATAGCTCAACTTCCACATATAAATAGTACACAAGGTATTAACAAACAAAATGCAAATATATTTAAAAAGCATAGAACGGTATGGATAAATCAAAAAGGAAAACAGGTCATTATAGTTGGCTTTTTAACATTTTTAATTTACTTTGCGATACTTACATATTTACCTATCATACTGCACGATTTTTATAATATCTCTTTACAAATGATAGGATTATTATATTTACCTTTAACAACAAGCATGATTATAGGGAGTATCCTTTTCAAAAAATTACAGAGAAAATTCAATCTAGAAATATTATATAGTTTAACCTTAATTATCATGCCCTTTTTAATCATTTCATTTGGCATTGCTATTGAAAAAAACCTTGTGATTTTATGTATTATTCTTTTTGTTTATGGATGTTTATTAGGGTTTTCACCTCCGCTTTTTTCTACGTTAATTAGTAATCAATATACATCTGAAAGAGGTTTAGCGCTTGGTTTATTTAATTTCGTCCGATATAGCGGAATGGCAATAGGAGCTAGTATTGTAGGATTAAATTTTATCAATTCAACCTTTTTATTTATTGCATTAGGTCTGTTGTTTTTAGGTGCCTCAATAATTTTCAGCATATCAAAAATGATTGTTTCCAGTTGAAATATTCAAGTGAAAGAGCCTGCAAAAACATCTCACATTTTTGCAGGCTAGTTTAATAATTTTACAATCCAATTTCAACAGTCATTTCAGACTTGAATTCTATCTCCAACTTTTTAGGGTGAACAGTAATTTTTTCAATCATTCGTCTCACAAGTTGTTCATCATACGTTTCTAATTCGCATGTTTGCTTTTTTAATAATTCTGCTATTTGTTCCAATCGCTCTCTTCCATTATCTTGTTCTGCAATCTCTAGTTGAAGTTGTTGCTTTTCTTCCCTTTGTTTGTAAATATTATCAACAACGTCATTATAGTCTTTGTTCGAATTCGCTAGGCCGATTAAAGAATGTTGCAAGGCTTCCAGTTCTTTTTCAACTTTCACCAGTCTATCGTGTAAATGACTTGATAACGTATGTGCAATATTCTGTTCTAAAACTTTGAGAAAGTTGATCCGATTTTTAAACAGTTCATTTATCGCTTGGATAACAGCTTGCTTTAAGTCCTCTTCTCTAACAGTTCGTGCATCACAAAACACTCCTGTATTTTCAAGCCTGCTGACGCATCGCCAAACGATTGACCTCTTCCCACGGTTATTCCAATGGACTCTTCTAAATATTTCTCCACAGTTTTCACAAAATACAATCTGAGCCAAACTGTGGTTGCTGCTGTAATTTCGCCTTTGTCCATTTTTACTAATATGGGCAATTTTTCGCTTTTTCAATTCTTCTTGCACGAGCATAAAGAGATGTTTTGGTATGATGGCTTCGTGATTATTTTCCACATAGTATTGCGGGACAACTCCATCGTTGTTCACTCGCTTTTTCGATAAAAAATCAACAGTGTATGTTTTTTGAAGGAGTGCATCTCCCATATATTTTTCGTTCGTTAATATTTTATGCAGTGAACTGCTATACCATTTTTCTCTTCCCGCACCTGTTAATATGCCATCCGCTTCAAGTCCTTTTGCGATTTTATTTAAGCTAGCTCCTTCCAAGTATTCTCGGTAAATACGCTTGATGATTTCCGCTTCTTCTGGAACGATTACTAAGCGTTTATTTTCGTCTTTCGTATAACCAAGGAATCGATTATGATTTACTTGCACTTCGCCTTGTTGATATCGATATTGGATGCCGAGTTTGACGTTTTGGCTAAGTGACTGACTTTCTTGTTGAGCAAGTGATGCCATAATGGTAAGCATCACTTCCCCTTTCGCATCCATGGAATTATTTTCTTTTTCGAAGAATACGGGTATTTCTCGTTCTTTCAATTTCCTTATATATTTTAAACAATCTAATGTATTCCTTGCAAATCGACTGATAGACTTTGTAATGATCATGTCAATTTTCCCATCCATGCAATCAGTTATCATTTTATTAAACTGTTCTCGCATTTTCGTGTTCGTTCCTGTAATTCCATCGTCTGCATAAACCCCTGCAAGTTTCCACTCAGGATTAGCTTGAATGTATGAAGTATAGTGTTCAATTTGCACTTCATAACTTGTTGCTTGTTCATCGCTATCTGTTGATACTCTACAATATGCAGCAACTCTCATTTTTTGTTGGTCACTTTTTTCTCTTCTTCTCTGAGGTCTAGCAGGAATGATTGTAACACTTCTTGAACTTGCCATTGTTTAGGTCACCACACTTTCTATTAAACTGTAAACATATTCTGCTTGTTTATATGGATTTTCATATTGTTTATTGATGGTTGATAAGGTAAATGTGGGTATTTCAAACGGGGTTTCTTCTTGTTTCTTATTTAACCTTCCTAATTTTTTCGCCCGCTTATATCTTTCTGCTGTTACCTTTTCAAATATCTCATTTGAAATTAATGTTGGGAAAATCTCCGTCCCTAGATACCTTTCATCCGTTAACATTCGAGTAATACCACCATGGTTTCTTTTTACCCCAGCTTTCTTAGCAGCATTTGCCAATGACAATCCTGATAAATACGCTTGAAACAGGTGCTGCAGTTGTTTCAATTCTTCTTTATTTATGACTACTTTTCCGTTTTCAATTTCATAGCCAAATGGAGTATGTGCCATTATCTGCTCACCTCTTCTTTTAGTAATAAACCACTTTTCAGTAAAAAACCTATTGTTGTTGGTGAATATATATAAATCCCCTCAATATATTCATTGAAAATCGTTTCATCAAAAGCTGATATCTCCTGCTGTTTATTGATGAAGCTCATGAGTCTTTTCAATTCATATACTTGTTCTTCTTCGTTGCGAATGAGGCGTAGCAATCTTTCTTTATCTTCCAACAGTTCATTAATTTGTTGATTCATCTTCGCACGTTGCTCTTCATATAGCTTTTGTTCTAAAAACTTATCATCCATTAATTTTTTCAACATTTGGTTCTTTGCATAGCATTCAGTCAATTGTAGTTCAATATGATCGAGTTGCTCCTCTGTATCTTGTTTAAACCCATTTTTCACTGTTTCAAATAGCGGATGCAATATTTCCTTACGAGCAAATATAAGTTTATGCATCATCGTAATAAATGCCTGATGAATACGTTTCTCTCTAATAAAAAGCATGGAACATTGTTTTTTATTTTTGATATGTGTAGAACAGCACCAAGCGATATATTTTTTGTGTGTGGAAGTATGAATTCGTCTTTTAAATGTATCGCCACATTCCGCACATTCAATCTTTCCTGAAAAAGGATAACGGTTTAAATATTTTCTACTTCCAAAAGCTACATTCTTTTGACTTGCTTGATATTCTAGCATTCGATTAGCCGCTTCAAAGTCAGCATGTGTGATGATTGCTTCATGATGATTTTCAATTAAGTACTGATCTAATTCACCTTGATTTACCTTTCGGTTAAAATGCTCATCCGTAAAAGTCTTTTGAAGTAGCACATCCCCGGTGTATTTTTCGTTCTTAACGATTCCACGTATCGTAGACCCTGTCCAATTACCATTTCGCTTTGTTGGAATTTTTTCTTCATTTAACTGCCTAGCAATTCGTTCTGTTCCTATTCCTTCAAGTACACTATTGAATATTCGCTTGACAATCTGTGCCTGTTCTTCATTTACAACTACTTGTTCATCGATATAATCGTAACCGTAAGGCGGATAAGAAAGCTTATACGTTCCACGTTTAAATCGTTGTCTAATCGACCATTTACTATTTTCGGAAAGTGACACTGATTCATTTTCTGCAAGGCTACTTAAGATTGAAAGCATGAGTTCACTTTCCATCGAATTTGTATTGATGTTTTCTTTTTCAAAATAAATTTGCACACCTAAGTCCATCAATTTTCTAACCAGTTCCAAGCAGTCAATTGTGTTTCTCGCAAATCGACTAATTGATTTCGTTAAAATAAAGTCAATCTTTCCTTTTTCGCAGTCAGATATTAATCGAATCAATTCTGGTCGTCTATCCTTTTTTGTTCCTGTAATACCTTCATCACTATAAATATCCACGAGCTGCCATTCATTATTATTTTCAATTAAAGTTTTATAATGACGTCTTTGGGCTTCTAAACTAATAAGTTGATCCTCATTTGACGTTGATACTCGTATATAGGCAGCGACCTTTTGTTTCGGTTTTACTACTGAAAATGTTGTCATATCAAGTGCTGTTATCTTTCTCATCCACTCAACCTCCCTTCTTGTACGTGACATATTAGCGTTACAACACTGTTATATCAAGGTTTATCGTACATTAAAGGGCCTAATAAAGGATTGAATTTCTGACGATTTAATTTACTCAATTGATTGAATTCTTCCTGGGAAATAAGCTCCTCTTCATATAAATTCATAAGAATTTTTTCAGCAAGATGAAAATTGAGTTCATTTTGAAGTTGTTTTTCAGTTGGTTTTGATGATTTACGATTTGATGTTTGATGATTAGGTGAGAGTTGTGTCATTCGCATATAGATTTCCTCCTAAATAGTCTTCTACCTATATGCGAAATAAAAAGGGGATTCGAACCCCTTTCAATACACTTTTAAAATATTAACCACACTATGCTTTTATCAAATAGGTATATTATACTTACTAAAAAATAAATGATAGAATAAATTATATATTGATAAAAAATCGTTCTATTATTTATAAAGGGAGTGTATAGTGGTGATAATAAATGGATATGAAGTTATTAAAAATTTAGGTTCTGGAAACTTTGGTACGACATATCTAGTAGAAAAAAACAAAGCAAAATATGCTCTAAAGCTCATTCGTTCAAATATGCTAGATCACAATACATTTGACTCAAAAAGAATTGAAAGAGAAATCAAAATTCTGAAAGAAGTGAGTAGTGATAACGTAGCAAAGTATGTAGATGACGGAGTGTTTCATGATGGAGATGAAAATTACAGGTTTATTGTAATGGAATACGCAGAAGGAAAAAATCTAGAAACCTTCCTACAGGAAACTAAAGAATGTTTACCATCTTACGATGCTGCTAGATTGGCCTACAATATTTTTGAAGCCGTTCATGACATCCATAAATCCAATATTATTCATAGAGATTTAAAACCTGGGAATATTATATTAACTGAGAAAGATTCGCTCACTGTAAAAATAATTGATTTTGGGATATCAAAACTCATAGATGCAAGTACACTAACTACAACAGGGCAAGGTATGGGGACTTTTGCTTATATGCCACCAGAACAATTAACTTCCGCTAAAGATATTGATTATAGAGCTGATTATTATTCTATTGCGGTCATGATGTATGAATTTTTATCTGGTGAAAGACCTTTTAAAATGTCAAATCAACTAGAAGCAATGAATAAAATTTTACACGAGAAACCAACACCCGTAATTAACAAAAAAACAAATATACCTATTCGTTTTTCAAATTTAATAGAAACTCTATTAGAAAAAGAACCTTATAAAAGAAACATCAATATTTCTGAAATTTTATCAATATTAGAGGGACTAAAATCACAAAAAATAGAAAGAAAAATTGAATATACCTACAGTCGAGAAAAACTAGAATTTATTCCTCTTGCTCAAAATAATGACTCGAAGGCTTTAAGTGAATTTTCTCAATCAGAAGGTTTAGATGGAGCACTATTTAATGCACCTCTTTTATTATCAACGTCTAAAAGATACGATGAGATAAAAAACAATGGGAATTCTAGATTAATTATTGATCCTTACACACATACTCTTGCATACTCAGCATTTACTACCAAGGTTACCTATAAAAAACTTCCCTATATTATTTCAGATATGAGAAAAGAAACACCGAAAGACTTTTTAAGTCCATTAGCAATTTACGAAAGATCCAAAAAATCAATAGATTTACAGTTAAGTTATAAACCCAATATACTACTATCTCCTTATCACTTCTATGATTCTGTTAAAAGTGATTGGATGATTGTCGATCATAATGTCTATAAAGAAGCAAAGAATTATTTAAATAAATTAAATATAAACACCCCTCTATATTATGGTGTTTCTTTTGATATAGAAAAATTTGAAGATGAATCGAATTTAGAAAACTTAGTCAATTTCATTACGAGCGCTCAACCAGATGGATACTACTTACAGATTGCTGGAAACTTTGAATCGCTAAATTCTAATCATTATTATATTTACGCGAAATTAGTAAAAATGCTATCTTTTAGTGAAAAAGAAATTATATTATCCAGAATTAATGATTTTTCTCTAGGTTTACTAGCTCTAGGAGCCAATACAATAGTAACTAGTTTAGGACAGGGTGATAACTTTAAAGAGGACTTTTTAAATCGCGATACTACTGGTGGAGCACAACGTAGGTATTATGTTGAAGATCTTTTGAGTCTACAAAATAAAAACATAATGGAAGATATTCTTTCAACAAATGTAGGTAAAGAATTATTATGTAGCTGTAAATTCTGTAATAATTCATCAAACATTGACAAACTACTTTCTTTTGAAAACCTTATCAAACATCATATTTTTATTCGAAAAAAACAGCTAGAAGAATTCTCTACATTAACAAACGATGAAAGACTTAATTTATTTATAAAGAAAGTAGACAATGCAAAGATAAAAACTCAAAAAATACTTAAGGAAAAGAAAATTAAAAACTTTTCCTTTAAGCATTTCGACGTTTGGAAAGAAGTTATAATAAACGTGTATAATTTAGATGCTCCTAAGATATCAAATATCTAATTATATATTTTCTTTATTATATTTTCAGAAATTCTGTATCTCATAACGGGGTCTAACGGTATTTCCTTTATAGGAATATATTGTATTTTCATTTTAGACCCCACTGATATTAAACCTATATTTTGCTCTTGAAAGACTTCCTTGTCTATCCTATGCAAATATCTTTCATCTATAGCAACAAAGGACTTTCTTGCAAATCTTTTGTATCGTATTGCTTGGAATAACCCTGCATTCCAGTTTGACAATTTCCCTTCAATTGCTTCACAATCAATTGAGAATAAGTTAAATTCGGGATTTCTATAGTACAAACCATTTTCAAATGTTATGGCTTCTATTTCAATTAGGTGTTTTAAAATTTTATATTTAAGTTTAATTTTCGATATGTAATGATCATTATATATTCTTTTAAATGATACACCTTTTCTCTTCCTTCTTAAATACATAAAAATTTTAATTTGATCATTACTTTGCAAGTATCTACCTTGTCTTTTATTTAAAAACCTATTGAATTCAGCCCGATTTTTAACTAAAACTAAATCAGCTATCCCGTAGCCACTGCCTATCTCTTTATATACATGCTCATTATTCATTTGTTCTATCAGATGAGAAATCATCTTTTCTTCAGACTCAAACATTTTATTACCTCACTCACAATTATATATAAGATTATATCAAAATAAATTCATTTATGAAGAAAATACAAATTTATATCAAATGTAATTTCCACTCTAAGAGCAATCATACATTCTTAGAGTGGATTTTCATCTATTCATATTTCACAAACGCATCTTTAAATCCAGCTTTCTTTGCTTTTTCTAACTGCTTATCAGCATTCTTTTTAACGCTATATGCACCAATCTGTACACGATATAATTTCTTTCCACCAGATGACGGTTTGGATGTTGTCGTACCCTTTGCCAATTCTTTCTTCACATCGGCTCGAAATGTATCCATTGACTTGCCATGTTTGGAAAACCAATGACGTGGATCACCATGATTACTAGCGATTTTCTTTTGATATCCTTCATAATGACCAATGATATTTTTTTCCGTTAACTTATATTCTCAAGTTTCGGACATGATAAATAAACCTCAACCCTTGGTATTAAAGGGCTAGTA